>NZ_JBSGCA010000051.1:0-47898 GCF_053601535.1 Nocardia sp. NPDC004718
CGAGCGACCGCCGCTGGCGACTGCGTCGCGAACGCGGCGGCCACTCGGACGCGAGCCACAAGAGGGCCGCGAACACGCAGCGCCGCAGGCGCTGCCAATCAACAGAGCCGGTCTATCTCGTGGGCCAGTGCTACATCCAGCGCGGTGAGCCCGCCCGCCGAGTGCGTCGACAAGCTGAACGTGACCTTGCGCCAGCGGATATCGATGTCGGGGTGATGGTTCGCCTCCTCCGCGACTTCGGCGACGCGGCGCACCAGTTCGATGCCCGCGAGGAAGGTGGCCGCCTCGACGGTGCGGGTCAGGTTGTCCCCTGACCTGGACCACTCCGGCAATTCGGTGAGAGCGTCGGCGATTTCGGGTTCGGAGAGCAGTGCCTGCTGCGCCATAACACTCCTTACTACTCGCCTCGGGCCGCCCCGGAAAGGGTGGCGGCGGGGGTCAGGCAGCGCGCGCCTGCTTGAGCGCCTTCTTCAGATCCTTGCCGGTGACACCGGCCGCTTCGCACTTCTTCATCCGCATGATGACCACGGGGCACTTCACGCAGCGCGTCTTCTTCCGACAGCACTTCTTCTTCGGTTTCAGACTCGAAACCTTCTTGGCTTTGACCTTGCCCACGGCGGTTAGCATACCCTTAGTACAAAGGCTGAAACGGTGCCTCGAACCGACTGCCGGTAGGGTATAGCTCGCCGCGATGCCTGGTGAGTTTCGATTCTCCACCTGTTCGCAGGGAGCCCGGCGTGTGCGTCAGGCCCCGGAGGCGGCAGCCTGCGTAATCACGGAGGGTCCGTGCACGCCGGACACCGAGCACCGTCGGCTCCAACACCGAACAGCAGGAGGATTCAGGCGTGTCGTCTGCACGCGATTTTCGCAACGTCGCCATCGTGGCCCACGTCGACCACGGCAAGACGACCCTGGTCGACGCCATGCTGCGCCAGTCGGGCGCCTTCGCCGAGCGGGCCGAGCCCGTCGATCGGGTGATGGACTCCGGCGACCTGGAACGCGAGAAGGGCATCACCATTCTCGCCAAGAACACGGCGGTGCACCGCCACCACCCGGACGGCTCGGTCACCGTGATCAACGTCATCGACACCCCCGGCCACGCCGACTTCGGTGGCGAAGTCGAACGGGGCCTGTCCATGGTGGACGGCGTGGTGCTGCTGGTGGACGCGTCCGAGGGGCCGCTGCCGCAGACCCGGTTCGTGCTGCGCAAGGCGCTGGCCGCGTCGCTGCCGGTGATCCTGGTCGTGAACAAGACCGACCGCCCCGACGCCCGCATCGAAGAGGTCGTCGAGGAGAGCCACGACCTACTGCTGGACCTGGCCTCCGATCTCGACGACGCCGCCGCCGAGGCCGCCGAGCTCGCGCTCGACCTTCCGGTGCTGTACGCCTCCGGTCGTGAGGGCAAGGCGTCCAAGGAGCGTCCGGAGAACGGCAGCGCCCCGGCCGCGGAGAATCTCGACGCGCTGTTCGACGTGCTGCTGGAATACATCCCCGCGCCGAAGGGTGATGCGTCCGCGCCGCTGCAGGCGCACGTCACCAACCTGGACGCCTCGGCGTTCCTCGGTCGTCTCGCGCTGGTCCGCATCCACAACGGCGAACTGCGCAAGGGACAGAACGTCGCGTGGATGCACGCCGACGGCGTCAAGCAGGTGAAGATCACCGAACTGCTGCAGACCGTCGGCGTGGAGCGCAAGCCGGGCGAGCTGGCCGTGGCGGGCGACATCGTCGCCATCGCGGGCATTCCGGACATCATGATCGGCGACACCCTCGCCGACATCGATGATCCGGTCGCGCTGCCGCGCATCACCGTCGACGAGCCCGCCATCTCGGTCACCATCGGCACCAACACCTCGCCGCTGGTCGGCCGGGTGCAGGGGCACAAGTTGACCGCCCGCATGGTCAAGGCGCGCCTGGATCAGGAGCTGGTCGGCAACGTGTCGCTGCGCGTGCTCGACATCGGGCGCCCGGACGCCTGGGAGGTACAGGGCCGCGGTGAGCTGGCGCTGGCCATCCTGGTCGAGACCATGCGCAGGGAGGGCTTCGAGCTGACCGTCGGCAAGCCGCAGGTGGTCACCAAGCAGGTCGACGGCAAGGTGCACGAGCCGTACGAGGAGCTGACCATCGACTGCCCCGAGGAGTACCTCGGCGCGATCACCCAGTTGCTGGCCGCGCGCAAGGGCAAGATGGTGCAGATGAGCAACCACGCCGCGGGCTGGGTGCGGATGGAGTTCATCGTTCCCTCCCGTGGCCTGATCGGTTTCCGCACCGACTTCCTCACCGAGACCCGCGGCACCGGCATCGCCAACGCCGTGTCGCACGGCTACGCGCCGTGGGCGGGCGAGATCCGGGCCAGGCACACCGGCTCGCTGGTCTCCGACCGGTCGGGCTCGGTGACGCCGTTCGCGATGATCCAGCTGGCCGACCGCGGGCAGTTCTTCGTGGAGCCGGGCGCGGACACCTACGAGGGGCATGTCGTCGGCGTCAATCCGCGCGCGGAGGATCTGGACATCAACGTCACGCGCGAGAAGAAGCTGACCAACATGCGCAGCTCCACCGCCGACGTGATCGAGACCTTGGCCAAGCCGTTGCAGCTGGATCTCGAAGGCGCCATGGAGTTCTGCGCCGCCGACGAGTGCGTGGAGGTCACCCCGGAGGTGGTCCGGGTGCGCAAGGTGGTCCTCGGGCAGAACGAGCGCGCACGGGAACTGTCCCGGCGCAAGGCGCGCGACCGCGCGGCACTGTAATAACTTGTCTGCCACCGTATTCGGTGTCACCGCGGGTGACACCGAATACCGGGCCGAACCGCTGGTCGGGCAGTAGCGGGCGCTCGCATCGTGCGGGTGTACCGCGAGCCTCGCGTTCGCCTCGGGCGCCTCGGGTGTGATCGCAATTCCTCGCATCACCAGGCATGGTGGCAATCGGAAGAAATTCGAGACGGCCCCGTGATGCGTGCCCTGCTGAAGTCCGGTGCCATATATTCGAGGGCTGATCGGTTTCGTTGTCTTCAATTTCGATCCGTGACCGTCTGAGCCCTTGGTATGCAGATCCGAAATCAGTTCGTTCGCGTGGAACAAGTTTCTGGGGCGACGGCTGGTGGGAAAATTTCGGTAATTGTCGACCACTACCCGTCATGAGGGTTGTGGTGGCGGGGGAAAATAATTGGCTGTGCCGTGCGCCTGCTTTATATTGTCGGCACCCGTGGTCATCCAGAGTCGTGCACGCAATGAGCTTTCTCGGCTATCGAGGGGCCCCGACGCGCGGTTGTGCCAGCGCGTGTGTGGGTTGTCACCGTGTCGGCCGGATGGTGCGTCGACGAATAGAATTCGTCTCCCGTTCGGCGTGTCGGCGCAATGTTCACTTCATGTCCGAGTCGGCGGCGCGTGTGATTGCGCAAACGACACGGATGGGCATACGAATTGCAGCGCCTCGGGTGCGGCAGCCTATTGTTCCGCGACGGTACGCCGAATATTTGCCGAGGTTCGACACGGTATGTATGGGTGATGTCACGGCCCTGCGCCGCTGCTGTGTTTCCACACTACGCATATCCGTTCGACCGCGTTGTTTCCGCGCTGGTCGGCAGGAATCTGGGAACGGACTCGACCGTACGGTAGAGTTCCCGAGCGTGAAAGTGGGCGCAGGAAAACGCGCAGCGTGGCGCACGTTGTTGCCGGCCGTGGCAGTGCTGACCTTGATCAGCAGCTGTGCGGCGAATCCGCCGCCGCCCATCGAGAGCACCGACAGTCCGAAGACCACACCGGTCAAGCCCGCGGAGACGACCGTCGTCGTCGCTTTGGACACCATCGGCACCGCGTTCAATCCACATCTGCGCTCGGACCAGTCCGCCGCGACCTCGGCGATCGCCTCCCTGGTCCTGCCGAGTCCGTTCCGGCCGGTGCTCGATCCGGCGCGGCCGGGGACGACGGCCTGGGTGCCGGATTCGTCGCTGCTGGTCTCCGCCGAAGTCACCGCGCAGGAACCGTTCACGATCACCTACAAATTGCGCAACGAGGCTTCCTGGTCGGATGGCGCGCCGATCGCGGCCGAGGACTTCCGCTACCTGTGGCAGGAGATGATCTCCGAGCCGGGCGTCGTCGACCCGGCCGGCTACCGGATGATCTCGGACGTCAATTCGTCGGCGGGCGGCAAGACGGTCACCGTCGCGATGACGCAGCCCTACCCCGGCTGGCGGGAGCTGTTCACCGATCTGCTGCCGTCTCATCTGCTCAAGGACGCGCCCGGCGGGTTCGCCAGGGGGATGAACGGTCAGGTCAACGGTGTCCGGGTGTCCGGGGGGCCGTTCGGGATCCGCTCGGCGGACCCTGGCCGTGACGAGATGCTGCTGGAACGCAACGACCGCTTCTGGGGCACACCGGCGATGCCGGGCCAGATCCTGCTCCGCCGTGGCGGCACGACCGCGCAGCTGGCGGGCTCGCTGCGCACCGGCGACGTGCAGATGGCGCTGGTCCACGGGGGCGTGGCGACCCAGGCGCAACTGGGGGCGATTCCCTCCGTGCGCACCACGATCATGCCGCAGTCGCGAGTGCTGCAGATGGCGCTCAACGGACGCAAGGGCGACTTGAGCGATCCCCGGGTCCGCTCGGGTGTGCTGGCCCTGCTGGACCCTGCCCTGCTGGCCACGGTCGGCGCGCAGACCGGCAACTGGGTGGAACCGGCGCGCGCGCAGGTGCTCGCACCATCCGATCCCGGATACGCCCCGACCGCTCCGCCGCGTCCGTCGGCGGAGGAGGCGTTCGCGCTGCTCGCCGCCGCGGGGTACGGCCGGGCGCCGGAGCCGCCGCCCGCGGTTTCCCCGACCTCGCCCGCCCCGCAGCCGCGCACCGTCGGCAAGGACGGCAAGCCGCTGGCCGTGCGCATCGGCGCGGTCGACCGGGACGCCACCGCCTTGGCCGTGGCCAATACCGCCGCCGACCAGCTGCGCAGCGCGGGCATCGACGCCACGGTGCGCAGTGTCGCCCCCGACGAGTTGTACGGCAAGGAACTGCTGGAGGGCACGGTCGACGCGATCGTCGGCTGGGAGGTGGCCGGATCCGATCCGGCGACCGTGCTGGCTTCCAGGTATGGCTGCCCGCCGCCCGCGCTGCCCGGGGTCACCGGCCCGGCGCAGGCCATCGCCGAGGCGGCGCAGCGAGCGCCGAGCAACCTGTCCGGCGTGTGCGACCCGACCCTGCAACCCGCGATCGACGATGCCCTGCGCGGCGGCGACGTGGGACGGGTGCTCGCCGAAGCCGAACCCAAACTGTGGGCCATGGCGACCGTGCTGCCGATCGTGCAGGACAACGCCGTCGCCGCCTCCGGTCCTCGGCTGGACGGCGCCTCGCTCAGCGGCGCGATCCAGGTCGGCATCTTCGGCGACGCGTCGATGTGGCGCAGGATCCCGTGACCGCGGGGACCGGTGGGCTGCTTCTGGTACACGCCCACCCGGACGACGAGTCCATCACCACCGGCGGCACGATCGCGCACTACCGCCGTCGCGGCGTGCCGGTCACCGTGATCACCTGCACCCTCGGTGAGGAGGGCGAGGTGATCGGCGACGACTGGGCGCTGCTCGCGGCGGATCACGCCGACCAGCTCGGCGGCTATCGCATTCTCGAGCTGACCCGCGCGCTGGACGCGCTGGACGCGGGCCCGCCGCACTTGCTCGGGGGCGCGGGACGCTGGCGTGACTCCGGGATGGCGGGCACACCTGCCGCGAACAAGCCGCGCGTCTTCGTGCGCTCCGGAGACGAGGCGGTGCGGGCTCTCACGGACGTCGTCCTTCGTCTGCGGCCGCGCGTGGTCGTCGGCTACGACCCGAACGGCGGCTACGGCCATCCGGACCACATCCGGGCGCACGAGATCACCACGGCAGCGGTGCACGCCGCCGCGGGCGAAGGCTGGGATGTCCCGAAGTACTACTGGACCGTCACCGACGCCGACATGCTGCGTCTGCACACCGCGGCGCTGGCCCGGCGCACGGCCGCCGGCCTGCCCGGCGCGCTGCCGCCCGGTTGGCGACTGCCCGCCGAGGGCGAACTCGCGAGCGTGCCCAGCGACGCGGTGACCACCACGATCGACGTCTCCGAGGTGCTTTCGGCCAAGCGCGCCGCGCTGCGGGCGCATGCCACACAGGTCACGGTCGCGCCGTCCGGCCGGGAATTCGCCTTGTCGAACGGTATCGCTCAGCCGGTGTTGCCCGAGGAGCACTTCATCCTGGTGCGGGGTCGGCGCGGTCCGCTCGGTCCGGACGGGCGGGAGCACGATTTGTTCGCCGCCCCGGAATGACGGATCCCGCCGACGGCGACGCGGCCGCTACCCGCGATTTCCGGACATTTCACGTAATTCGCCCGCCCTTTTCGGAACATGTCCGGGCGGCGAGGTCCTGTCCCCCCAGGGCTGGCGGTTGGCGGTATCGGAGCGGCGGGTACGGTTCGGCGTGATCTCGGCACATCGAAACGGAGGATCCGTCGGTTCATGACAGCGCGCGGCGACAACGCCCACCTCAGCATCGAGGACCACGGATACCACAAGAGTCTGAAGCCGCGCCAGCTACAGATGATCGCGATCGGCGGCGCCATCGGCACCGGCCTTTTCCTCGGCGCCGGTGGGCGGCTGGCCAGTGCCGGACCCGGGTTGTTCCTGGTCTATGGCGTGTGCGGGTTCTTCGCGTTCCTCATCCTGCGCGCGCTCGGCGAATTGGTCCTGCACCGGCCATCGTCCGGGTCGTTCGTCTCCTACGCGCGCGAGTTCTTCGGTGAGAAGGCGGCGTTCGTCGCGGGCTGGATGTACTTCCTGAACTGGTCGATGACCGGCATCGCCGACACCACCGCGATCGCGCAGTACTTCCACTATTGGTCCGGGTTCTCCGCCGTTCCGCAATGGTTGCTCGCGCTGATCGCGCTGGTCCTCGTGCTGGGCGTCAACCTGATCTCGGTGAAGTGGTTCGGTGAGATGGAGTTCTGGGCCGCGCTGGTGAAGGTATTCGCGCTCAGCGCGTTCCTGATCGTCGGCACGATCTTCTTGCTCGGCCGCTTCACCGTGCAGGGCGCCGCGACCGGGACGAGCGTGATCGCCGATCACGGCGGCCTGTTCCCGACCGGCGTCATGCCGTTGGTCGTGGTGGTGTCCGGTGTCGTATTCGCTTATGCCGCCGTCGAATTGGTCGGCACCGCGGCGGGGGAGACGGAGCATCCGGAGCAGGTCATGCCACGGGCGATCAATTCGGTGATCCTCCGGATCGCCGTCTTCTACGTCGGTTCGCTGGTCCTGCTCGGATTGCTGCTGCCGTATACGCGGTACACGGCGGACGAGAGTCCGTTCGTCACCTTCTTCACCATGCTCGGCGTCCCTGGCATCGGCAGCGTGATGAATCTCGTGGTGCTGACCGCGGCGTTCTCCAGCCTGAACGCCGGCCTCTACTCGACCGGCCGCATCCTGCGGTCGATGTCGATGAACGGCAGCGCGCCGAAATTCACCGGGGTGATGGGCAGCAACGGCGTTCCCTACGGCGGCATCCTGCTCACCAGCCTGATCGCGCTGGTCGGCATCGCGCTCAACGGCCTCGTCCCGGATCAGGCGTTCGAGATCGTGCTGAACATGGCGTCGCTGGGCATCGTCGCCTCCTGGGCCACCATCGTGTTGTGCCAGCTGCAGTTGTGGCGCTGGTCCACCCGGGGACGCATCCAGCGGCCCGCCTTCCGCATGTTCGGCGCGCCCTACACCGGTCTGCTCACGCTGGTGTTCCTGTTCTTCGTCGTCGTGCTGACGGGGTTCGACTATCCGGTGGGGACCTGGACCGTCGCGACCATCGCCCTGATCGTCCCCGCGCTGATCGTCGGGTGGTTCGCCGCGCGTAAACGAGTCCTGGCCATAGCGGCGGAGCGTGGCGACCCGACCGGCGAACCTCCGGTGGTCGCCGCCCTGCCTGCCGACCGGGAGAACTGATCGTGCGCCCGATCGCGCCGGAATAGACTCGGCAGTATGTACAACTGGGAGGTCCAGAACGCGATCGCGGCGTTCGTCGACAGCATGCGGCCGCACTGGCAGGAGCAGCACGACCTGTATATGACGGTGCTGTACGCGTTCGCCGACATGCAGAGCCACTTGTTGACCCTCCTCGGCTATCCGCCGGTGCCGTGACGACGAAGATCGACGACCACGCAGGCGATCGCGCTCCCGTGGCATCCGGCGCCCCCCGTATTCCCGTAGGACTCGTCGGCTCGGTGATCCTCGCGATCCTGATCGTGGACGCCCTGCTCACCCTTGCGCTCGAGGTGCTCTACCTGCCGACCTATCTGGGCTCGGTCGTTTTCCCGGTCTCCGCCGCGGTGGCGGGAGTGGTGAACGTCCTGCTCGTCGCGGGTGCGCGAACAGTGACCCGGCGTCCCGCGCTGCTGGGCCTTCCGCTGGTCGCGTGGGCGTTCGGCTTCCTGGTCTGCGCGAGCGCCGGGCCCGGCGGTGACATTCTGCTCGGCAGTGATTGGCGGACGGCGCTGTTGCTGTTCGCCGGGCTGCTGCCGCCGCTGGCCTATCTCTACATCCAGGCGAACGCGCACGTCTTCGGCCGCCGCTGACTCACGCGAGCCGGACGGCCAGGGTCGCGATCACGGCTTCGGTGCGAACGCGCAGCGCGGCTGTGAGCACCGGTCCGCGCGGATTGTGCAGCGGGCGTTGCCACCAGTGCCGGGCTTCGACATGCGCCAGCAGCACGGTGACACCGAGCCCGGCGGCGGTCTGCTTGCGGACGTAGCCGACGAGCGTGGACACCAGGCTGCGATGCGGGCAGGGGAGCACCGCGAGCGGCACGCCGGGATCCCACTCCTTCCACTGGGCGCAGAGCCGTTTGGTCGTGGCCGGATCGATGTCCGCGGCCACCGCGACGATTTCGCCCCGCATGCGCAGCGCGGCTTCCAAGGCGCGATAGGTCACCTCGCTCATGGTGACCACCGGCACGACCACCAACTCCTTGGCCTCCGGCGCCGGTCGCGGCGGCGGCGGGATTTCACGCAGTCGCAGCTGACGCGCGACGCCGGCGTAGTAGTTCTCGATCCGGAAGAAGAGGGCCACCAGCGCGGGAATGATGAGCAGCAGCAGCCACGCGCCCTCGGTGAACTTCTCCGCGAGCAGGACGACGCCCGCGACGGCGGTGAGCGTCGCGCCGAATCCGTTCAGCAGTGCGCGCGGCAGCCACCCGCGGTCGCGCGCTCGCCACCAGTGCAGCACCAGACCGGTCTGGCTGATGGTGAACCCGATGAAGACGCCGATCGCGAAAACCGGCAGCAGCCGATGGGTTTCGGCATCGACCGCCAGCAGCACCAGCCCGGCCGATAAAGCGAGTGCCGTGACCCCGTACCGGAAGACCGGACGCTCGGACCGCAGCGCGAACAGCGACGGCGCCCTGTGGTCCTTGGCCAGCAGCGCCAGCAGCACCGGGAGCCCGCCGAAACTGGTGTTCGCCGCGAGCAGCAGCACCGCGGTGACCGCGAGATTGGTGAGATAGAACAGCCAGCCGGTGCCGAACGCGGCCGCCGCCAGCTGGGCCAAGATGGTCACATTCGGGCGCGGCGTGACGTGGTGCTCGCGGATCAGCACGGCCAGGCCGAGTAGCATCGCGCCCAGCAGGATGCCCAGCGCCACCTCGGTGTGCTGCGCGCGGCGCACCGCGGGGGTGCGGAAAGCGGGCACGGCGTTGGCGATCGCTTCCACACCGGTCAGTGACGAGCATCCCGCCGCGAAGGCCTTGAGCAGCAGGACGATTCCGAGCGCCTCGACCGGCTCGAGCGGACCCGGGTCGCCGCCGATCAACGCGACCGGCTCCGGCCGCAGCAGCCCGACAACGATCACACCGCCGATCAGGACGACGAACAGGATCGTCGGCCCCATCAGCACCCGTGCGGATTCCGCCACTCCGATCAGGTTGATCACGGTCAGCGCCGCGAGGCCGATCAGTGTCATCGGTAGCAGTTCGTGGGCCAGGGCGGGAAAGGCGCTGGCCAGGCTGGCCGCGCCGGCGGCGAGGCTCACCGCGACGGTCAGCACGTAGTCCACGACCAGGCTGGCGGCCGCGAGCAGCGCGGCGGGCCTGCCGAGCTGCTTCTTGGCGACCGCGTACGCGCCACCGCCGTCCGGGTGCACGGCGATCACTTGCCGGTAGGACAGCACCAGCACCAGCAACAGTGCGGCGATCGCGCAGGCGACCGGCAGCGTCCAGGAGACGGCCGCCGCGCCCGCCGCGACCAGCACCAGCACGATCGCCTCTGGTCCGTAGGCCACGCTGGACAACGCGTCCAGGGAGAGCGCGGCGAGCCCGCCCACCGCGGTCAAACGGAACTTGTCCGCTCGCTGCATCTGCCGAACCCGGCGGTCGGCGATCCGCGGCTCCGTATGGTGCGGCTCGGTCTTGGTCACCACAGCGTCCATTGAACTCCGCCGCCGCTCGGCAACCGATCAGCGACACTTGGGGGTGGGTTCAGCGGGTGCCGGGCAGCCCTGGTGTGACGGCTTGGATGAGTTCCCATGCTCGGTCGGCGGGAAGGTCGACCACGGAGTAGCGCTTCTTGCCCGCCGCGGTGGCCGCGACGACCGTGGCGACCCCGGCGCGCCGTTGGAAGAAGGTTTGACGCACTGTCCAGCCGATGATGCCGGGCGCCTCGAGGCAGTCGCGGTCGCGGTCGAGTGATCCGGCCCGGGTGATCAGCCAGGTGGGGCTGGTGGTTGTGCGGGGAAGTACCGCGTGTCCGAGGCCGCGATAGCGGTCCTCCGCGAGGGCGAGTGCGAGGGCGAGCGTGAGGCCGGGCAATAGCCACCACCACGGCGAATAGTGCTGTCCCGCAAGGGAGTTGACGACCATCGCCGCGGCGATGAGCACGACCGGCGCGAGCGCGCGGGTATGCCTGCGTCGCCGTGCGGCCGGGCCGTGCGCGGTCAGCGGGGCGCTGCCCGGCGCCGGAACGGTGTGCGGGTCCGCCGCGCCCGAACCGGTGGGCCTCGCCTCCGGCCGGACGGGAAACTCGTTGTCCCGCACTTCTTCTGGAGCGAGCAGATGGCCGAGGGTGTGCTCCACGGCGTTACGCGGAGCCTGCGGAAGGATTCGCTGCCGGGGGTTCTGCCCGGTCATGATCGCCTCGAGTTCGGCGCCGCCCGCAAGCCGCAGCAGCAGCGGTTCGGAGACCGTCGCTCCGCGCAGCCGGGCTCGGTCGAGGGTGATCTGGCGGGTGGTGAACAGGCCGTGGCGCAGCTGCAAGGTCTTGCCGTCGTCGCGGACGCGCAACCCGAAATAGGTGGTCAGATAGTGCGCGCACGCGGCAGCGCTGACCACGACGACGATGACGCCCAGCAGCGCGGCCGCGGCGAGCGCGAGGACGAGCACGCCGCCGTCTTCCACGTCGTGCACCGCGTCGGACCGGAAAACGATCTCACCGAGCCCGTATTGCAGCGCGAAGCCGACGATCGGCGCGATGATCGCGAACCCGGTCAGCGACAACGGGGCGTAGCGCACCCACGCCGGACTCCAGTGCCCGATCTCCCGCGCCCGGGTACGCGGGGTCGTGAAACCACCGGAGCTGTTCTGCTGCGGCTCTTTTCGTTCTTCGTCCGGACCCATCCTGTCCGCCGTATGGGCGAGCAGCGCGGCGCGCAACGGCGGGACGACGCGGGCATCCAGGGCGTCGAGCTTGAACTTCTCGCCCGATTCCGCATGCTGGCCGGTCCCGATCGCCAGCACCGCCAGGCCGAGAGCCCGATGCAGCAGGTCCGCTTCGATGTCCACCGAGCGGATCCGCGACCGCGGCACCGACAGTTTCTTGCGTTCCAGCAGCCCGGTGCGCAACTCCACGTGCGTGGGCCCGACCCGATACGTCGTGGTGAACCAGCGGGTCAGCGCGAACCCGACGATCAACGCGAGCGGGATGATGCTCCACACGTGGTTGCCGCTGCTGGTCCCGAGGATCACCGAACCGATCAGCACCGGGATGAACTTCACCACTTCGGTGATCGGATGGACCAGCAGCATCCGCTTGTCCAGCCGCTGCCAGGGCGGCCCGTCCTGCTCGGCGCCGGTCGTCTCGGGGTTCATGTCGCGTCTCCACGGTGCTGGGCGGCGATCCGGGTGAGCCGGGCCACGGTTTCCTCGGCGACCGGAAGGTCGAGCGCGCTGATCTGCACCGCACCCGCGGAGGACGCGGTGGTCACGGTGACGGTCGCCAATCCGAGCAGGCGTTCGAGCGGACCGCGTTCGGTGTCGACGGTCTGCACGCGGGAGATCGGCGCGACCCGGCTCTCCTGGGTGAGCCAGCCGACCCGGGTGTAGACCGCCTCGTCGGTGACCTCCCAGCGGTGCACCGCGTACCGCCACCACGGCGCGACACCGATGTTCAGCGCGGCGGGCACGAGCGCGACCAGGAAGAATCCCAGCTGCCACCCGCGATGCGCGGAGTCGACCACCGCCCATACCAGCAGGGCCGCGAACGGGATCACCCAAGTCAGGACGGCCTGCACAGTCCACAGGAGCTTCGCCTTCGGACTGGGGCGCCAGGCCGGATCGGCCATGATCGTGCGCGGCTGCGACATGCCGCCAATCGTTGCACGATCACGCGGTCGCCGTCGGGTCGATGGTGAGCGACGCACGGCGACGGCGCGGACCCGTCGGACGGGTGAGCGCGAGGGCCGCAGAGGGCTTCCTACCGCGAAACGAGCCCCGTTGTAGGACAACCGTTTCGGGCGCCTCGGGCGGTTGCCGATGAGTTGGCGCTCGGCCTCACCCGCAAGGGCCGCGTGTGCCGCAACGAGTCGAATCGGCGGCGCTCACCGAGGCCACGATCGGGGACCGAACGCGGGCAGCGCGGCTCGGGCGCCCCGGAATAGCCTCGGGTACCGGACAGTTGTCAACGCTCAACGGTGCTCCACGTCCCCGTGTGGGCTCCGTGGCGAGCGGAGCCGTGACTCGTCCGCTTCGTCGCAACCAGCACTGGAGGGAGACAGTTCCGGATGTGTAGCGCATGATCGAGGGCGTGACCGACCTACCGAACCCGAGCGTCCCATCCGCGCCGCCCAGTCCATCGGCCATGCGCCGGGCGCTGCGCAGGGCCCGCGACGGCGTCACGTTGAACGTGGACGAGGCCGCGGTGCTGCTGCACGCGACCGGTGACGACCTGGCCGATCTCTGTCGCAGCGCCGCGCGGGTGCGCGACGCCGGGCTGGCGTCCGCGGGGCGTCCGAAGACGATCAGCTATTCCCGCAACGTCTTCATCCCGTTGACCAGGCTGTGCCGGGACAAGTGCCACTACTGCACCTTCGTCACGGTGCCCGGCAAGTTGCGCGCCGAGGGCAAGGGCATGTTCCTCGAACCCGACGAGGTGCTCGACATCGCACGCAGGGGCGCGGCCCTCGGCTGCAAAGAGGCGCTGTTCACGCTGGGTGACCGGCCCGAGGATCGCTGGCCGGAGGCCGCGCAGTGGCTCGACGAGCGCGGCTACGACTCCACGCTGGACTACCTGCGCGCCGTGTCGATCATGGTGCTGGAGGAGACCGGCCTGCTGCCGCACCTGAACCCGGGCGTGATGTCGTGGGAGGAGATCGCGCGGCTCAAGCCGGTGGCGCAGTCCATGGGCATGATGCTGGAGACCACCTCGGCCCGGTTGTTCACCGAGAAGGGCAACTGCCATTACGGCAGCCCCGACAAGGACCCGGCCGTGCGGCTGCGGGCGATCACCGACGCGGGACGGCTCTCGGTGCCCTACACCACCGGGATCCTGGTCGGCATCGGCGAGACGATGGCGGAGCGGGCCGAGTCGATCATGGCGATTCGCAAGCAGCACAAGGCTTTCGGACACATCCAGGAAGTCATCGTGCAGAACTTCCGCGCCAAGGACGACACCGCCATGCGGGACGTGCCGGACGCGGGCCTGGAGGAATTCCTCGCCACCATCGCGGTCACCCGCGTGCTGCTCGGGCCGGACGTGCCGGTGCAGGCGCCGCCGAATCTGGTTTCGCACGCCGAGTGCCGCGCGCTGATCGACGCGGGCATCGACGACTGGGGCGGCGTCTCGCCGGTGACGCCCGACCACGTGAACCCGGAGCGGCCGTGGCCGAACCTGGACACGTTGCGGGAGATCACCGAGGCGGCGGGCTATCAGCTGGTCGAGCGGACCTCCGCGCACCCGAAGTACGTGCGAGCGGGCAATCCGTGGGTCGATCCGCGGATCGGCGCGCACGTCGCCGCGCTCACCGACCCGGTGACGGGGCTGGCGAATCCGGACGCGATCCCGGTCGGCCTGCCCTGGCAGGAGCCGGACGAGTCCTGGGAGTCGGCCGGACGCGTCGACCTCAACACCGCCATCGACACCGAGGGCCGCAACACCGAGGCCCGCAGCGACGCTGCCATCGGGCAGGACATCGTAGGCGCCTTCGGCGACTGGGACACCATTCGTGAACAGGCCCGCGATCTCGCCGTCGCCGTCCCGCAGCGGCTGGACTCCGATGTGCTCGCCGCGCTGCGCGCCGCCGAACGCGATCCGGCCGGGCTCAGCGACGCCGAGTATCTGGCGCTGGCCACGGCGGACGGCGCGGAGCTGGACGCGGTCGCCGCGCTGGCCGATCAACTGCGCCGCGACACCGTCGGCGACGACGTCACCTACGTGGTGAACCGGAACATCAACTTCACCAACATCTGCTACACCGGGTGCCGGTTCTGCGCGTTCGCCCAGCGCAAGGGCGACGCGGACGCGTTCACCCTGAGCACGCACGAGGTGGCCGACCGGGCCTGGGAGGCGCATGTCGACGGTGCCACCGAGGTGTGCATGCAGGGCGGCATCGACCCCGACCTGCCGGTCACCGGGTACGCGGATCTGGTGCGGGCGGTCAAGCAGCGGGTGCCGTCGATGCACGTGCACGCCTTCAGCCCGATGGAGATCGTGAACGGCGCCTCGCGCGGCGGCCAGAGCGTCCGGGAGTGGCTGGTCGCGCTGAAGGAGGCGGGCCTGGACACCATCCCCGGCACCGCCGCGGAGATCCTGGACGACGAGGTGCGCTGGGTGCTCACCAAGGGCAAACTGCCCACCTCGGCGTGGATCGAGGTGATCACCACGGCGCACCAGGTGGGCATCCGGTCCAGTTCGACCATGATGTACGGCCACGTGGACAACCCGAAGCACTGGGTCGGGCATCTGCGGGTGCTGCGTGGAATCCAGGACGAGACCGGCGGTTTCACCGAATTCGTGCTGCTGCCGTTCGTGCACCAGAGCGCGCCGCTGTACCTGGCGGGCGCCGCGCGGCCCGGGCCGACCAACCGGGACAACCGCGCCGCGCACGCGCTGGCCAGGATCATGCTGCACGGCCGGATCCACAACATCCAGACCAGCTGGGTCAAGCTGGGCATCACCGGAACGCGGGTGATGCTCAACAGTGGCGCCAACGATCTGGGCGGCACGTTGATGGAGGAGACCATCTCCCGGATGGCGGGCTCGCAGCACGGCTCGGCCAAGACGGTCGCCGAGTTGGTGGAGATCGCCTCCGGCATCGGACGACCGGCCCGGGAACGGACGACGACCTACGGCGTCCCGAAGCACAAGCGGTTGTCCGGCGCTCCGGGGCTTCAGGCGGTATTGGTCGACTGACGGGGGAGCCGCGCCGGGCGGTCCGGCGACGGCGATAGGTTCCAGCCCGCGGTGCGATCGGATTTCCGGTCGGCCGCGGGCAGCCCGGACCGGCGCAATGCCGGACCCGCCGTGGCAGGTTCCGCCGCTACCTCCCACAACGCGGTCCCCAGCGCGTACGTCGGGTGGCGGAGTCGAATCGGGCCTCGCGTCGGCGTGCGCGATCCCCGAAGTTAGGGCAGGCTGACCAGTAGTAACGTGTGGTTGCCGGGATAGGGTTTCGCCGGGCGGACTATCCCGCAGGCGAGGACAGACTAGGAGAGCGGCAGTGCCGTACATCATCGCTGAACCGTGCGTTGACGTGAAGGACAAGGCATGCATCGAGGAATGCCCCGTGGACTGCATCTACGAGGGTGGTCGCATGCTGTACATCCATCCCGACGAATGCGTGGACTGTGGTGCATGTGAGCCGGTGTGCCCGGTGGAGGCGATCTTCTACGAAGACGACACCCCGGACCAGTGGAGCGGATACGTCAACGCCAACGTCGATTTCTTCGACGAGCTGGGCTCGCCCGGCGGCGCGACCAAGGTCGGCAAGGTCGACTACGACCCGCCGTTCATCAAGGAACTGCCCCCGATGGCGAGTGAGTGAGACCTGACGTGTCACCGCGTGGCCGGGTCAGCAGTCTGCTGCCCGATTTTCCCTGGGACACCATCGCTTCGGTGAAGGCGAAGGCGGCCGCCCACCCCGGCGGGATCGTCGACCTGTCCGTCGGCACTCCGGTCGACCCGGTCGACCCGCTGATCCGGACGGCGCTGAACTCCGTCGCGGCGGTCCCCGGTTACCCGACCACGCATGGCACCCCCGAGCTCCGCGCGGCCGCGGTCGACGCGCTGAAGCGGCGCTACGGGATCACCGGACTCGAGCCCGCGGCCGTGCTGCCCGCGATCGGCACCAAAGAGCTGATCGCGGGGCTGCCCCGGCTGCTCGGGCTCGGCTCGGGCGACCTGGTCGTCATCCCCGAGGTCGCCTACCCCACCTACGAGGTCGGCGCGCTGCTGGCGGGCGCGCGGGTGCTGCGCGCGGACGGACTGACCCGGCTCGGTCCGCAGACGCCCGCGCTGATCTACGTGAACTCGCCGTCCAACCCGACCGGCCGGATACTCGGCATCGAACATCTGCGCAAGGTGGTCGCCTTCGCGCGGGAGCGCGGCGTGATCGTCGCCTCCGACGAGTGCTACCTGGGACTGACCTGGGAGGGTCGCGGCGTCTCCTTGCTCGACCCCGAGGTATGCGACGGCGACCACACCAACCTGCTGGCCGTGCATTCGCTGTCCAAAACCTCCAACCTGGCCAGCTACCGCGCCGGATTCGTGACGGGCGACCCGGAGCTGGTCGCGGAACTGCTCGAAGTGCGTAAGCACGCGGGCATGATGGTGCCGTACCCGATCCAGGCCGCGATGACCGCGGCGCTCAGCGACGACGCGCACGAGGCGCGCCAGCGCGAGCGGTACCGCGCCCGCCGCGAGGTGTTGCGAAAGGCTCTGGAGGCCGCGGGTTTCCGGATCGATCACTCCGAGGCGGCCCTGTATCTGTGGTCGACGCGTGGTGAGCCGTGCCGGACCACGTTGGAATGGCTGGCCGATCGCGGCATCCTCGCCGCGCCCGGCGACTTCTACGGCCCCGGCGCGAGCGAGCACGTGCGGATCGCGCTGACCGCGACCGACGAGCGGATCGCGGCGGCGGCCGAACGGCTTGCCGCGGGCTGACACCACCTTCGTCGCCGCTGCGCGCGAGCGCGGCAATCGCTCGAGGCCGCGGTCGCACAACGGGCACAGCGGGGCGTGTCGGCGTCCGCGCCCGCCCAGCCCGGCGAGCTAGCCTGAGGTATGGACGCTGTCACGGTTGTCCCCACGCCCGGCAACGAGCCGGTGCACTCCTACGCGCCCGGAAGCCCCGAACGGGAGTTACTCCTCGGCAAGCTTGCCGAGCTGTCCGCAGAACCCGTCGACGTGCCGCTGGTCATCGGCGGCAAGCATCGCCCCGGCCTCGGCGAACGGCACGACATCGTCACACCGCATCGGCACAGGCACGTGCTGGGGACCTACACCGACACCACCCATTCGGAAGCGCACGGAGCCATCGACGCCGCGATGGCCGCCGCCCCGGGTTGGCGGGCGCTGCCGTTCGAGGAGCGCGCCGCGGTGCTGCTGCGCGCCGCGGACCTGCTGGCCGGGCCGTGGCGGGAGACGATCGCCGCGGCCACCATGCTCGGGCAGTCGAAGTCGGCCCAGCAAGCCGAGATCGATGCGCCGTGCGAGCTGGTCGACTTCTGGCGGTTCAACGTCGCGTTCGCGCGGGAGATCCTGGAGCAACAGCCCAGCTCCAGCGCCGGGGTGTGGAACCGGATGGACTATCGGCCGCTGGAAGGGTTCGTCTACGCCATCACACCGTTCAACTTCACCGCCATCGCCGGGAATCTGCCGACCGCGCCCGCGCTGATGGGCAACACGGTGGTGTGGAAGCCGTCGCCGACGCAGACGTTGTCGGCGTTCCACACGATGCGGCTGCTGGAGGCGGCGGGCTTGCCGCCCGGCGTGATCAACATGGTCACCGGCGACGGGGTGCAACTGTCGGAGGTGGCCTTGGCCGATGCGCGGCTGGCCGGTATCCATTTCACCGGTTCCACCAAGACGTTCCAGTACCTCTGGCAGCAAGTGGGCACGAATATCGCTCGGTATCAGGGCTATCCGCGCCTGGTGGGGGAGACCGGCGGCAAGGACTTCATCGTCGCGCACTCCTCGGCCGACCCCGGCGCGCTGCGCACCGCCCTGATTCGCGGCGCCTACGAGTATCAGGGTCAGAAGTGCTCGGCGGCCTCGCGTGCCTACATCGCGCGGTCGGTCTGGCGCGCGATGGGCGACGAGTTCCTGCACGACGCCGACCGGCTGAGCTATGGCGACGTCGCGGACCTGTCGAATTTCGGTGGAGCGCTGATCGATCGGCGCGCGTACGACAAGAATGCGGCGGCCATCCGGCGCGCCGCGGACGCGGGCGTCACCATCCCGGTCGGCGGAACCTACGACGACAGCGAAGGCTGGTTCGTCCGGCCGACCGTATTCCTGACCGACAATCCGCACGACGAATCGTTCGCCACCGAGTATTTCGGCCCGATCCTTTCGGTGTACGTCTACGACGACGCCGAACCCGGCTCTTATAGTGCGATACTCGCCGAAGTCGAGTCGGCGGCGCCTTACGCGCTGACCGGCGCGGTGTTCGCGCAGGACCGATACGCTATCGAACAGGCCGACGCCGCACTGCGTTTCGCGGCGGGCAACTTCTACGTCAACGACAAGCCCACGGGCGCGGTGGTGGGGCAGCAGCCGTTCGGCGGCGCGCGCGCCTCCGGCACCGACGACAAGGCCGGCTCGCCGTTGAACCTGCTGCGCTGGGTCGCGCCGCGGACGATCAAGGAGACCTTCGTGCCGCCCGTCGACTTCCGCTACCCGCACATGGAGAGGTGATCACACCAGCGGCTTTCCCTGCCGCAGGCGCCTGCGCAGGTCGAACAGATAGGCGTTGAGCGGGAACATGCGTGCCACCGTGGGCAGCCGACCGTGCACGGCTCCCAGGATGCGCAGCAGCCGGTCCAACCGCCGCTGGTCGCGGTCGGTCCAGGTCATGCCCATCTCGTCGCGCAGGTGCTGCGGAAGCAGACCGGTGACCATGAAGCGCTGTAGCCCGGCGAAGACCACCTGCACCGGTCGCGGCATCATCTTCAGGTCGATCAGGCCGTTGAAGTAGTCCCGCAGCTCCGGCTCGATGCCGCGCTGCTTCAGGTTCTCGTTCCAGTACCGCTGGAACTCCGCGCGATTCGCCGGCCACGTCTCCGGCCGCATCTGCAGGGTGGTGCCCAGGCGGGCGGCGTAGGTGTAGAAGGCGTCGGCGGTCGCGTCGTCCATCGGGCCGTGCATCCGGGTGTAGAGGTCATCGATGCCCCAGTACAGGCACGCGGCGACCCACAGTTGGAGATTCGGGTCGAAGGCGTTGTACTTGACCGGGCTCGCGGCGGTGGAGCGCACCGACCGGTGCGACACGTTGACGGCCTCCCGGTAGGCGTCGCGTTCGTCATCCGACCCGAGCAGCGCCACGGCGATGTAGGTGAGGGTGGTGCGCAGCCGCTTGATCGGATGCAGCGTGACCTTGCCGCTGTCGACGGTGCTCTCCAGCACGCCGCGGCCGACCGGGCGCAGGCTCAACTGCATGATGACGTTCGCCGCGCCGCCGAGGAAGGCGGCGACGCCGTCGACGTACTCCGCGACCGTCTCGGGGGTGAGGGTCTGGCTCGGATCCGGTTCGTGCTCGGCGGTGCGCAGCGGCGCGGTCATCGTCGACCTCGTCTTTCGTGTCCGCCCGATCCCAGAGAATCGGTCGATGAGAAGATAATGCCCTAACTTTCTCATCGACTCGGTGGGCTGTCAATCGCCGGGGATGGGCGGTGATGGTGTGCAATGCTGAAAGTGTCATCGTGTCGCTGTCGCGGATAGGGTTGAGGTATGGCCAGGCTGACCAGACTGCTGCCGCTGGTGCGCAGCGCTGCCCCGGAGGATCGCAACCAGGCGCGGGTACTGGACGCGGCGCTGCTGGCGTTCCTCGACTTCGGTATCAAGCGCACCAGCATGGTGGAAGTGGCGCGTCGCGGCGGATTGTCGCTGGCCACGCTCTACCGCCGCTTCGCGAGCAAATCCGATCTGATCCGGGCCGTCGGACTGCGGCAGACGCGCGACTTCATCGAGGAGGTCGACGCCGCGCTCCAGCGTCAGGTCGATCGCGACGCGAGCGCCGAGGACCAGATCGTCGAACTGTTCGCCGCGTTCATCAACGGCCTGCGAGGAAACCAGCTGATCCACCGGCTGCTGGCCACCGAGCCCGAACTCGTGCTGCCGTACCTCACCACCCAGGGCGCGCCGGTCATCGAACTCGGCCGGGATTACCTGGCCGAGTTCGTCACGCGGTTGCAGCGGGAAGGCAAGTTGCCGGAATACGATCCGGAGCCGCTGGCCGAGATGATCGCTCGCACCGCGCTGTCACTGGCGCTGACCCCGCAGACCGTCATCCCGCTCGGCGACGACGCGTCGATCCGGCAGTTCGCCCGCGATCACGTCGTGGTGTCGTTCCGGGTGCGCTGACTTCAGCGGTGCTGCGGAAGGCCGAAGAGCATCGCCCCGAGCGCGGCCATGACATCCGCGGTCTGCTCGGCCGCGGTGCCGTGGGTGTGCGCGGTCACCGCGAAACCGGGGCCGTAGGACGTCGAGGCGACCTCCGGCTCGCCGAAATCCGACCAGCCCCATTTGCTGCCCTGGACGAAGGGCCATCGTGCGGTGCCCCAGTTCTGTTCGGTGCCGTCTCGGGCCGTCGATCCCGCTGCGGCCATCCATCCGAAGATCGGCGATCCGGGATCGGTACGCAATTTGGTGGCGAGGAAGTCGGACACGTTCGTCGTGCTGGTCGCCCCCGCGCCCCAACTGGGTCCCGGCACCGTCTGGGCGAGGCCGTATTCGGCGGCGATGGCCGCGATGGCCTGTGGATACTTGGCCTCCATCACGGTCGCGGCTCCATCATCTGAGTAGCGGATCATTTGCTCTCCCAGCATGCGGTCCTCGGCCGAGCCGTCGCCGTGGCGCAGGGCGTAGTCGGCCAGGAAGAGCTTGGACAGCGACAGACTCGAGCGTGACTCGTGTTCGTTCGGTGTTCCCCAGCCGATGCCGACCGAGGTGCGTACGGAGATCGCTGTGCGCGGCGGCACCGCGGCCACTTCGGTTTCGGCGGATTCATCGGCACGGGCGACCGGCGCGGCCAGTGCCAGGAACCCGCAGGCGATCAGCGCGGTCAACGTCGTTCGGTAGCCCATCGTCTCCTCCTGGCTGGTGGCGTCACGTCGCGTCGGACGGCGCTGTGCAGGCACGATCAGCAATACGAGATGCGATTGCCCATCAGTAACTGGAATGAAACGAGGGTTGGCTCAGACGAGACGAAGGCCGAGTCGACGCCGGATGCGCATATCAAGGAGATAGGCGTTCAGCGGGAATGCGCGGATCGGTCGCGGCAGCCGGGATTCGGCGGCCCCGACGGCGCGCAGGAGGTGGCCGAGTACGCGTTCGTCGCGGTCGGTCCAGGTCATTCCCATCTCGTCGCGCAGGTGCCGGGGCAGCAATCCGGTCACGAAGAAGCGGTGCAGGCGCCCGAAAGCCAGCTGCGCGGGTCGCGGCAGCATGCGTAGGTCGACGAGGTCGTCGAAGTAGGCACGGACCGTCGGATCGATGCTGGTCGCGGCGAGATTCGCGCTCCAGTACTCGGCGAAGGCGCGGCGGTCGGGAGGCCACATCGCTGCGGGCATCTGGAGGGTGGTGCCGAGCCGGGCGCCGAGACGGTAGAACGCGTCGGCCGTCGCTTCGTCCATCGGGCCGTGCATGCGCTCGTACAGATCCCGCGCTCCCCAATGCAGGCAGGCCGCGACCCAGAGTTGCAATGTGGGATCGAAGGCGTTGTAGTGCACCGGGCTCGAGTCGGTGGAGTGGACCGGACGATGCGAGACGTTGATCGCTTCGCGGTAGGCGGCGCGTTCCTCGTCGGTGCCGAGCATCGCTACGGAAAGGTAGGTCAACGTGGTGCGCAGCCGTTTGACCGGATGCAACATGACGTTTCCGCTGTCGACGGTGCTCTCCAGCACGCCGTAACCGACCGGCGGAGCGCTCAACTGCATGATGACGTTCGCGACGCCGCCGAACAGGCCGGCCACGCCGTCGAGGTACCGCCCGACGTCGAAGGAGTCCGGCGATTCGGGACGATGCGTCGCGGGAAGTGGCCTCGTCATCGTCGACCTCGCAGTGCTGAGAAAGCTATGCACCAACCTTCTCACCACGTCAGCGGGAGTGTCAACCGTCACATTCGACGCCGGTCGGCGCGGGATGCCGCGACACCGCCGCTGATCCGCCGAAGTAGCGTGAGCGAATGCCGTTCGGTCCGCCGCTGCTGCTCAGCTCCCTGAACCCGCTCGCCGTCGCAGGCGGAGCGGACATCCCCGACGCCGTCACCATCGACGGCGCCACCCTCTCGCGCAGCGATCTGCTGGGCGCCGCCACTTCGGTGGCCGAACGAGTCGCACGCGCGGAACGGGTGGCGGTGTTCGCCGAGCCGACGGTGGAAACCGTGCTCGCGGTGGTGGGCTGCCTGATCGCGGGCGTCACGGTGGTTCCGGTGCCCCCGGACTCCGGAAGCGCGGAACGGGCGCACATCCTGGCCGATTCGAGCGCTCAGGCGTGGCTGGGGAAAGCGCCGGAGGGCGCCGACCTGCCCGTGGTGCCGGTGCGGCGGCACGCCAGGTCCTGGCACACCTACCCCGAACCCGACCCGGCCACCACGGCTTTCGTGCTGTACACCTCGGGAACCACCGGCCTGCCCAAGGGCGTGCTACTCAGTCGCGGCGCGATCGCCGCGGGTCTGGACGCCCTGGCCGAGGCATGGGCTTGGACCGCGAGTGACACGCTGGTGCACGGGCTTCCGTTGTTCCATGTGCACGGGCTGATCCTCGGCCTGCTCGGTCCGCTGCGCGTGGGCAGTCCGCTGATCCACACCGGCAAGCCGACGCCACAGGCATACGCGGCGGCCAAGGGTTCGCTGTACTTCGGCGTGCCCACCGTGTGGTCGCGGGTGGTCGACGACCCCGACGCGGCGAAGCAATTGGCCGACGCGCGGCTGCTGGTCTCCGGTAGCGCGCCGCTGCCGGTGCCGGTGTTCGAGCGACTGCGGGAGCTGACCGGGCACGCGCCGGTCGAGCGCTACGGCATGAGCGAAACCATGATCACGCTGTCCACCCGGGCCGATGGTGAGCGCAGGCCGGGCTGGGTCGGATTGCCGGTGCGCGGTGTGCGCACCCGGATCCGGGACGAGTCCGGTGCTCCGGTGCCGCACGACGGCGAGAGCATCGGGGGCTTGGAAGTGTCCGGACCGATGCTCTTCGACGGTTACCTGAATCGCCCGGAGGCGACCGCGCGGACCTGGACCGAGGACGGGTGGTTCCGGACCGGCGACGTCGCCGCCATCGACCCGGAAGGCTTTCATCGCATCGTCGGCCGGGAATCGGTGGATCTGATCAAGTCCGGTGGTTACCGGGTCGGCGCGGGCGAGGTCGAGACGGTGCTGCTCGGTCACCCTGCGGTCGCGGAAGCCGCGGTGGTCGGCCTGCCCGACGACGATCTCGGCCAGCGCATCACCGCCTTCGTCGTGCTGCGCGGCGCCGCGACCGAGCGTGAATTGATCGACCATGTGGCGGGCGAACTCTCGGTGCACAAACGCCCGCGCGAGATCCGGGTGGTCGACGCGCTGCCGCGCAACGCCATGGGCAAGGTGCAGAAGAAGAAGCTGGGCTGACCGCGGGGACTCCTCGAGTTAGGTAGAGGTTTTATGGTCGGCGCATGACTGCGACTCTGACCACCGAACACATCGACTACCTGCACACCCAGCGGCTGGGCCGGCTGGCCACCGTCCGGCCCGACGGCACCCCGCAGAACAACCCGGTCGGCTTCCGCTACAACGCCGAGCTGGGCACCATCGACATCGCGGGCTGGAACATGGGCGACTCGTGGAAATTCCGCAACCTCGCCACCAACGACCACGTCGCCTTCGTCGTCGACGACGTCGCGTCGGTCCAACCGTGGCGCGTCCGCTGCCTCGAGATCCGCGGCACCGCCGAAGCACTCACCGACGTCGACCCGTACATCCCCGGCGTCTCCCGCGAAATGATCCGCATCCATCCCCACCGAGTCATCGCCTTCGGGCTCTCGGAAGCGGCTTCGGCCTGATCCGGACTCCGTGAGTGGCACATGGTTGCGCGGAAGTGCGAGAAGGATTCTCCTCCATGTGCCGCTCGCGGAACGGTTCAGTCGTTGGCGTGGAGGTCGGCGTTGAGTTCGATGCCGGTGCCCTTGCGGGGGACTACTTCGACCGCGCCGGTGGTGGAGTTGCGGCGGAAGAGGAGGTTGTCGCGGCCTGCGAGTTCGGCGGCCTTGACCAAGGTGCCGTCGGGGGTGGTGACCTTCGTGCCCGCGGTGAGGTAGAGGCCTGCCTCCAGGACGCAGTCGTTGCCGAGGGGGATGCCGAGGCCGGAGTTCGCGCCGAGCAGGGACCGTTCGCCGATGGAGATGACCGTGGTGCCGCCGCCGGACAGGGTGCCCATGGTGGACGCGCCGCCGCCGATGTCGGAGCCGTCGCCGACCACGACGCCCGCGGAGACGCGGCCCTCGATCATGGACGCGCCGAGGGTGCCCGCGTTGAAGTTGACGAAGCCCTCGTGCATGACCGTGGTCCCGGAGGCCAGGTGCGCGCCGAGGCGGACCCGGTCGGCGTCGCCGATGCGGACGCCGGAGGGCAGCACGTAGTCGACCATGCGCGGGAACTTGTCCACGCTGTACACCGTGACGGGGCCGCGGGCGCGCAGCTTGGCGCGGGTGGCCTCGAAGCCCTCCACCGCGGCGGGGCCGTGGTTGGTCCACACCACGTTGGTGAGCAGTCCGAACTGGCCGTCCAAGCTCACCTCGTGCGGCTTGACCAGGCGGTGCGAGAGCAGGTGCAGGCGCAGGTAGACGTCGTGCGCGTCCACCGGGGCGGCGGACAGGTCGGCGATCGTGGTGTGCACCGCGATCACGTCGACCCCGCGGGCGTCGTCGAAGCCGAGCAGAGCCGCGTATTCCGCGGGCGCCTCGTCCAGCCGCTTGCTGCCGGTCTCGGCGAACTCGCCCAGCTGCGGGTTCGGGTACCACGTGTCCAGCACGGTCCCGTCCGCGGTCACGTTGGCGATACCGATTGCTGCTGCTCCCTGGATACTCACGGCTTAGAGGTTACCGACCCGCGACCGGCAATGGTTCGGCTGCTCCGGAGACCGCGATCACCGGGTTCGATACGCGTCCAACTCCGGGACCGGTCGGCCGAGTGCCCTGGTCGGAAGCTGCCGCTGCCACGGTCAGCGCTTCACGAAGACCACCGCGTCCACCGAGTGCTCCGCGCGGGCCCGCGCCACCTCACGCACCTTTCCCGCGCCGAAGAGCGTCCGGGCCGAGTGCGGCCGCGACCAACGACTGTTCCCGGACGAGGGGCGGCGCACCGACCGGTGCGGACTGGCGTGCGGGCGTGGCGGGTGAGCGGTCGTAGGGTGAAGCGCGTGACCATCGACCTGCATGCGGACCCGATCACACTGACCGCCGCCCTCGTCGACATCCCGAGTGTCTCGCGCGACGAGGCCGCCGTCACCGACGCGGTGGAGCGGGCACTGCTGGAGCAGACGACGGGCTTCGAGATCCTCCGGCACGGGAACGTGGTGCTGGCACGCACCCACCGCGGGTTGCCGACCCGGGTGATCCTGGCCGGGCACTTGGACACCGTGCCGATCGCCGACAACGTGCCCGGCCGGTTCGCGGTGGGCCCGACGGGCGAACAGGTCTTCTACGGCTGCGGCTCGGTGGACATGAAATCCGGCGATGCGGTCTTCCTGCATCTGGCCGCCACCGTCGCCGACCCGGTGCACGACCTGACCCTGATCTTCTACGACGGCGAGGAGATCGCCGCCGAGTTCAACGGCCTCGGGCACATCGAACGCGACCTGCCCGACTGGCTCAGCGGCGACCTCGCGGTGCTCGGCGAACCGTCCGGCGGCTGGATCGAGGCCGGTTGCCAGGGCACGCTGCGCGTGCGGCTGAGCACCTCGGGCGTGCGCGCGCACTCGGCGCGAGCATGGCTGGGCGACAACGCGATTCACCGCTTGGCCCCGGTCTTGCAGCGGCTCGCGGACTACCGCGCCCGGGAAGTGGACATCGACGGCTGCGTCTATCGCGAGGGACTGTCCGCGGTCCGGGTCACCGGCGGCGTGGCGGGCAACGTGGTGCCGGACGCCGCCGAACTGGACGTCAACTTCCGTTTCGCGCCCGACCGCACCGTCGACCAAGCCGTCGAGCACGTGCGCGAGGTCTTCGCCGGGCTCGAGTTGTCCTTCGAAGTGACCGACTCGGCGCCGGGCGCGCTGCCGGGGCTGACCGCTCCGGCGGCCAAGGACCTGATCGCGTCGGTACAGCGCCACGGCGGCGGCGGTGTGCGCGCGAAGTACGGCTGGACCGACGTCTCGCGTTTCGCGGCTCGCGGCATCCCCGCCGTCAACTTCGGCCCCGGCGATCCCAACCTCGCGCACAAGCGCGACGAGCACGTGCCGGTCGACCAGATCACCGCCGTAACCGCCATGCTGCGCAGCTACCTGAGCGGCACCGGGGACTGACCGGCTGCGCGCACAAGAGTCTCGGGCCTTCCTGCCTTCGGCAACAGCTCGCCGCCCGCGCGATTCGCGCGGTGACGTGCGCCCAGGCCGCCGAGATTGCGACTGCGTCTCGCCCCGCCCGCGTCCGGCTGAACGTCGGACGACTTCTCCCGTCCAGCCCGTGAGACGCTCTTGCCGGGCGGTAGCGTGGAACGCATGTCCACCGACGCCGCGGACCGTGAGGTCGCCAACCAGCCGAAGTCGACACCGAAGTTCCGCGGGCCGATCATGTTCCGCCGCGACCGTGCCGACGGCGTCAGCACCGCCGACCGCAATTTGCTGGACAGGCGCGGCGACACGGACTGGGTGCACACCGATCCATGGCGCGTGCTGCGCATCCAGGCCGAGTTCGTCGAAGGCTTCGGCGCTCTCGCCGAGGTGCCCCGAGCGGTGACGGTCTTCGGTTCGGCGCGCACCTCCGCCGACCACCCGGAGTACCAGGCCGGACTTGCCATCGGCGCCGCGCTGGCGCGGGCGGGTTTCGCGGTGATCACCGGCGGCGGTCCCGGCGCGATGGAGGCGGCCAACCGAGGCGCCTGCGAGGCGGGCGGCTACTCCATCGGTCTCGGCATCGAGCTGCCGTTCGAGCAGAGCCTCAACGACTGGGTCGACCTGGGCATCAATTTCCGGTACTTCTTCGTCCGCAAGACGATGTTCGTGAAGTACTCGCAGGCGTTCATCTGCCTGCCCGGCGGCTTCGGCACGCTCGACGAGTTGTTCGAGGCGCTGACGCTCGTGCAGACCCACAAGATCACCCGGTTCCCGATCATCCTGTTCGGCACCAGGTATTGGTCCGGGCTGGTCGATTGGCTGCGCGATTCGCTGGGCGGGTCCGGCAAGATCTCTCCGGGCGACCTCGGACTGCTGCACGTGACCGACAGCGTCGAGGAGGTCGTGAACATCATTCAGGCGGCCGCGATAGCGGGCGGCGCCGAGGACGCGATCGGGACGGAGGATCAGTGGTGAGCGAGCGGCCTTTCGCCGTCTGTGTCTACTGTTCGGCGAGCACGACCGACCAGGACTATCTTTCGCTGGCCGCCCGGGTTGGCACCGAGATCGCCCGGCGCGGTTGGCAACTGGTGTCCGGCGGCGGTCACGTCTCGATGATGGGCGCGATCGCCACCGCGGCGCGCGCCGGCGGCGCGAACACCATCGGTGTGATCCCCAAGCACCTGGTGCACCGGGAGGTCGCCGACGTCGACGCCGACGAACTCGTCGTCACCGACACCATGCGCCAGCGCAAGCAGGTGATGGAGGACCGCGCCGACGCTTTCCTCACCCTGCCCGGCGGCATCGGCACACTCGAGGAGTTCTTCGAGACCTGGACCGGCGGCTATCTGGGACAGCACGAGAAACCCGTTGTTGTGCTGGATCCCAATGGATTCTTCCGCGGGTTGTTCTCCTGGCTGGACGAGCTGTATGAGCGGAAGTTCGTGCCCCAGACAGCGTTGTCCCGGATTACCGTGGTGACCGATCTCCCGTCCGCTTTCGCGGCATTGGAGGCGCGCCTACCCCGTGAGGAGAGCTGAAGACGTGAGCACCGATGCCCGCTCGACGGTGAGTTTGGTCGACCTCGCCAGGCATCTCCCCGCGATGGCCCTGGATGCGCCCGGCATGCTCCGCAACGCGTTGAACATGCTCGTGACGCCGGATTCCAAGTCGTCGGTCGGGCTGTATTTCCAGCGCAACGCCCACCGGCATCCGGACCGCCTGTTCCTGCGGTTCGAGGGCGCGAGCTACACCTACGGCGAGGCCAACGCGGAGGTGAACCGGTACGCGAGCGTGCTCGCGGCGCGCGGGGTGCGGCGCGGCGACGTGGTGGGCGTGCTGATGACCAACCGGCCGGAAACCCTGTTCGTCGTGCTGGCGACGGTCAAGCTCGGGGCCACCGTCGGATTGCTCAACCATCATCAGCGCGACCAGGTGCTGGCGCACAGCCTCGGCCTGCTCGACAGCGTGCTGAACGTGGTGGGGGCGGAGTGCGCCGAGGCGATCGACTCGCTGCCCGAACCGCCCGCCAACGTGCTCGCGGCCGACGAACTCCGCGACGCGGCCCGCGACGCCGACGACGGCGACCCGGCGAGCTGTGCGGAGGTCACCGCGCGCGAGCGGGCGTTCCTCATCTTCACCTCCGGCACCACCGGGCTGCCGAAGGCCAGCGTCATGACCCATCTGCGCTGGACCAAGAGCATGGGCGGACTCGGTGGCCTGGGAATCCGCCTGCGCGGCAACGACACCCTGTACTGCTGCCTGCCGCTCTACCACAACAACGCGCTCACGGTCGCGTTGTCCGCGGTCCTGGCCGCGGGCGGCACGTTCGCCCTCGGCCGGAGTTTCTCCGCGTCCCGGTTCTGGGACGAGGTCATTCGCGAACAGGCCACGGCGTTCATCTACATCGGCGAACTGTGCCGCTACCTGATCAACCAGCCGGCCGAGCCGACCGACCGGCAGCACTCGATCCGGCTCGCCGTCGGCAACGGATTGCGTCCGGAATTGTGGGACGAGTTCAAGTCCCGGTTCGGCATCGAGCGCATCGTGGAGTTCTACGGTGCGAGCGAGGCGAACATCGCCTTCGTCAACGCATTCGGCGTGGACCGGACGGCGGGTTTCGGTCCGCTGCCGTATGCCGTCGTGGAGTACGACGAGGAGACCGGGAAGGCGAAGCGCGACAGGAACGGCCGCCTGCGCAGGGTCGGCGCCGGTGGCGTCGGCCTGCTGTTGGCCAAGGTCACCGACCGCTCCCCGTTCGACGGTTACACCGACAAGGCCGCCTCCGAGGCCAAGCTGGTGCGCGACGGCTTCGAATCCGGGGACGTCTGGTTCGACACCGGCGACCTGGTGCGCGACCAGGGCTGGCACCACATCGCGTTCGTGGACCGGCTCGGCGACACGTTCCGCTGGAAGGGGGAGAACGTGGCGACCACCGAAGTGGAGGGCGCGCTGAGCAAGGCGGAGTCGATCGAGCAGGCGGTGGTCTACGGCGTCGACATCCCAGGAACCGACGGCAAGGCAGGCATGGCCGCGGTGACGCTGCATCCGGGCGCGGAATTCGACGGTGCGGCGGTGGCGAAGCTGGCCTACGACCAATTGCCGGGTTACGCCGTGCCGCTGTTCATTCGCATCGTGCACGAGCTGGAACAGACTTCGACGTTCAAGAGCCGCAAGGTGGACCTGCGCAAGCAGGGCTACGCCGACGATCCCGACAGCACGCGGTACGTGCTCGCGGGCCGCACCGAGGGATACATCCCCGCCTACGCCGATTACGCCGCCGACGTAGCCGCGGGCCGCGCCCCGAAGAGCTGACGGCGTCTCCGGAAAGAGCCTGGTGGCGGTGGTTCCCCCGCCTCCGCCGCAGGACTGCGGGCTGATCTTGTGGCACTCGACTGGTACGGTCTGAGAATTAGGAGACCACTGGTTTCGCGAGCACACGGGTTACTCGTCGGGTACGCCCATGCCCCGGCGGCACGACCTGTCCGCGATCCCTGTCTCCTGATTTGTACGGCCTGATTCGCGGAGAGGCGGGAGAGCGACATGTTCAGCTCGACCGCGGCGCCGCTTCCCACGCTGTGCGGGCGGCCGGTGGCGACGGATCGGGCGCTCGTGATGGCGATCGTGAACCGCACCCCGGACTCGTTCTACGACCGCGGCGCCACGTTCACCGATGCGGCGGCCATGGATGCCGTGGCGCGCGCGGTGGACGAGGGCGCCGATCTCGTCGACATCGGCGGGGTGAAAGCCGGGCCGGGTGATTCGGTGGACGCGGCCGAGGAGACGCGCCGGGTGGTGCCGTTCGTCGCGGCCATTCGGGCGAAGTACCCGGAGCTACTGATCAGCGTCGACACCTGGCGCGCCGATGTCGCGCTGGCGGCGGTGGGCGAGGGGGCGGATCTGATCAACGACACCTGGGCCGGCGCCGACCCCGATCTCGTTCCGGTGGCCGCCGCGCACGGTGCGGGTGTGGTGTGCAGCCATACCGGTGGCGCGGTGCCGCGCACCAGGCCGCACCGCGTCCGCTACACCGACGTGGTGGAGGAGGTCACCGAAACGGTGGTGCGGGCCGCCGAAGAAGCGCTGGCCGCGGGAGTGCGCCGGGATTCGATCCTGATCGATCCGACGCATGATTTCGGCAAAAACACTTATCACGGTCTCGAACTGTTGCGCCGAGTGGACGTTCTTGTAAAAACCGGATGGCCAGTCTTGATGGCGCTGAGCAACAAGGATTTCATCGGGGAGACTCTAGGTGTCGGTCTTTCCGAACGGCTGGAGGGCACATTGGCGGCGACAGCGTGGTCGGCGGCGGCAGGCGCCAGAGTCTTTCGTGTCCACGAAGTCGCAGCGACCCGGCGGGTCGTGGACATGATCGCCGCTATCCAGGGCATCCGGCCCCCCGCACGAACCTTGCGAGGTCTGGCATGACATTTCAACACCGTGAGCCCGCCTGGGCGACGACCAATACCTGGGACACCCCCAACTGGCGCGTGGACGAACTCGTCTCCGCGAAAGCCGGGCGCACCGTGTCGGTGGTGCTGCCCGCGCTGAACGAAGAACGGACCGTGGCCGACGTGGTGGCCAGCATCCGGCCGCTGCTCGGCACGCTGGTGGACGAGCTGATCGTGCTGGACTCCGGCTCGACCGACGCCACCGCGGAGCGGGCCCGCGCCGCGGGCGCCGAGGTGATCAGCCGCGAGCAGGCGGTTCCGGAGCTGGAGCCGGTTGCGGGCAAGGGCGAGGTGCTGTGGCGCTCGCTGGCGGTGACCAGCGGGGATCTGATCGCCTTCGTCGACTCCGACCTCATCGACCCGGATCCCGCCTTCGTGCCGAAGCTGCTCGGTCCGCTGCTCACGGTGGACGACATGCACCTGGCCAAAGCGTATTACCGCAGGCCGTTGCGGCAAGGCGGCGCGGTGGACGCGCACGGCGGCGGCCGCGTCACCGAACTGGTCGCCCGGCCCCTGCTGGCCGCGCTGCGACCGGAGCTGTCGCAGGTGTTGCAGCCGCTCGGCGGTGAGTACGCGGGCACCCGCGAACTGCTCACCTCGGTGCCGTTCGCCCCGGGCTACGGGGTGGAGATCGGGCTGTTGCTCGACACCTACGACCGGCTCGGCATGTCCGCGATCGGCCAGGTCAACCTGGGTGTGCGCACGCATCGCAACCGCCCGCTGGCCGACCTGGGGGTGATGAGCCGCCAGATACTCGGCACCGTGCTCGGTCGCAGCGGTATCCAGGACTCCGGCGCCGCGCTGACCCAGTTCCCGCTGGTCGGCGACGAGTTCACCGCGCACCGCACCGAGGTCTCCCTGCTGGACCGCCCGCCGATGAACACCCTCCGGCCCGCCTGCGCCGCGGCCTGATCCGTTCTCGCGCCGCATGCGGAGGGGGTCAGGCCCCTTCCGCATGCGGGTCGCGCATGTATCCCGCCTCGATCAGAGTCCGGAAGGCCGCGTACTTGTGGACGCACTCGGAGGGTTCACAGATCCGGTGCCGCTGCATGAGTTCGTGCGCCTCCGCCACCGTCAACGGCTCGACGGGTAGTCGCTGCGGCCTGCCGATCGGACAGACCGGGAGCGCGGGGGCGGGCAGTTGTTCCGCGATCACGTGCTCGGTGACGCCGACCCGGCGCCGCCGGTTCGCCGGTCCGTGCAGCAACCCGATGGTGGCGAGCAGGCTCGCCGCGCCGACGAGCGAGCAGAGGACGGCGATCTGGGTGGCGGTCACGGCGCATTTCTCCTCTCGGTGGGGCGGGCCGGGCAGAACGTGGCGGAGCCGAAGCGCAACGCACCGTCACCAACGTGCAGTTAATTTTCAGCAAATCAAGTGTGGGCCGAGTGAGCTCGTCGTGCAAGTGGGATTGGACGCGCCGCCGACCGGTATGTGCGGCTCTGTGGCCGGTTATTCCCGCCGCCGGGCGGTCCAACCCGCCTGATCAGCGGTGAATGGGTCCCCCTCGATGCGCTGCGTCGGGGAAGTGGAGTGCCGCCGCGCTCGGCCGGAACCTGGGCGACGAGGGAGATGGCCGTCTCGTCCGCGCGTGGAGTTCCCGTCGCTGTTCCGCGCTTTTGCCCCGACGTCAGGACGACTGCCTCGGCGTATCCGACGGCTTGTGGCCGTGGACGCAGGACCGGTCGACGCGGCTCCGAGCTCCCGGGGTCCGGGGATGATCGTTCCACTACATGTGCCGACGTGACCGCCTCGTGCGACAGCAGGGTGAGCAATTACCCGAGTTACGCGCGCTTGGAGCCGGTGCTTCGCGCATCGGGTCCGGCCGCGGCGCGTTGAGCCCGAGAAATCGGTGAACTCCCGCGGTGCCGGTCGCCGGTTAACCGAAGGCTATTGGTTGCGGCGACGATGATCCGGCAGCAGTACCTGGTTCGCCTCGTCCTCGGGCGCCGAACCCGCGGCGGCGTCGCCGGGCTCGTCGGCATCGGTGCCGGATTGCTCGCGTTCCTCGCGCCCGGGATCGACCGACTCGGAGTCGGCGGTATCCGGCGAGCCGGATTCCGGTTCACCGTCCACCGGGCCGTCCGCTTCGGGTGACGGAGCCGACTGCTCCCGCGCGAGCCGGGCCTGGAGATCGGCGACGGTCACATGAGCCTTCGACCCGCTCGGCCGCAGCAGCACACTGATGATCAGGCCGACCAGGCCCACCGCCAGGACGGCCCCGCCGATCAGCAATAGCGGATTCACGATTTCCTCCTTGCCGGACGCCTCACGCGGCCGTTTCTCGGAGAGCGGTTATCGTCCAGCTATTCAATCATCCGCGTATGAACACACTCGAGAGAGGGGTGGTGACCTGGGACACATAATGGGCGGCTGCTTTCTTGAATCGACAGAGCCGCTTTGACCAGGTGATCGGCGGAGGCAGTGGTACCCGTTCGGCGGCCCGGGCCATTTCTGCTGCTGCATTGATTGCGCGCGTTCTGCGCTCGGTCATGATGACCAGATATTTGCTGAAACTTGTTGTGTCAGTATGTCCGACGCCCCGGGCATCTCGGGGCGGATCCGCAGCGCCTTTGCCCGGGTCGCGGCTCAGCGGCGCAGACCCGTTGCGGGCGACCTGTTCTCGGGATCGTGGCGGTAGACCGGCGTGAGCAAGTCGGCCTCCAGCGGTTCGCCGGTGGCACGGTCGAAGCGACAGGCGATCAGCACGGAGAACAGGTGATTGCTCGCTCGTTCGTGCAGGGTGGCCAGCCGGGTGGCGAGCAGCCGGATCGCGCCGAGCGAGCCCGGCGGATGCATGCCATCGATCATCAGTACGCTGCCCCCCCCGTCGGGCCTGGGAAGCCTGCCCAGGTAGGCGATGTCGTGTGGTTCGGGTCCGCCCGGCCGGTAGACCCGCCGGGCCGCCCGGTCCTCGATGCCCCGGCGCGCGTCGCCCATTCTGGCTACGGCGCGGCGCAATCGTGGGTCCGCGGCGACCAACTGACGCAAGCTCGGGGACAGTTCCGGCCCGCCCAACACGATCAAGCCGTCCCGCCGCAGGTCGACCGGACGGCCCGGTAGGAAATGCTCGATCGCCACGCTGAAACCGAGTTCGCGTAGCAGCTCGGCCAATCGTTGCGGCGCCGCGGGATCCGGCGCGCCGATCACCCGCCCCGCACGCACCTCCGGGACGAGCACGGTGAGCGTGCCGTGCCCGAAGAACAGTCCTTCCGGCGCGGGTCCCTGCGTACTCACCTGGTGGATACGGGCTCGGGAAAGCCCGGCCGCCGCACCGATTCTGGCGAACGTCCAGCCTTCGGCGTGGAGCTCCCGGATCACGGCACGCCGAATCCTGGTCAGTTCGTTGATGGTCTGCTGGGCCGCCGCCACCCCGTCGGTGGCCGCCTTCAGTCGCTCGACCTTGTCCTCGATCGCGAACACGCGCGCCACGTCATCGGCCGACATGTGCGAAGTCTAGACAGCTGAACAGCTCAATGCGTCTAGTCTTCTTGACGTTCAGGTGGCGTCGGTGTCGATCGGAGGACGTTCGTTGCGCTCCAACGGCTTATCCAACTTGGGCATCGGATAGTCCGGCATCCCGCTGTTCGTGCTGTAGAGGTCCTTGGGATCGGGCAGCGCGCTGTCGAAATCCCGGAACAGCGAATCATCGCCGTTGAGAAGATGTTTGGTCACCATCGCCCGCGGCGTCATACCGCGCAGTTGGTTCAGGTCGGCCAGCGGTTTACGCAGATCCTCGAACTCCGGCCCCAACTCCTCTTTCAGCTGGGACGTGGCGCCACTCGCGTAATCGCGCACCTGCCGCAGGCTGCGCGTGGTCCAGCGCACGGCACCGGGCAAGCGCTCCGGGCCGAGAATCACGAGGGCGGCGACGAGCAGGATGACCATCTCGCTCCAGCCGATGTTGCTGAACACGTAACCAGGCTACCTGGCCCGGTCAGCGGGTCGTCCATTGATAGCCGACCGGGAAATGAACGGTGGGTGTTGTCGGGGCTTTCCAGGCCGTACAGCACCCACCGCAGGCACAAGAAAAGAAATCTATGTGGGGTAGATCACAATCTTGCCGTTGTGTATTCCGCCGTAGCAGTACTCCACGCCGTCCATCGCGACCGCGGTGTGCCCTCCACCGGGGCGGCAGTCGAACCAGTCGACGTAAGTGTCGTTCGTGGTAGCGCCGGCCGGTGCTGCGGACAGCCCCACGGTGGCGACCGCCGCCATAGTGGATCCGAGAATGGAAATGGCGAGATGACGCATCACGGCCCTCCCCGTGCTGCTCGATTTCGACAGCGTGACTCTATCCGACGCGTTTTTGCGGCGTCCAGCGAAAATAACTGGGGTTCTGCGTTATTCGTTGGCGCGGGGAACTGCTAGTCGGATTCCAGGGTCACCGGGACGTCGACTCGGCGGCCGTCGCGGATGAGCTGGACGACCACGGTCTGGCCGATCTTGCTGGACTGTTCGGCCACCGTGAACTCATCGGAGCTGGTGACCTCCCGATCGCCGACGCGCACGATGACATCGCCTTCGACGATGCCCGCCCGCGCGGCCGGGCCGTTCGGCGACACGTCGGCCACCGCGGCTCCGCTCATGACGTCATTGGCGACCGTCTTGGTGCGGAGGGACAGACCCATGGTCGGATGGTGCACGACACCGTCGTGGATCAAGGTCTGCGCGACCTCGGTCATCTTGTCCACCGGGATGGCGAAGCCGAGGCCGACCGAGCCGCCGGTCTCGCTGCGGATGGCGGTGTTGATGCCGATGACGCGGCCGTCCATGTCCACCAGAGCGCCACCGGAGTTACCCGGGTTGATCGACGCGTCGGTCTGCACGGCGTCGATCACGGCCTTCGTGTCGCTGCCCTCGCCCTCCAGTTTCACCGGGCGGTGCAAGGCGCTGACGATGCCGGAGGTGACCGTCTTGCTCAGGCCGAGCGGCGATCCGATGGCCAGCACGTCGTCGCCCACCTGCACGTTGCCGGATTTGCCGAGCTGGGCGACGGTGAGATTCTTCACATCGACCTTCAGGACGGCCAGATCGGTCTTCGGGTCGCGGCCGACGATCTGGGCGGGCACCCTGGTGCCGTCGGAGAACTGCACCTGGATCGCGGATCGGTTGGTCTTGTCCTGGGCGGCCATCGAGACGACGTGGTTGTTGGTGACGACGTAGCCGCCGCCGTCGATCACCACGCCGGAGCCGGTGGCGCCGTTCTCACCGACGGTCACGCGGATGGAGACGACCGAGGGCAGCACGGCGTTGGCGACCTGTGCGATCAGGCCGTGCGGGCGGCCGCCGTCGCCGCCCTGTTCGAGGGCCACCTTGCGGGAGGTGAGCGTCGAGGCGGTCTCCGCGGTCAGGCGGCCGACCAGCCCGCCGAGCAGGCCGATGACGAGTGCGACGAGCGCGAGCATGGCCAGCGCCTTGGGCGCGACTCGGGAGCCGAACAGCACTTCGCGGGCGCTGAGCTTCCCGGCCTGCGGCAGCGCCTGCGGTTTGGGTGTGGGCACCGCGGGGGCTCCGAGGCGCGCGACCGCCTCGGGGTCGCGCCATGGATCGGCCGGTCCCGAGGCGGGAGCCTGGCCACCGGCCGCGTCGGGATCGCGCTGCAGGAGTTCGCTGGAGCCTTCTGGACGGCCGAAAGCCTCGGCCAGCACCGCGTCGGGCGGACGGTTCTGCAGTTCGGGACCGGATTGCGGCGCCGCGCCCGCCTGACGACGTGGCAGCGGCTCGGCGAACGAACCGGACAGGCCGGAAGGTCTGCGGAAGGCCCGCGCCGTGTGCGTGTCGACATGGGGCCGGTAGACCGGGCGCGGACCGAGCACGGGTGCGTCCGGTGGACGGAGATTCCCGCGGTTGGCCGCCGAATCCGAGGTGTCGGCCGATCCGGAATTCGTCGATTCGGTGGTCACTCGGGAAACTCTACTTGCGCCACCACGTGGTCCACCGGGTCGCGGTGAACGAATCGGTCAGAAACCCGAAAACCGCTTCGTTACGCCCGGACTGACCGGAGGTCGAGGGCGTCCGGCCACTGGACGCGCCGCCCGGCAACTCCGCGAGGGGAATCCTGGTCAGGCTGTCGTGCAGCCCGGTCGGAATCGCGACCTGGCCTGCATGCCGCAGTGCGATGCGCGCCTGTTGCTGGGCATCGACCTCTGCCGCGCATTCTGGACACAGCGAGAGATGCTGAGCGGCACGCAGGTAGGCGTTCATCCGCAACTCACCGTCCACGTACGCCGCGATCGCCTCGCTCGCCAGATGCTCGGTGGGGCGAAAACGGGGCGGACGACGACCGGACGTGCTGAAGTCGCCACTCATTCGGTGCTCACCCTTCCAACCGACATCGACCGATGTTCGGGCGATGCCGGCTTCCGACGAATCACCCTATGTTCGCGTCAGCGGCGAACCGCTGCTCACTTCCATTATGCGCAAGGTAGTCGCGCAGGGCTTGGCGTCCACGGTGGATCCGACTGCGCACAGTGCCCAGTTTCACGCCGAGCGTGGCGCCGATCTCCTCGTAGGACAGCCCCTCGACATCGCACAGGACCACGGCCGCGCGGAACTCCGGCGCGAGCGAATCCAGGGCCGTTTGCAGGTCGGGATCCAGCCGGGCATCGTGGTAGGCCTGTTCCGGCCCCGGGCCCTCGGCGGGCACCCGGTCGTAGTCCTCGGGCAGCGCTTCCATCCTGATCCGGTTGCGGCGGCGCACCATGTCCAGGAACAGGTTGGTGGTGATGCGGTGCAGCCATCCCTCGAAGGTGCCCGGTTGGTAATTCGACAGCGAACGGAACACCCGGATGAACGTCTCCTGGGTGAGATCCTCCGCGTCCTGTGCGTCACCGGAGAGTCGGTAGGCCAGGCGATAGACCCGGTCCGCGTGCTCGCGGACGAGTTCGTCCCAGGTGGGCATCGCCGTCCGGTCACCGGTGGCATCGAAGGCAGCAGTCCCGGTCAGCTCGACCGCGTCCTCGGCGGACTCGGCCTCGACCGGCAGGATCTGCTCGGGCAGGGTGGCGTATTCGCGCGCCGCATCGACCATGTGGATGGGGCTACCTCCTACTAGGGACCGCAAACGTCGGGAACTCGCTCGGGGCCGGGTCTACGGTCCGTCACGTACGGATACAACCGACAACCGGTATGTCGTTGTTCCCGCGTCCCGTGTTAAGGCACGGTCGGTGGTCTTGCGTTGCCCATACTCTTTCTGGTCCTGATATGGCCGGGTTATGGAGATGCTGAGGGTCACCTGAGAAAACCGGCGGCGGAAATGGCGGGCGGCGCGTGTTGTCCGGAACGCCGAGATCACCCGCCCGGCGTTAGCCTCATACCCGTGGCATCGAATCTGGAGCGGAATCTCGCCTATGTGGAGGAATCCGTCGTGGAAGACGAAATCCTCGTCAGCGCGCGGGAACGGGCCGCCGAACTCGGCGCGATACCCGTGCCGCCCTCGGTGGGTGCGCTGCTGAGCATGTATGCGCAGTTGCTCGGTGCGCGCGCGGTGGTCGAGGTCGGCACCGGCGCGGGCATCAGCGGTCTGTGGCTGCTCGACGGCATGCGCGAGGACGGCACGCTCACCACCATCGATTCGGAGCCGGAACATCAGCGCGCGGCCAAGGAGGCGTTCCGCGCCGCCGACATCCCGCCAGCGCGCACCCGCCTGATCAACGGGCGGGCGCTGGACGTGCTGCCCCGGCTGGCCGACGGCGCCTACGACCTGGTCTTCATCGACGCCGCGCCGCTGGAACACCCGGAGTACGTCGCTCAGGCCGTGCGGCTGCTGCGCAACGGCGGCGCCATCCTGCTGCACAACGCGCTGCTGGGCGGGCGCGTACCCGATCCGGCGCAACGTGATCCGGCCACACAGGCGGTGCGCGCCGCCACCCGCGCCATCGCGGAGAATCCGGAACTCACCTGTGTGCTGATTCCGGTCGGCGACGGATTGCTTTGCGCCTCACGCGGTTAGCGATTCGCGTGACAGTCTGATTCCACCCCGGAATCCGGGGTATGCGCTGAGAAAGAACTCAGTGAGGAAAACAGTTATGCGTGAACTAACACCCCTCGAAGTAGCGGCCATGGGGGAAGTCGTGACCGAACGGCGCACGAGTTGGTTGCGGCCGACGATGATGGCCCTGCTGCTCGTGATTCTGGGAGCGGTGCTGGTGATGGTGGTGGTGAGCAACACCGATTTCGACACCGGCCCGGCGAAAACCACGCCGACGCCCGGTCCCTGTGAGCCGTTCTGCACCCAGAACGTCGCCCCGCCGGCCCCGTAATCCCGCCGTCGACCGCGCGCGTAATCCGGCCGAATACGTCTGCTGCCGAAGTTTTTCCGGAATCGCTGGCCGCCGTGCCGTTTCTCATCGCAATCGCACCACCCGGCGGCGTGCGCGAAACAGCCACCGAACGAGCACGGTTCGGCGCATGATGCCGCGAAAGACCGAAGATCCCCGATACTGGTGGAAGTCATGTTCCGAGTGGATCCGGAGGCGGGTGCGGCATGGTGATGATGATGTTTCTCTGGGACGAGGACGAGCGTCGTCCGAAGCCGATTCATTGGGGCCGGACCATGATCGCTTTCGCCGCGGTGCTGTTGTTCGCCGTGCTGGTGGTCTATTTGGTGAGTACCGCCGATTTCGGTGGCGCCTCGAAATCCACCGTGCCACGCACCCCGGGCCCTTGCGCGCCGTTCTGCATCAATTCGCCCGCGCCCGAGCCGGGCGCGCCCTAGCCCGGTCCAGGCGGTACTACACCCAGACGCCCTTGCCGACCGTGACGACACCGCCGTTGCTCACGGCGAAGCGGCTGCGGTCGCGCGCCAGGTCCACCCCGATGATCTCGCCCTCGCCGACGACGACGTTCTTGTCCAGAATGGCGCGCCGCACCACCGCGCCGCGCCCGATCCGCACGCCGGGCATGAGCACGCACCCCTCGACGGTGGCGCCGTCGTCGACCATGACGTTGCCGCTGAGCACCGAATTGCGGACGGTGGCGGCCGACAGGATGCTGCCCGCGCCCACGATGCATTCCTGCGCCAGCCCGCCCTGGGCGAACTTGGCGGGAGGAAGGTTCTCCGCCGCCCCGCGGATCGGCCAGTGACGGTTGTAGAGATTGAACACCGGATGCACCGAGACCAGGTCCATGTGCGCGTCGTAGAACGCGTCGATGGTCCCGACATCGCGCCAGTAGCCGCGGTCGCGGTCGGTGGCGCCCGGCACGTCGTTGTCGGCGAAGTCGTAGACACCGGCCTGCCCCGCCGCGACGAGGGCCGGGATGATGTCGCCGCCCATGTCGTGGTCGGAGTCGGAGTTGTCCGCGTCCGCCCGGATCGAGTCCACCAGCACCTTGGTGGTGAAGACGTAGTTGCCCATGGACGCGAACGTGACGTTCGGGTCGTCCGGGGTGCCGGGCGGATGCGCGGGCTTCTCCAGGAACTGCGTGATGCGGCCGGACTCGTCGCTGTCGATGCAGCCGAACGCGCTCGCCTGGCTGCGCGGCACCCGGATGCCGGCCACGGTCACGCCGGCGCCGGAATCGATGTGATGGCGCACCATCTGCTCCGGGTCCATCCGGTAGACGTGATCGGCGCCGAAAACCGCGATGTATTCCGGGTCCTCGTCGTAGATCAGGTTCAGCGATTGCAGGATCGCGTCCGCGCTGCCGGTGTACCAGCGCGGTCCCAGCCGCTGCTGCGCGGGCACGGGGGTGATGTACTCGCCCGCGAAACCGGACAACCGCCAGGTCTGCGAGATGTGCCGGTCGAGCGAATGCGACTTGTACTGGGTGAGCACGCACAGCCGCAGGAAACCCGCGTTGACCAGATTGCTGAGTACGAAATCGATGAGACGGTAGGCGCCGCCGAACGGGACGGCGGGCTTGGCGCGGTCGGCCGTGAGTGGAAAGAGTCGCTTGCCCTCACCACCGGCGAGCACGATTCCGAGTACGTGCGGCTGGCTCCTCACACCTGCCAAACTACCGGGTGGAGCGCCCGTGAGTGGCCGCCGCGGACGCGAACGTTTAGTTTGGATCGGTGAGTTTCGGCACGAGTGGCGGACGTTCGCCGGTGGATTCCGGCGAACGGGACCGGCTTCGCGTCGCGATGCTGACCCGCGAGTATCCGCCCGAGGTGTACGGCGGGGCCGGGGTGCACGTCACGCAGTTGACGGCGCATTTGCGTCAACTGTGCGAGGTGACCGTGCATTGCATGGGTATCGACCGCGCCGATGCCGTGGTCCACCAACCGGATCCGTCGCTCTACGCCGCCAACGCCGCGCTGCAGATGATGTCCGCCCAGTTGCGGATGGCCGACGCGGTGGGCGATGTGGACGTGGTGCACTCGCATACCTGGTACAGCGGCTTGGCCGGTCATCTGGCCGCGGCCCTCTACGGCATCCCGCACGTGCTGACCGCCCATTCCCTGGAGCCGCGCAGGCCGTGGAAGGCCGAGCAGCTCGGCGGCGGCTACCGGCTCTCGTCCTGGTCGGAGCGCAACGCCGTCGAGCACGCCGACGCCGTCATCGCGGTGAGCGAGGGCATGCGCCACGACGTGCTCGACGCCTACCCCGCGGTGGACCCGGACCGTGTGCACGTGGTGCACAACGGCATCGACGGGGCGGTCTGGCATCCCGGCCCCCCGGCGGACGACGAGCCGTCGGTGCTCGCCGAACTCGGCGTGCGGGCCGACCTTCCCCTCGTCGCCTTCGTCGGCCGCATCACGCGCCAGAAGGGCGTCGGCCACCTGCTGGCCGCCGCCCGCGACTTCGACCCCGACATCCAACTCGTGCTGTGCGCGGGCGCGCCGGACACGCCGGAGCTGGCGCAGGAGGTCGCCGCGGCGGTCCAGGAGCTGCGACAGCGGCGCGGTGGGGTGTTCTGGGTGCGCGAGATGCTGCCGACCGAGCGGATCCGGCAGATTCTCGCCGCGGCGGCCCTGTTCGTGTGCCCGTCGGTGTACGAGCCGCTGGGCATCGTCAATCTGGAGGCGATGGCCTGCGCGACCGCGGTGGTCGCCTCCGACGTGGGCGGCATCCCCGAGGTGGTCGACGACCGCAACGGCCGACTGGTGCACTACGACGCGGGCGCCGCCGAGGACTACGAGCACGGACTCGCCGCCGCCGTGAACGAAGTGGCCGGTGATCCGGAGCTGTCCGCCCGGCTGGGCGTCGCGGGGCGTGAGCGCGCGATCTCCGAATTCGACTGGTCACGCATCGCGGCGCGCACGGTCGCGGTCTACGACGAGGTCAGGAAAGGCTGAGCCGGGCGATCACGCCGCCCGGCGGTAGGTGCCGACGACGACCGACGCGGTGACCTCGACGGTCTCCGGCAACCGCGCGAGACGCTCCGCTCCGGCGGCCTTGTGATGCGCGGACGGACCCATGCCGACCACGTGTTCGACATCGGTTCTGGCGAGCGTCATCGGATACTCGATCAATGTCCGGTCCACGGGTTCGAGATGCCCCGTCATCGCGGCGTCGAGCCTGCTGTTCTTGTCGGGGTCGACCCGCACCATGTCCAGCCGCTCGATCAGTTCGCCCAAATGGCGCTCGGTGGGTGTGGCGACAACGAAGCGACCGTCCTCGGTGAGCACCCTGGCGATCTCGCCGGGATTGCGCGGAGCGAAGACGGAGAGTACGCAGGCCAGCGCGCCGTCGCGGATCGGTAACCCGCGCCACGCGTCGGCCAGCACCGCCGCGGCGCGCGGGTGCGCGCGGGCGCACCGCCGGACGGCGGGTTTGGCCACGTCCAGCCCGATGCCGACAGCCGGGGGAGCGGCGTCGAGTGCCCGAGCGAGGTAGTAGCCGGTGCCCGCGCCGACCTCCAGCACCGGACCGTCCGTCCGGCGCGCCGTGGCGGCGCGCGCCACAGCGTCGGCGATCGGCCTGAAGTGGCCCTCGCTCTGGAAGGCGGCGCGGGCGTCGAGCATGGCCGCCGTGTCCCCGGTCATCTTGGTCGACGCGCCGGTCAGCAGGCTGACGTAACCCTGCCTGGCGACGTCGAAACTGTGGCCGCGACCGCAGCGCAGTGCTCGATCCCGCGGTTCGAGCGCGAGCGACGCGGCGTCCCGGTGCGCCCGCAGGCATTCCGGGCAGGCCAAGACGTCGGCCGCGTCGGCGAGGGCCGAGTGCTCAGCCGCGGCCACTCAGCTCGTGACGCTCTTCAGTTCGTCACCGAGCGCCGCTGCTTCGTCCGGCGTGAGCTCGACGACCAGACGCCCGCCACCCTCGAGTGGAACCCGCATTACGATTCCACGCCCTTCTTTGGTTGCCTCGAGGGGACCGTCCCCGGTACGGGGCTTCATGGCCGCCATCCTCTGCTCCCTCCAGATCTGCGCGGTCCTTGCGCACTTTCTTGGAACTCCAGTTGTCACCAACCAGCGAGCTCGCCGGCGTTTGGCGAGCTACACCCGTCCCATTCTTCCCTATCGCCGATAGGGACGGATAGCTGAGTTCAAAAAGTGACCGGTCGGCCCGTCTCGGGCCGGGCGCTGCCCACCCAGCAGTCGGCCACATGATCATCGACCATTCCGGTCGCCTGCATCAGGGCGTACGCCGTGGTCGGTCCGACGAACCGGAATCCGCGCCGTTTCAATTCTTTTGCCATGGCGGTGGATTCGGGCGTGGTGGCGGGCACCTCGGCGCCGGAGCGCGGGCGCGGGCGCGGCAGCGGGGCGAACGACCAGAGCAACTCGTCCAAGCCGACGTCGAGGTCACGCGCGACGCGTGCGTTGGCGATGGCCGCGTCGATCTTGAGGCGGTTGCGGACGATGCCCGCGTCGGCCATCAGCCGGGCGACGTCGGCGTCACCGAACTCCGCGACTCGCGCGATCGAGAAATCGGCGAACGCCGCGCGGAAGGCCGGGCGTTTGCGGAGGATGGTCAGCCAGGACAACCCGGATTGGAACGCCTCCAAGCAGAGCCGCTCGAACAAGGCGTCGTCGCCGTGCAGGGGCTTGCCCCACTCGTAGTCGTGATAGTCCCGGTAGAGCTGGGAATCCAGCGGCCACGCGCAGCGGATCAGTCCGTCGTCGGCGAGGGCGCTCATTTCGACTCCGGCGCGATCGGCGTCTGCCATCGCGCGGCCTGCGCCTCGGCCAGCTGGTGCTGGAGCTCATCGATCCGCGCGGCCAGCCGGGCCAGCGCCCAATCCACCTCTCCGGCTTTGTAGCCGCGCACCACCTGCTGGAATCGCAACGCGCGCACGTCCGCCCCGGTGATCCCTTCCACCGGCAGCACGGTGGCCGTCGTACCCTCCGGCAGCGGCCCGAGTTCCTCCGCACGCCCGAACACCGCACTGGCCAGTAGGAACAGCACCGCGGCGACCAAGCCGACGATCAGCACGTACAACAGCATGGTGAGCATGGGACCGAGCTTATTCGCGAGCACCGACAGGCGGGCTCAGGCGTGCCCCCCTACAAATGCCGGGTGGTGTCGATGCCGAGGGACATGCCCGCGAGGCCGCGGCGGCGGACGGCGAGCTTGTCGGCGACCTCCAGCAGGGCCTTGGCGGCCGGGTTGTCCGGATCGCGCAGCACGATCGGAGTGCCTTCGTCGCCCGCTTCGCGCAGCGCCTGTTCGATGGGGATCTGACCGAGCAGCGGCACGGTCGCACCGACGGCGCGGGTGAGCCGGTCGGCGACGGCCTGGCCGCCGCCGGAGCCGTACAGGTCCATCCGGGTGCCGTCGGGCAGGTCCAGCCAGGACATGTTCTCCACCACGCCCGCGATGCGCTGCCGGGTCTGCAACGCGATCGCGCCCGCCCGCTCGGCCACCTCCGCGGCGGCGGGCTGCGGGGTGGTGACGACCAGGATCTCGGCGTTCGGGATCAGCTGTGCGATGGAGATCGCGACGTCGCCGGTGCCCGGCGGCAGATCCAGCAAAAGGATGTCGAGGTCGCCCCAGAACACGTCGGCGAGGAACTGCTGCAACGCCCGGTGCAGCATCGGGCCGCGCCAGACCACGGGGGTGTTTCCCTGGGTGAACTGCGCGATCGAGATCATCTTCACGTCGTGCGCGACCGGCGGCATGATCATCCGCTCCACCTGCGTCGGCCTGGCGTCGGTGCCGAGCATGCGCGGGATGGAATGACCGTAGATGTCCGCGTCCAGCACGCCGACCGACAGGCCGCGCGCGGCCATGGCCGCGGCGAGGTTCACCGTCACGCTGGACTTGCCGACGCCGCCCTTTCCGGAGGCGACGGCGTAGACGCGGGTCAGCGAGCCGGGCTGGGCGAAGGGGATGACCGGATCGGCGGAGTCGCCGCGCAGCTGCTTGCGCAGTGCGGTGCGCTGCTCGTCGTCCATCACGTCGAGGTCGACGCTGACGGCGCCCACACCAGGCACGTCGGCGATGGCCTTGCTCACCCGCTGCGTGATCTCGGTGCGCAGGGGGCAGCCCGCCGTCGTCAGATAGATCTCCACGTGGACATCGCTATCGGCGCCGATGACGACGCTTTTCACCATGCCCAGCTCGGTGATCGGCTTGCGGATCTCCGGGTCGTCGACCTTCGCGAGGGCACCCCGCACATCCGATTCCGTAACCACTGGCATGGCCGAAATTTTAGGCGTGTCAAATTTTGGGCAGGTCCCCGGCCCGGGGTGCGACCCCCGTGCTGTAGGAGGTCTCCCATGCCATGACGTTCGCGACGTACGCCATGGAGTGGTTGTAACGCAGGATCGCCTTGGACTGTTGCGCCAGGTCGCGCATGTTCAGGCCGCCGTCGCAGAGGTACCTCCCCGCCGTGAGCGCGGCGTCGAAGAGGTTCTGCGGATCGGCGATGCCGTCGCCGTTGCCGTCGGCCCCGTAGCGCTTCCAGGTGTCGGGCAGGAACTGCATCGGGCCGATCGCGCGGTCGTAGCTGTCCAAGCCGTCCAGCGCGCCGCCGTCGGAATCCCGGACGACGTGGTTGCCGTTGAGCGAACCGTCCAGCACGGGGCCGTAGACGGGGCTGAGCGGGTTGCCGTCGGCGTCGGCTTTGCCGCCGTACGCGTGGGTGGACTCGACCCGGCCGATACCGGCCAGCAGCGACCACGGCATGCCGCACACCGGGTTCTCGGCGGCCAGGACCCGTTCCGCGTTCTGATAGGCGGCGACGGCGATGCCGGGGACGCCCAGCGGCCCGGCCTGCATGGCGGCGGCCTGCCGACCACTGGGCAGCGCAACGGTTTTCACCACGGGTGTCGCTGTGGGCGCGGCCTTGGCCATTGCGTGAGCGAGGAATTCGGTCCCGGCCACGGGCTCGACCACCGATTGCGCGGCGCCCTGAACGTCCTGGCCTTCCGGCGTATGTACGGCGGTCGCGAGAGGCGCTGCCTCGCCTACCTCGGAGGCGGCCGTGACGGATACGAGCCCTGCGGGAACCAATCCGGTCAACGCGATGACGGAACTCCGTCGAACGGTGGCAGGCGGTTGTTTTCGATGACGCCCCACGGTGTGGTGACCCTCCCATGGCTCGCTGTGAGCCCGTTGTTATGGAACCAAGAGGAAGGGTACCGCATCCGAGATCTGTTTGTTACTGCTTCGTGATCTGATGTCAGGTTTGAATCACTGCTGGGGCGCGGGTGGCGCGGGAAGGGGGATGACGATGCCGAACGGCAGGGTGATTCCGGGCGGCGGCGTGGGTGTGGGTTCGGCGGCGGTCGCCGATTCGGGTTCCGGTGCGGGTGGTGTGGTGGTGGCGGGTTCGGGTTCGGATTCGGATTCGGCGCGAGACTCGTTGTCGCGGGCGGGTAGGTCACCCGGGATGGGGGCGGGTTCGGCGGTGGCGAGCGTGGTGTCCGGCTGTCCGCATCCGGCGGCGAGCTGGTCCTGTGTGCCGGGTTGTCCTGCGGGGGCGGGTTGTCCCGCTACGCCGGGTTGTCCCGCTGTAGCGGCCTCCGCGGGTTTGTCCGCCCCGGCGGGACCGGTGGAACCCGGGTTGCGCGGCTCGGTCGGTGTGGCGCCGTAAGGCTGCTGCGGTGCGAGCGGTACGCGGGCGGTCCCGGGTAGGTCCGGGAACGGCATCGGAGCGGGAACCGATTGCCCGACACAGGGATTCACCGGCGCTGGAGCCGGGCAGAAGATCCCGCACGGGATCGGCGGCAGACCTGGGAGCGTGATCATCACCTGCGTCGGCTGCGGCCGCGGCCGGGGCGCCCGATACTGTCCGGCCGGATCGGTGGTCGGGGTGGTGGTGCGCACCGCGGTCATGTCCGTGCCCGGTCCCACCGGCGGCAACGACCCCGGCGCCACCAGATCCGGCGACACCCGCACCTGCGTCGGCGAACCACCCGACCGATACGCCCGAGCCCAGCTCAACACATTCGCCGCATACGCCATCGAGTTGTTGTACCGCAACACCGCCCGCAACTCCTGCGCCGGATCCCGCAGATCCAAACCCCCCGAACACAAATACTTCCCCGCCGCCAACGCCGCATCGAACACATTGTGCGGATCGGCCACCCCGTCCCCGTTACCATCCGCCGCATACACCCCCCACGTCCCCGGCAAGAACTGCATCGGACCCACCGCCCGCGCATACCCCCCCTCCGC
>NZ_JBSGCA010000052.1:0-46863 GCF_053601535.1 Nocardia sp. NPDC004718
GACACCGGTGGCGCCGTCGGCCGCCTACGCGGTGGTCGGGCTCGGCACCGCGCTGCGCGTGGAAGCGGCCGCCGCCGGTGTCCGCGTGAGCGTGGCCGTGCCCGGCGGTGTCGCGACCGACATCGTCGATTCCGGGATCGACCTGCCCGGATACGCGTATCGCGAACTGTTGCGCCGGATGCCGATCGGGATGACCGGTTCCGAACGGGCCGCGCGGCACATCCCGCGCGGCATGCGGAAGAACCGGCCCTACATCGTGTTTCCGCACTACAACAGGGCGGTGGTCGCCGCACACCGATGGTTTCCCGGTCTGATGAGCCGTCTCGGAGGCCGCCCATGATCGCGGGCGGCCCGATCTTCCAATTGTGCTGGGTGGTGGGTGATCTGACCTCGGCCTGCGAGACGTTCACCACCCGGTACGGAGTCGGTGAATGGTTCACCATTCCGGAGGTCCACTTCGGGCCCGATGCGGCCGAATTGCGCGGGGCGCCGGCTGATTACACGATCGGTGTGGCGCTCGGTTATGCGGGTGGCCAGCAGTTGGAGCTGATCGAGCCGCGTGGCGGGGTGAGCCTGTACGCCGAGCATCTCGACCGGGTCGGCCCCGGACTGCATCACGCCGCCTGGGTGCCCGAGGACTACGACGCCGCGCTCGCCGAGGCCGCCGCGGCCGGTATCGAGATCACCGCGCGCGGCCGGTTCGATGGCGTCGGGATGGACTTCGCCTATCTCGCGGGCGGGTCGATCGGCTCGCACATCGAACTGCTGCGGTTGTCACCGCAGATGCGAGCGCTGTTCGACCATTTGATTCCGGAAGGATTCAGCAACCCATGGCAGTAGGCGGCGACCCAGGGCAGTCCGCGATGCCGTCGCGGCGGCACGGTCGCGCCTGCGGCAGTTCCCATCACGTCTCGGCAACCGCCCGGGACCCGCGCGGCGCGCTCGACGCGCCAGGAAGGCAGGCACCATGCGTTTCACCTACGCCGAGACGATGACCGACCCGTCGTATTACCTCGCTCTGGCCAAGGCCGCCGAGGAGGCGGGCTACACCTCCATGGCGGTCGCCGACAGCGTGGCGTACCCGAAAGAGTCCGACGCGAAATATCCCTACACCCCCGACGGGAACCGGGAGTTCTTGGAGGACAGGCCGTTCGTCGAGGCATTCGTGCTCAGCGCGGCGATGGCGGCGGTGACCACCACGCTGCGGTTCACGCCGTTCGTGCTGAAGCTGCCGATCCGCCCGCCCGTGCTGGTGGCCAAGCAGGCCGCGTCGGTGGCCGCGCTGAGCGGCAACCGGTTCGGGCTCGGTGTCGGCATCAGCCCGTGGCCGGACGATTTCGAGATCATGGGGGTGCCGTTCGACAAGCGCGGCGCGCGGATGGACGAATGCATCGACATCGTGCGCGGACTTTCGGCAGGCGGGTACTTCGAATACCACGGGCAGTTCTACGACATTCCGCCGATCAAGATCAGCCCGGTGCCGACCGAAACGGTGCCGATCCTGATCGGCGGCCACAGCAGGCCCGCGTTGCGCCGGGCCGCGCAGCGCGGCGACGGGTGGATGCACGCCGGTGGCGACGGCGGCGAATTGGACCGGCTGCTGGGCGAATTGGACACGTTGCGCGCGGAGTACGGCACCCGCAAGGACTTCGAGGTGCACGTCATCTCGCTGGACGGTTTCACTGTCGACGGGATCAAACGTCTCGAGGACAAAGGGGTCACCGATGTGATCGTCGGCTTCCGCCTCCCCTACACCACCGAGCAGGACACCGAGCCGCTGGAGGCCAAGATCGCCAACCTGTCCCGCTTCGCGGAGAAGGTCATCGCCCGGGTCAACGGGTGACGCCGGGTGCGGGTCAGGACCCGAGCGCGGCGGCGGCCGTGGCGAGGGTCCGCGCTCGGTAGCCCGCGCCGAACAGCGCGACGTGCACCAGCAGCGGATGCAGCTGGTGCAGCGGCGTGCGGGTGCGCCATCCGTCGGCCAGCGGGTTGGTTTCGTGGTAGACGGCGCGGATACGGTCCAGGTGTGGAGCGCCGAAGAGGACGAGCATGGCCAGGTCGGTCTCGCGGTGGCCCGCGTGCGCGGCGGGGTCGACGAGCATCGCCCGTTCCCGCGTCCACACGATGTTGCCCGACCACAGGTCGCCGTGGATGCGGATCGGTGGTTCGGCGGGGCCGGCCAGCTCATCGATGCGATCGATGACGCGTTCGATCAGGCGGGTGCCGTCGGCGCCGAGCGACGCCGCCGCCCGAGCGAGGTAGGGCGCGAGGCGCTGCTCGGCGTACCACCGCGACCACGGGCCGTCGGTCGGGGTGTTGGGCAGTGGCAGGCTCGCGATCCAGCCTTCCCACGGGGCCCCGAACAGCTCGGCGCGGGCGGCGTGCAGCGCGGCCAGTTCACGGCCGAATCGCTCGGCGGCCGCGGGGGTGGGTCCGGTCTCCTCCAGCCAGGGCAGCACCAGTGTCCGGTCGTCGGCGGCCAGGACCTGCGGCAGCAAGGCCCCGGCCGGGTCGGGCGCGGTGGCGCGCAGCCAGGACAGGCCCGCCGCTTCGGCCGCGAACACGGCTGTCGGCTCGGCCGATGCCTTAACGAAAACGGTTCTGCCGTCAGCTGTTTCGGCGCGGTACAGCGTCCACGCGTGGCTGGCGCCGAGATCGGTGACGGCGCGGACGGGCACGTCCAGCAGGGCGGACAGCTGGGCCGCGCGGCTCACCGGGTGCCCGCGGTGAGCCGTTTCATGGTGGCCTCGTCGGCGGGGAAGAACGACTCGATGGCCAGTTCGGCGACGGTGACGTTCATCGGGGTGCCGAACACCGTCGTGACGCTGAGGAACGACAACTCGTCGCCGTCGTGCTCGATCCGCAGCGGGACCACTGCCTGGTCGGGTTCGGGCACGGTGAGCTCCACTTCGCCACCGGGGTAGGACCGCAGCTCCTCGAGCAGGTCGGCCAGGTCCCTGGCGCCGGTGACCTCTACTTGTCGCGCGAGACGGGCGAGGATGTGGCCGCGCCATTCGGCGAGGTTGCGGATGCGGCCGGCCATGCCGTCGGGGTGCAGGCTCAGCCGCAGCGCGTTGACCGGCGGCTTCGTCAGTGCCGGATCGATGTCCGCGATGAGCACGGCCACGCCGCTGTTGGCGTCGATCATCGTCCAGTTCTGATCGATGGCCAGCGCGGGGTAGGGCTCGTGGCCCGCGAGGATCTGGCGCATGGCGCCGCGGACGGCGTTCATTGCCGGAGTGTCCAGACCGGGCTGCGCGTAGGCGGGCGCGTAGCCCGCGGCCAGCAGGACGCGGTTGCGTTCGCGCAACGGGATCTCCAGATGCTCCGACAGGTGCACGATCATGGTGCGGCTCGGGGTGGCGCGCCCGGTTTCGATGAAGCTCAGGTGCCGCGCCGAGGTGTCGGCCCGTCCGGCCAGCTCCAGCTGGCTCAGCCTGCGTTCCAGGCGCCAATGTCGCAGCAGGTCACCTGCCGTTGGGGTAGTCACGCCCCGATCCTACGAACGGCCGGCCGTCGCGGCCATTACCTCTCGGGTAAGGGGCGCCGATACCTCCGGCGTCCTGGTCGTTCCGCTGGCCGTGCCCGCGCGGGAACACGAATGTCCGGCCGGAAGCGTGTGCTCCGGCCGGAACTCGGGCGGTGTCAGGCCATTTCGGGGACGCGCAGATGCGCGAACGCCAGCTCGAACTCCCCCACCTCGAGCACGTTGGCGCCGACCCGGTGAGTCGCCACGCTCCTGATCCGATTGCTGTGCTCGCGGGTGGCCTCCATCGCCTCGCGAGTCGCCCACACCATCGCGCCCACCGCTCGGCCGCTGTCCCGGTCGACGAACAGGCTGGCGCTGCAGAATCCGTCGAGCGTCTCGATCTGCGGCAGCACTTCCATCCGGAACGTGTCGATCAGGCGCTCGACCTGCCCCGGGTCGACCTGCACCCAGCTGCACCTGGCGCAGGCGGCGTCGCCGGCGGGACGGTCGCGGTGCATCGCCGCGATCTCCCATTCCTCGACGCGCTCCACGCTGCCGCCGAGTCGGCGGGCCAGGCCGTCGCGCAGTTGCTGGGCCCGTCCTCTGCTGGCCTGCAATGCCTCCTGCGATTCCCACGAGGTCGTAGCGATGCAACGTCCCGTCGACCGGTTCACCAGCAACGACATGCCGACCCACCCCTGCAGCTCCGGCAGATTCGACATCACTTCATCGCGGAGGTATGCGATCCCGTCGTCCATCGATGACGGCTGGGCCGCGATTGTGCTGGAACGTGCGTACACGGGCCACCTCCCGACTGCTCAGGGCGGCGCCCCGGTGGCGCCACCGGACATACTCACCTTCCTCCAGCCCACGCCCACACGCAATGCCTCTGCTACCGCTCGGCTACCCCGACGCCGTGGTGTCCGGTGGCCAGGCGCACCAAGGCCGCACGCAGGTCCGGGCGGGTCCGCGACGCGGTCAGCTCCGCGAGCGCGATATCGGCGATCGCGGCCACGATCAGCGTCGCGACCGGTTCCGGGTCCTCCCACCCGGCGGCGGCTAGGTCGTCCGTGATGATCAGCGCGGCTTGCCGATTGCGCGCCGCGACCTGCTCACCGAGGCCCGCTTCGGAGCGCGCCTGGATCAGCAGCGCTTTCGTCGCCGGCTGGGCCAGGCAGCCGTCGAGGTAGGCGTGCATCCCCGTGGTCAGCCGCTCGATGCCCGGGGCCGCGCCGGAGACGGTGTCGAGCACCTGGGCGAACAAATCCTCGTGGAAAGCGTGGTGCAACGCTCGGATGTAGTCGCCGCGGCTGGACCAGTGCTGGTAGAAGCTGCCTTTGGCCATGTTCGCCTGCGCGACGATCGCGTTCACCGACAGTTTGGCCAGATCCGCCTGCCCCAGCAGGGTGTGGCCCGCGTGCAGCAGTGCCTTGCGGCCCGGCTCGGCCGACCTCACGACCCGGCCACCGAGGTGAGCGGTCCGACGATCGGCGCGACCACCGGGCACTCCGCAGGCCGGGCGTGCTCGGGATCCAGCGCGTTGAGCACCTCGCGCACCGCGACCGGATCGGAGGTGAGCCCGTAGTGTTCGGAGTAGTCGGTGGCGCACACGTCCTGCAGCACGATGTTGCGTGCGTTCGGCCCGTCGAGCATGCCGGTGGTGTAGGGCGTGGCGATCTCGTCGTAGCGGCTGACGATGTCGACGAACTGCACGCCGGGCACCAGCCGGGCGTCCGCTTTCAACTCCCGCAGAAACGGCGAGTCCGGCGACATCTGGCAGGGGCCGCAGTCGGCGATGGCATCCGCGGTGCCCGGCAGATCCCGCAGGGGCTTCGCCGCGGTGTCGGCGCCGCTGAGCGTCGAGCCGTGATAAGGAGCGCCCAGCCCGATGTGGCGTGCGACCTTTCCGGCGCCGCCGAGGTGGTGGAAGTAGTAGAACGGCACCGCACCGCCCATCGAATGCCCTACGACATCGACCTTCGCCGCGCCGGTGTCGGCCAGGACGCGGTCGATGAACGCTCCGATCTGGCGGGCGCTCTCGGGGACCGGCGCCACCGCGCCCAGCGCCGGACCGAACGCACCGGTGCCGTAGGTGGTGGTGTACACGCAGTAACCGGCGGCCGCCAGCAACGGCGACAGGGTCTGCCAGCTCACCGTCTCGTTGCCCAGGCCGTGCAGCAACACGACGGGATTCGGATGTGCGGCCCCCGGGCGGCAGGTCCAATCGTTGGCTCCCGGCGGAGGCGCCCCCGGCGCCGCCAGCTGCGCGGCCAACCCCGCCAGATAGCTGTAGGCAACGCTCGCGGGCTCCTGCGCCCCGGCGACGGCCGCGGCTCCCAGGAGGCACACCGCGGCGGTGGCCGTCGATGCGGCAAATCGAAGCAAGGGTCGCACCTGCTACTCCTTCACTGAACACGCTATGACCGACCGGTCGGTCATAGCGTACAGGTGGGGCAGCCTGGCGGGAAGGGCCAGCGCAACGCCCCGATCGACCGGCCTGCACCCGCGCGGCGTGATGCCGTCGACCCCCGTCGCGGCTTGCGCGCCACGGCATGATCGATCTGCCGTAGCCTGGGGCGGTGACCGATCCGGTGAAACTCGAGGATTCCGAATCGCTACGCTTGGCGCGTCTATTCCTCGGCCGCACAGTGGATCTGGTCATCGACCGCCCATACGGCAGTCACCACCCGCGATGCGGATTCCGCTATCTCGTCAACTACGGATACGTTCCGCTCACCCGCGCCCCCGACGGACAAGAACTCGACGGGTACTTCCTCAAACCGTCCGAACCGCTGGCCTTCGCCCGCGGACGCTGCGTGGGGATCATCCACCGGTTCTACGACGATGACGACAAGCTGCTCGTCGTCGCGGACGGTAGCCCCGCGCTCGACGACGCGGCGATCGCCGACGCCGTCGAGTTCCAGGAGACCGCCGGTCACTACGTGATCATTGGCAGGTGACCGGCGGGCCCTCTCGATTGGGCACGCGGATACCGGGTAGGCCCCTGCCATGGAACTGTTGGTGATTCTCGGACTCGCGGTGCTGGTCGGCGCGGTGATCCTGTATCGCAAGAGGTCCGGCAAACGGCCCCACGCACCCGAGGCACCCGGAAACGACGGCGAGTAGGGAGCGGCTATGAACGCGATGGACCCCGACCCCGCGAAAACTCCCGACCTGGAACCCGGCGGCGGAGTGTCGCCCGGCGCCACACCACCGGACACCCCGCAGACGTCCGGTCTGTCCGCGCCGGAGCCGAGCACCCGACACCACTTCCCGGTCACCGGCGTGATGGCGATGCTCATCGGGGCGCTGGTGATCCTGCTGTTCGTCGCCGTCGCGGTCGGGCTCGTGGTGACGATGCTGTGACCCGCCGCCACCGGCGGTCGGCCGATCCGGGAGATCGGCCGACCGCGGGGCTATCGTGCGCCCAGAGTCACAGGATCGGCCTGCCGCCGGTGACGGCGATCCGAGCGCCGGAGACATAGCTGCCGTCGTCGGAGGCCAGCAAGACGTAGGTGGGCGCCAGTTCGGCCGGTTGACCGGCGCGGCCCAGCGGGGTGTCGTCCCCGAAGTGGGTGACCTTCTCGACCGGCATGGTGGACGGGATCAACGGAGTCCAGATCGGTCCCGGCGCAACGCTGTTGACCCGGATCCCGCGCTCACCCAGTAGCTGCGCCAGGCTGGCGGAGAAGTTCGCGATGGCGGCTTTGGTCGCCGCGTACGGAGCAAGGGTGGGCGAGGGCATGTCGGAATTCACCGAAGAACTGCCGATGATCGACGACCCCGGCGGCATGTGCGGCAGCGCCGCCTTCACCAGGTAGAAGTAGGCGTTGATGTTCAGCTTGACGGTGTGCTCGAACTCCTCGTCGCTGATCTCTTCCAGGGTCTCGTGCGTCATCTGGAACGCCGCGTTGCTCACCAGGACGTCGATCTTGCCGAATTCCCGCACCGCCCGGTCGATGACGGCGCGGCAGTGGGCGGCCTCGGACAGGTCGCCGGGCACGAGCACGGCTTTGCGTCCGGCCTGCGTCACCAGATCGGCGACTTCCTTCGCGTCCTCGTCCTCGTTGAGGTAGGAGATCAGGACGTCCGCGCCTTCGCGCGCGTAGGCGATCGCCACCGCCCGCCCGATGCCGCTGTCCGCGCCGGTGATGACGGCGGCCTTGCCGGTCAGTTTGCCGGAACCGCGGTAGCTGTCCTCACCGCAATCCGGTACCGGAGTCATCTTGGCCTGGATACCGGGGACTTTCTGCTGCTGCTCGGGAAACCCCATGTCGGTCCTCCTTCTGGCGTTCGGGGCTGGGGGTGGTTCAGCTGTCGTGCTGCCTGCGCCAGTCGCGCACCGCGTCGCGGGCCCGGTCGAACAGCGCCAGCGGCGGGCCTGCCGCCAGGTTCGCGAGCGCGGACTCCCCCGCGTGCGGGTGCGGCCGGGTGGGCGCCACGGCCTCGGCGGCCCGCAGCGACCCGGCCATCCGCTGGAGCTGGCTGCTGGAGAACTGCGCGCGCAGCAGGGCGAATTCCTCGGCCTCCTCGTGCGCGGCGTGCTCGTCCACCGCGTCGGCGAATTCGGCGAGCCGGGCATCGAACTCGGGATGGTCCACCCCGAGGTCGTAGAGGTCGGCCAGCGCGCGTTTGGCCGCGTTCTCCTCCTCCAGCCGCGGTTGCACGATGTCGGCGTCGGCGCCGAAACGGGCCCGTCCGGCGACCGGATGCACGACCTCCTCCTCGGCGCTCTCGTGCACGGCCAGCAACCGCACCAACTCGGTGAACAGGTCCTGTTTCGCGTCGTTACCCGACTTCAGTCGCGCCAGCAGCGTGCGGATCTCCTCGTGCTGGGCGGTGAGCAGGTCGACGACATCCTGGTCGGTCATCGCAACACTCGTTTCTGTCGCTGTGGAATGCGTTCGTGGGCTCGGGTTTTCGTGCCCTGGGCGACCGGCCGCCGCGCGGACCGGGGATGATGTGCCGGTGGCGAGGTCCGTCGCCCGGCGGGTACCCGGGCGGACGGACGCCAATCAGCGCGCCGCTGCTACTCCGATTCCGGTGGGGGCAGCAGCCGCGGAACCAGCACCGCGGCGACGGTGGCGGTGGTCGCGCAGGTGGTCGCGATTCCCCAGCCGACCGGATCCAGCGGGCGGCAACCGAAGTAGCCGCACAGTCCCGGCGTCATCACGACCGCGCCGAGCACCGCACCGCTGGCGGCCGTGGTGAGCCACACCAACGGGCTGCGGTAGCCGGAGACCAGCGTCTGACCCAGCTGTGTGCCGATGAGCGCGACCAGGCCGATGGTGGCGGCGCGGCGCTGCGTGCCGGTCATCCGGCCGAGGGTCCAGGCGACCGAGGCGCTGGTGGCCGTGGCGACGCCGCGCACGCCGAGCGTGTGCAGCAGGTCGGGGCCCAGGCGTGCGGGCGGCAGTTCGGCCAGCCGCTCCGCGGCGCGCTGCGCTTGGGCCTGCGGGTCGTCGGTGTCGTCGGGATCGACCGCGTCCCGTTCCCGCGACACCGCCAGCGCCATGGCGGGGAACATGTCGGTGAGCATGTTCACCAGCAGGAATTGCCGGGTGCCCAGCGGCGCCTGGCCGCTGACGGCGGTGCCGTACAGCGTGAACGCGACCTCGCCCGCGTTGCCGCCGACCAGCACGCCGACGGCGTCGGTGACCCGCTGCCACATGCCGCGGCCTTCGACGAGGGCGTGCAACAGCACCAGGGGGTCGGGATGGGTGAGCACCATGTCGGCGGCGTTGCGGGCGGCGACCGAACCCTGTGCGGCCAAACCGATTCCGACGTCGGCGGTGCGGATCGCGGCGGCGTCGTTGCTGCCGTCGCCGGTCATCCCGACCACGTGTCCCGCGCGGCGCAGCGCCGCGACGATGCGCACCTTGTGTTCCGGGCTGACGCGGGCGAACACCGTGCTCTGTTCGATCAGTTCCGCACGCGCGGTCTCGTCCAGACCGTCGAGATCCGCGCCGGTCACCACCTTCCCCGCCTCGATGCCGAGCTGGCGGGCCACCGCCGCCGCGGTCACCGGGTGGTCGCCGGTGATCATGCGGACGCTGATTCCGTTGCGCTGCAACGCGGTGACCAGCGGGACCGCCTGCGGGCGCGGGGCGTCGGCGAGGCCGATGAAGCCGAGCAGAGTCAGTTCGGCGACCGCCGCCTCGACGTCGTCGGGTTCGGTCGGCAGGTCGCGCCGGGCCACCACCAGCACCCGCAAGCCCTGCTCGGCCAGATGGCGAACCACCTGTTCGGCGCGTTGGCGCAGGCGGTCGTCGAAGGGATGGTCGGTCTCATCGATCCGCACGCCGGTGCAGCGCGAGAGCACCACTTCGGGCGCGCCCTTCACGATCAGCCGCAGTTTGCGGGAGGTGTGGCCGAGGGTGGCGGCGTAGCCGCGGTTGGATTCGAACGGGATCTCCTCGATCGCGTCCCAGCGGCGGGGGTCGTCGCCGAGCGCCTCGGCCGCGGCCTCGACCACCGCGCGGTCGGTGGCGTGCACGATCGGGCCCTCGGCGGGATCGGGGCAGGCTCGGGTCGCCGCCCGCAGCAGGCGGCGCGCGTGCTCGGAGTCGGCGTCCGGGGACCACTGCTCGTCGAGATCGGCGAGGGTGGTCAGGCGCAGCCGCCCCTCGGTGAGGGTGCCGGTCTTGTCGAAGCACAGGGTGTCCACCCGGCCCAGTGCCTCGACGGTGCGGCTGGCGCGCACCAGCACGCCGTGTCGCGACAGCCTGCGGGCGGCGGCGAGCTGAGCGACCGTGGCCACCAGCGGCAGTCCTTCGGGGACCGCGGCGACCGCGACCGCCACGCCGTCGGCGATCGCGGTGCGCAGCGGCCTTCCGCGTAGCATGCCCAGTCCGGTCACGATGCCGCCGCCGCTGAGCGTCAACGGCAGGGCCCGGTCGGTCAGGCGGCGCAATTGCGCTTGCACACCGGCCTTTTCCGGCGGGATGGCCCCGGCGGCGGCGCGTCCGGCCTGGGTGTCGTGACCGACGGCCACCACGATCGCTCGCCCGGTGCCGTTGACCACGGTGCTGCCTTCGAAGACCATGCAGGCGCGCTCGGCCAGCGGTCGGCCCGGGGTCGCCGCGACCTGTTTCTCGACGGTGATCGATTCGCCGGTGAGGCCGGATTCGTCCACTTCCAGATCGTCCACGCGCAGCAGCCGGGCATCGGCGGGGACCACTTCCCCGGCCCGCAGCACGATCACGTCGCCGAGTGCGAGGACCTCGGCGGGCACCAGGTACTCGTGCGGTTCGGCGGTATCGAGGTCGGCGCGGTCGATCACGCGGGCGCTGAGCTGCTCGCCCTCGAACAGGCGGAACAGCGCGTTCTCCGCGCGCTGGCGCTGCCAGGCGGAGACCAGCGCGTTGACGCCGAGCACCGACGACAGCAGCACCGCGTCCGACGGCGCGCCGAGCACCGCGGTGGCGACCGCGCCGACCCCGAGGATCGGGGTGAGCGGATCGGCGAGTTCCCGGCGCAACTGACCGGCGAACGACGCCGCCGACGCGATGACGCTCACGCCGGGGATGCGGGCGACCGCGCCGGGCCGGGTGCGCTCGGGCACCGCGGGCGGCTGCGGCAACCGGCTCAGCACCTCTTCGGGTTCGAGGGCGTGCCAGGGCAGCAACGGTGCGAGCGTGGCCGGTGGGGCGGTGCGCGCCGAACGCCATCCGGTATAGGCGCCGGTGAGCAAACCGGTGTAGTGGGCGGCGGTCATGGGCGAGGAGCGGCCCGCGCTGTCCGGGGCCACCGCCAGCAGCAGACCGCCCAGCGCCGCGCCGGACAGGGCCAGTGAGCGGCCGCGTTCGCTCACCTGACGGGCCGGAGCGACGGTGGCGAGGACGCGGTCCGCCTGAGCGAGGTCGCGGCAGACCGCGTCGGCGGTCCACGGCACCTGCAGCGCGTTGTCCTCCCGCACGGCCAGACCGATCGCGACGTCGGCGTGTGCCAGCGCCTTGTGCGCGCGGGGACTCAGCACGGCGACGACGTGACCGTCCTGCTGCAGAGCGCGCACCAGCCCGCTCATCGACGTGGACGGGGAGACGAATTCGTCGGCCATGGACCGCAACTCGGCGGCGTCGGCGCTCGCGGCGAGCGTCACGCGCAGGCCCGCGCTGCGCGCCCGGCCCAGCAGCGCGTATGCCCGCGGGTCGAGCTCCCGGCCGACCAGGACCCGCCCGACCGGTGTTCCGTTGTCATGAAGTTCGCGCCACACGGGGCGGCGCGTCACACCGTGGTCGGGTTTTCCGGTCGCGGGATGCACCAGTCTGCGGTGGCCGCCGGCCGACAGGTAGCGGCCGGTGTGGTCGGGCTGCGCGTCGTCGCGGCTCTCCGCGGTCTCGTGCTCCCACAGCAGCCGCTGGCTCGCGCTCCATACCTCGGCGACCGACCATCTCGGGTCGCTCGCTTCGGCCTCGAGGACCAGACGTCGTGTGGTCAGCAGCGATTCTCCATCGATGACCAGCGCCGACAATCGGTCCAGCCGCCGCCACACCCGCGGGTGCAGCGTCAGCACGCCCGCCCGGCCCAGCATCGTGGAGACCAGCGCGCCGTAGGCCTCGCGACTGGCCCGCGCCGCCTTGGGCGCTCCGAGTTCCAGCGCGTCGGCCGCGCCGAACAGGCCACGCCCGCCGAGGACCGAGGTGACCGCGCCCGCCAGCGCACCCGCGGCCGTTTCGTCGGCGACCCGTTCGATCGGGCCCCGCGGCATCTCGACCACACGGTCGGGCGGGGTCAGCGGGTCGCGCACTTCCGCTGGGCGGCGGTCGATCTCGGCCTCCCAGTTCTGCCATTGCACGTAGCGGGTGAGCGATTCGGTCAGTGTGAAACCGCGGTGCACCGCATCGATCACCAGATTCGCCGTGCCCGCCGCCGCGCTGTTGCCCAGAGCGTTGCCGATCGCGTTCGCCGTGGTCAGCACCAGGTCGGTCCGTGGACGGCCGAGCTGATCCTCCAGCCGTTTGCGGAGGCGGGGCTGGGTGTCGACGAAGGCGGCCGCGCCGCGCAACACGCGGGCGGGTCCGCGCAACGGCATCACGGCGCTCATGGCGGACAACCCGATCGCGCACACGTCGCCCGCGACCTGGATCCCGGCCGCAAGCAACGGTTCCCGGTCCCCCGGGTGCTCGGAGCCGCGACTCCAGTCCAGATCGTCGACCGCGGTGTCGGTCTCGACGGCTTCGATGGCCGACACCAGGGCGGGCAGGTCGGCCGCACCGTGCTCGAGAGCGGCCACGATGCGGCCGGTCACCGCGTTCACCCGCCACCATCGCACATCGCGGCGGCGGTCCAGCGTCCGGTGCAGCGCCTCGGTGACGTCTCCGCTCCTGCCGGAGTCCAGGCCGCGCACCTCGACGGTGGCCCGGTCCTCGTTGAGCGCCACCCGGCGCCGGGAGCGCAGCGCGTGCGGGTCGATCAGCGCGGCCAATTCGTCGCGCAACCCCTCGTTACTGCCCGGATTCAGTAGCGACACGCCTGCCCGTGCGCCCGCTGCCACCGCCTGCACCGGCGCCTGCACCGCCTTCATTCCCACATCGACGGCCTTCTCCACGCTCGCGCGGGCCATCTCCGCCGCAACGGAGGTCGGCGCCTCGAGCCACCACGGTGAGACGACTCCGCGTAGTAAGAAGCTCATACAGGGCAGCTACCCAGGCAAGCGCAGAGCAAACCGTCCGCGGCCGCGGTGCGGGCCGCGGCCGGGTCCGGTGCGGACCCGCTCCGCCGGTCAGTTCGCGGTCGGGTCGAGCACGATCTTCACCGCGCCGTCGGTCTTCTGCTGGAAGGTGGCGTAGGCCTGCGGCGCATCGGTCAGTGGAAGCCGGTGGGTGGCGAAAGTGTCCACGCCCAGCGGGTCGCCGTCGCGCAGCAGCGGCATGATGTCGTCGACCCACCGTTTGACGTTCGCCTGGCCCATCCGCAGCTGGATCTGCTTGTCGAACAACACTCGCATCGGCAGCGGGTCGAGCATGCCGCCGTAGACGCCGATCACCGAGATCGTGCCGCCGCGACGGACGATGTCGATGGCGGAGTTCAGCGCCGCGAGCCGGTCGACGCCCGCGGTGTCCATCATCTTCTGGGCCACGAAATCGGGCAGGAACGCCGCCGAACGCTGGGCCATCGACGCGATCGGCGACCCGTGGGCTTCCATCCCCACCGCATCGATCACCGAGTCGGTGCCCCGGCCGTCGGTCCAGCCGCGGATGATGTCGCCGAGCGGCTCGTCGACGGCGTCGAGGTCGATCACTTCCATGCCGCGCTCGGCCACCCGCGCCAGCCGCTCGGGTACCCGGTCGACACCGATGACGCGATAGCCGCGATGCGCGGCCACTCGGCAGGCCATGTCCCCGATCGGGCCCAGGCCCAGCACGGTCACCGATCCGCCGTCGGGCACCCCGGCGTATTCCACGGCCTGCCACGCGGTGGGCAGTACGTCCGACAGGTACAGGAAGCGGTCGTCGGCCGGTCCGTCGGGCACGGTGATGTGGGTGGCGTCCGCGTGCGGCACCCGCAGATACTCGGCTTGGCCGCCTGGCACCTGCCCGTAGAGTTTCGAATAGCCGAACAGGGCGGCGCCGCAGCCGTATCGGCGGACCTGCGTCGTCTCGCACTGGGTGGGCAGCCCGGCCCGGCACATGTAGCAGGCGCCGCAGCTGATCTGGAACGGGATGACCACGCGGTCACCGCGTTCCAGCCCGGTGACGGCCGAACCGGTCTCCACCACACGTCCCATGGGTTCGTGTCCGAGGACGTCGCCGTCGCTCATATAGGCGCCGAGCACTTCGTACAGGTGCAGGTCGGATCCACAGATGCCGGTGGTGGTGACCTCGATGATCGCGTCCGTCGGGGCCTCGATCCGAGGATCGGGCACCGTCTCCACGGCGATTTTGTGCCGGCCTTGCCAGGTCACTGCCTTCATACGCGCGGCTCCTCCGTCGGGGTCGGTACTTGTTCCCGTCCTACCCGCACGCCTTTGCCCGAAACGACCGCGCCGGGGTTTGCCGGGGCAACACCGCAGGCCACGGGCTCGGTGTGCGGTGGGTACGCCGGATGTGTGCCGCCGGGGATTCGGGGTAGGCGGTAGCCGTGGACCAATCACGAGCTCCCCTGCTGGAAGCCCTCGCCGACTATCACCGGCTGGGCCGGTACGGCTTCACGCCCCCTGGGCATCGGCAAGGGCGCGGAACCGACGAACGCGTCCTGGACGTGATCGGCCGCGACGCCTTCGGCTCCGATGTCCTGGCCACCGCCGGGCTCGACGACCGGCTCTCGCGCGGTGGCTATCTGTCGCGCGCCGAAGCGCTCATGGCCGACGCGGTGCGGGCGGAATCGGCGTTCTTCTCCACCTGCGGCAGTTCGCTGTCGGTGAAGGCGGCCATGATGACGGTGGCGGGCGGCCACGACGGCGGCCTGCTGGTGGCGCGCGACAGCCACAAATCGGTGGTCGCCGGGCTGATCTTCTCCGGTGTCCAGCCGCACTGGATCACCCCGCGCTGGGACGCCGAACAGCATTTCTCCCACCCGCCCTCGCCGCGGCAGGTGTCCGAGGCGTGGGAGGAACACCCCGACGCCGCGGGCGCGCTGATAGTGAGCCCGAGTCCCTACGGCACCTGCGCGGACATCGGCGGCATCGCCGAGGTGTGTCACGAGCGCGGCAAGCCGCTCATCGTCGACGAGGCGTGGGGCGCGCATCTGCCGTTCCACGACGACCTGCCGACCTGGGCGATGGACGCCGGGGCGGACCTGTGTGTGGTCAGCGTGCACAAGATGGGCGCCGGTTTCGAGCAAGGCTCGGTCTTCCACGTCCAAGGCGATCTGGTCGACACGGTCAGGCTCAGCGAATGCGCCGACCTGCTGATGACCACCAGCCCGAACGTGCTGATCTACGCCGCGCTCGACGGCTGGCGCAGGCAGATGGTCGAACGGGGACAGGAACTGCTCGGTTCCGCGCTGCGCCTGGCCGAACAGGCCAGGCGCAGGCTCGCCGAGATCCCCGGCATCAGGGTGCTGGAAGACGAACTACTCGGTGTCGAAGCCTCCCACGACCTCGACCGGTTGCAGGTCCTCATGGACGTGTCCGGAACCGGGGCCAGTGGTTATCAGGCCGCTGATTGGCTGCGCGAGCACCGCCGCATCGACATGGGATTGACCGATCACCGCCGGTTGCTCGCCACGCTGTCGCTCGCCGACGACAAGGACACCATCGATGGCCTGGTCGACGGCATCGCCGCGTGGCGCGACCAACTGAGCGATCCGCGGCCGCCGCGCGTCCGGTTGCCCTCGCCCGAGGACCTGCAACTGGAATCGGTGATGCTGCCGCGCGATGCGTTCTTCGGCCCGGTGGAGACAGTGGACGCGCGCGACGCCGTCGGCCGGATCGCCGGCGAACAGCTCACGCCGTATCCGCCGGGCATTCCGGTGGTCATACCCGGCGAGCGCATCGACGCCGCCGTCGTCGACTACCTGCGCACCGGGCTCGACGCGGGCATGAACGTCCCCGACGCGGCCGACTCCCGGCTGCGCACGATCCGCGTCGTCGCCCGCGAGCGAACCGAAACATAGGAGGTTTCCTTCATGGCCGGACCGACCGCGCTCGCCCTGGTGTGCACGCTGAAGAAGTCCCCCGCCGAATCCAGCAGTGATGTCATCGCCCGGCAGGTCCTCGACGAGCTGGCCGAACACGACGTGCAGGGCACGGTGCTGCGGCTGGTGGACTACGAGGTGCTCCCCGGAGTGACCGCCGACGAAGGCCCCGGCGACCAGTGGCCGTCCATCCGCGAACGGATCGCGGCGGCCGACATCCTGCTGGTGTCCACCCCCACGTGGGTCGGGCACATGTCGTCGGTGGCGCAGCGGATGCTGGAGCGATTGGACGCCGAACTGTCCGAAACCGACGACGCGGGTCGTCCCGCGATGGTCGGCAAAGTGGCCACGGTCGCGGTCGTCGGCAACGAGGACGGCGCGCACAAGATCGTGGCCGACCTGTATCAAGGGCTCAACGACATCGGATTCACCATCCCGGCACAGGGGTGCACGTACTGGAACGATCAGGCCATGGGCGGCACCGACTATCAGGATCTCGATTCGGTGCCGAAGGCGGTGGCGTCGGCGACCGCGGCGCTGGCCAGGAACGCCGCGCACCTGGCCCGGGTGCTCGGCGCCCAGCAGTACCCGCCCGCTGCATGATTCCCACGCCCGTGGGGCCGCCCCCCGGCCCCGCGGCCGCGCCCCCCCCCCCCACGACTCGTGAACGACGCTCGTGCCGACGGATGCGGCGATTCGTCGTGGTTCAGGCCACGGTCGGTATACCCGGGTCAGTCGGAGCGCGCCGATTCGGGCGACACCAGACCGTGCTGATGGGCGTAGACCACGGCGTGGATGCGATCGCGGACCCCGAGTTTGGCCAGGATGCGGGAGACGTGGGTCTTCACCGTCTCCTCGCCGACGCCGAGCTGCGCGGCGATCTCGGCATTGCTGCGCGCGTCGGCGAGCAACAGCAGCACCTCCAGTTCGCGGGCGGTGAGCTGATGGACCTCCGGTGGGGTGCGCGGCGGTGCGAGCGTGTTCGCGAAGCGGGAGACCAGACGGCGGGTCATCGACGGGTCGATCAGCGCGTCTCCGCGCGCCGCGATCCGGATGGCCGTGACCAGTTCTTCCGGCGGCAGGCTCTTCAGCAGGAACCGGCTCGCGCCTGCCTGCAGGGCGCGATACAGGTTGGCTTCGCTGTCGTAGGTGGTGAGCACAAGGACGTGCGTGCCGCCCGCGGCCACGATCGCGGCGGTGGCGGCGAGCCCGTCCAGTTTCGGCATACGGACGTCGAGGATCGCGACATCCGGTCGTACCCGGGCGGTCTCGCTGATCGCGGCGCGGCCGTCGCTCACCTCGGCGACGCAATCCAGATCCGGCTGACTGTCGACGACGGCGCGCAGGCCGGAGCGGAACATGCTGTGGTCGTCGGCGATCAGGACGCGGATGGGCAGGTTCACGATCCTCCGATCGGCACCGACACCGTGGTGTGCCAGTGCGTGGCGTCGCGGCCGCAGTCCAGGTCGCCGTCGAACAGCTCGGCGCGGCGGCGGATTCCGTTGAGGCCACGCGGTACCGAGGTGTCCGCGGTGACCGGTTCGGGGGCGAGGGGATTGGTCGCGCGCAGCACCACCCGCTTGGGCAGGTACTCCACCTCCAGTCGCGCGTGCGTACCGTCTCCGTGCCGCAGCGCGTTGGTCAGCATCTCCTGCACGATGCGGTACAGCGTGATGTTCAGCGAATCCGGCAGTTGCACCGCCTCGCCGCGCACGCTTGTCTCGACGTCCAGCCCGGCCGCGCGGACGTGCTCGATCAGGCCGTCGATGTCGGCCAGTCCCGGCTGGCGCTGCCCCTCGTCCTCGTGGCCGTGCAGTAGGTCGAGCTGGCGGCGCAGATCGACCATCGCGGCCCGGCTGCTGGACTCCACCGCGGACAGCGACCGGGCGGCGGCCTCGCCCGCCGTGCCGCCGAGGGCCAGCCGCGCCGCGCCCGCGTGGATGCCGATCGCGCTGACGTGATGCGAGATCACGTCGTGCAGGTCGCGGGCGATGGCTGCCCGCTCCTCGGTGACCGCTCGCTCCACGGCTGTCCGGTGCTCCTGCTGCCGCAATCGGGCGCGCTGCTCCAGATCGGCGATGTAGGCGCCGCGCGCCGCCGTGTAGCGGCCGACCAGCCACGGTACGCAGCCCGCGGAGACGGTCGCGGCGAGCAACAGCCGCCAGTCGTGCGCCGCGGCGCTGTCGGTGAACAGGTGCGCTCCCGCGACTCCCGCGCACAGCAGCAGCATGGTGAGCACGGAAGTCGGCCCGGCGAGCCATGCCCCCGCGCGATATCCGGCCACCAGGAACCCGACGTCGGCGAATCGCACCGGGAATCCGTGCCGGTACAGCAGCAGCGCGGCCAGGAGACGGACGAGCACTTGTACCGCCGCGACCACGCCCGCCGTCCGGGGCGGCGCGGCCAAGGCGAGATCGGCGGCGACGATCGCCGTGACCGCGGCGACCGTCTGCCACGGCGCCACCGCGAACACGCCGCACAGACCGAGCACCACCGCGTCGATGGCGGCGGCCACCACGGCGACCACCACCGACTGGCGAGCCAGCGACCTGCTCACGTCCACCAGTTCGTCACCGCCTCCATTCGGTTCCGGTGCCGAGCCCTGAGGGTGATCCTAATGATCGGGCTCCGTCCGAAGACGCCGCACGGACGACAACTCTGCCCCGGTGCGGCCGCGCCCGCGTCCCCCGTGCGGGGGACGCGAAGTCCCTCGTCGGCGCGATGTTTTCCCAGGCCCGAGCCCGTAGCGTCGGGGAGCGACGGCAGACGAAGAAGGAGTACCCATGGGCCGTGTGGAGTTCGAGTTGCTGACCTACGCCATCCCAGCATTCGCGGCGCTCATGCTGGTCGAGTGGATCGCCTACCGCCGTGATCCCGACCGATCCGGCAACGGCGGATCGGCCCGCGACACCGCATCCAACGTGACGACGTTCACGTTGGGCAGGCTGGTCAAGCCGCTGATGCAGCATCTGGTGCCGTTCTCGGCGGTCGTAGTCGCCGCGGCGCTCACGCCGCTGCACCTGTCGCCGCGATCGTGGTGGGTCTGGGTGCTCGGCGTGATCGTGACGGATCTCTGCTACTACTGGGCGCACCGGGCCGATCACCGGGTCCGGCTGATGTGGACCGCGCACAACGTGCACCACTCCAGCGAGCACTTCAACCTCTCCACCGCGCTGCGCCTCTCCTGGCTGCATCCGATTCCCAACATCCTGCGTGGACTGGCGTGGGTGCCCGCGGCGCTGCTCGGCTTCCCGGCCTGGATGATCTTCCTGTTGCAGGGCATCGGGCTGCTCTACCAGTTCCCGATCCACACCCAGCGGGTCGAGACGCTGCCGCGCCCGATCGAGTTCCTGTTCAACACCCCGTCGCACCACCGCGTGCACCACGGGTCGAACAAGCCCTACATCGACAAGAACTACGGCGGCATCCTCATCATCTGGGATCGCATGTTCGGCAGCTTCGCCGCCGAGTCCGAACCGGTCCGCTACGGCCTCACCAAGAACATCGGCACCGACAATCCGTTGAAGGTCAACTACCACGAACTGGCGGCGCTGATCCGCGACGTGCGCGGCGCGAGCACCTGGCGCGGGCGGCTCGGGTACGTCTTCGGCCCGCCCGGCTGGACCGAGCACCCCGCACCGCCCGCCTCGATCGAGCCGCCGGTCCGCGCCGAGGAGCACGTCCCAGCCGTGCGGCTCGCGTCCTGATCGACCGGTGGCGGGTAGCCGGGCGGCACGAGCCGTCCGGCTACCGGCGTCATCGGTGCCGCTCGAGACCGGCGGATGACGTGAGCTCGGATCAGACGGAATCGAGATAGAACCGCAGACTCGCGATGCCGTCGCCATCGGTCGCGAACTCCACGACCGCGACTCCCGGTACCGCGCCGAACCGCACACTCGCCGTGACGGTGCGTCCGGCGGCGATCACCTTGCTCCAGCGCATGTTGCGCGCTCGATTCGTGAACTCCTCCACCGACACCGGTGTGCCCGCGGGCAGTTCGATGTCGACCCGCTGCCCGAGCAGCTCGCGCACGCGGCTGAGGTCGGTGCTCGCCGCGGCCGCGAAAAGCCTTGTGGTAGCCCGCTTTCCGCGACGACCCACGCCGCCGAGCGCCCGCAGCATGCCCAGCGCCCCGCCGACGCCCTGGTTGACGATCAACTGCGGTCCGAGCTTCAACGCGGCGGCGAGCCCGGGCAACCCGGTGCGCAACAACTGCCAGATCATGCCCGCCAGCTCCCAGTGCGCGGCCAGGTAGGCGATCTTCCAGACGCCGTCCTGTTCCACCAGCCGGTAGCGCAGATGCATCGGGACCGAGACGGTGGCGCCGGTCGACATGGTGGTGACGATGGTCAGGTCGCGCAGCACCGTCGGCGGATGGACCAGGTCGCGGTCGACCCGGAACGCGATGGTGTTCGGCCCGATGAAGGTGTCGTAGAAGCGTTCGATGGCGGCGCGGCCGACGTGCGGGCGCGAGCCCACCGGGTCGTTGACCTCCGCGTCCTGGGCGAACAGGCCGACCCACGCGGACTTGTCGTGCGCGGCGACCGCGAGCGGCGACGCCTCGACGGCCGTCAGCAACGCTGCGCTCGAGTGATCCAGCGGCATGGCAGAACCTCCGTCGACGTGAGCGGGACTCGACACATGGTAGAACAAGTTCTAGTTTTGGCGTCGCGTTACGGTGTGTCCGCGCCGGTCGCCTCCGCACGACAAGGGAACTCGATGGACTGATCCACTGCGGGCCCTGTGCTGCTCGCGAAGGTATCGAGCCAGCTGAATTGCATCGGACCAAACTTGTTGCGGGTGGTTTCCTGCGGTCTTTTCGGAGATTTTGGCTAAAACGATGCGAAAACGCTGCGGCTGGGCGATTTCGGGCTACAGTCGGGTCATGGGTATCGAGTACGCGAGCGTCATCGATCTACCCCGGTCCGAGGTGTTCGCCTGGCACGCGCGCCCCGGCGCCATGACCCGCCTGGCGCCGCCCTGGCAGCCGGTGTCGCCCCGCGCCGAATCGGACTCGCTCCGCGACGGGCGGGCGGTGCTCGGACTGCCCGGCGGCCTGCGCTGGGTGGCCCGGCACGATCCTCGTGAGTACGACCCGCCGCGCCGATTCGTCGACGCGGTGACCGTCGACGGAATCGGGTCGCTGCCCGCCGGCCTGCTGCCGTGGCGGCACACCCACGATTTCGAGGTCGTCGACAAGACGCGCACCCGGGTGGTGGACCGGGTGGACGCGCCGGTGCCCGCCGCGGTGCTGCGCCCCATGTTCGCCTACCGTCACCGGCAGCTCGCCGACGATCTCGCGGCCCGCGCGCGGGCGGCGGGGGCGGGGTTCGTGTCGAAGACCGTCGCGGTGACCGGAGCATCCGGCACGGTCGGTTCGGCACTGGCCGCGTTCCTGTCCGCCGGCGGGCATCGCGTGGTGCGGCTGGTCCGGCATGCACCACGCGCCGCGGACGAAAGACAATGGGCCACCGCCGATCCCGCGCCGGATCTGCTCGACGGCGTGGACGCGGTGGTGCATCTGGCGGGCGCTTCCATCGCGGGCCGGTTCACCGAGGGGCACAAGCGAGCCATCGCCGACAGCCGGATCGGACCGACCCGCGCACTCGCCGAAGTGGCGGCCCGGGCGGCGGTGCCGGTGTTCGTGAGCGCTTCCGCGATCGGCTACTACGGCGCCGACCGGGGCGACGAGGCGCTGACCGAGCAGTCGGCGCGCGGTGCGGGCTTCCTCGCCGACGTGGTCGAAGGCTGGGAGGCAGCGACGGCGCCCGCCGCGGAGGCGGGGGTGCGGGTGGTGCGCGTGCGCACCGGAATCGTGCAGTCCCCGCGCGGCGGCACGCTGCGGCTGTTGCGCCCGTTGTTCACGGCCGGGCTGGGCGGGCGCATCGGTGACGGTCGGCAGTGGCTGTCGTGGATCGGGATCGATGACCTGATCGACGTCTACCACCGGGCGCTGTGGGACACCAGCTTGTCCGGCGCGGTCAATGCGGTTGCCCCGCAACCCGTTCGGAACGCGGAGTACACTGCGGTCCTCGCGAGCGTGTTGCATCGGCCCGCGCTGTTCCCGGTGCCAGGGTTCGGTCCGGCGCTGCTACTGGGGAGCGAAGGGAATCGGGAAGTGGCTTCGGCCAGCCAGCGTGTCGTGCCCGCGCGGCTGACCGAAGCCGGTCACCCGTTCCGTACCCCGGCCCTGGAACCGGCGCTGCGGCACCTGCTCGGCAGGCCCGTGGACTGACCTCGGCGACACCGAGGGGACGCCTGAGGCGGTTCTGGGTCCGGCGGGATGTCGTTCATGGGCGAGTGCGCCTCCGGTCGGTGGCCGCAGCCGACGCGAGGCGTTGCAGACGAGGGCCGAATGGTGTTACGGCGCATCGCTGCCGACGAGTGGCGACAGCTGGGACGGCGGTGCGTGTGCTCGATCATCGCCCGTCTTCCTACTGTGGTGCTGCGACAGCGATATGCCTCCTCGGTAATGCATCAATTCTGCATCGAATAGTGGGAGAAGGATCGATGGCGTCAGTCGTCGATCGGCTCCCACATGATCTGCGCCGGAGAACGATTCGCAGCGAGTGTTCCGTTCCGCGTATCTCGACGCACCTCAGGCGAGCAGGTCGGCGGCGTCGAGCAGACTGCCGACACGTTCCACGCCGTCGGGGAGGAAGACCGCCTCCCAGCCGGGGCCGCCGACCAGGACTCGGGCCCCCGCGTCGAGGCACGCGCGCACCGCGGAGGTCAGCGCGGTGGACTCCTGCTGCGACCACAGCAGCACGGCGGCGGGGTTTTCGAACCGGGCCAAGGTGTCGGCGAGCGCGGCGGCGGGCACGTCGGCGCCGAGCATCCGCGCCCCCACGCCGCGTTCGGCGAGGGCCGCGCGCAGCACCTCCAGCGGAAGCGAATGCGTTTCCCCGCTGGTGCAGGCGAGTACCACCGGCGTCGTGCCGACGGGCGCCGACGGCGGGTTCGTCCGGTGCAGCACCGAGATCACGCACCAGGACAGCAAGTGCTCCACATCGATGCAGCCCTCTCCGCTGAGCTGGCGGTCGACGATGTCGGCGAAAGCCGGTCGGCACAGCAGATCCCAGGTGTCCACCACGCCGAACGCGCGGACATGCGCTTCGATCCGATCGGAGACCGCGGTGGTGTCCAACGCGAAGGCCGCCTCCAGCAACGATTCGCGGCGCCCGAGGGTGGGCGCGGGCCCGCGCACCGCGGCGGCCGCACCCGCCGGGCTCGCGCCCGCGCGGATCAGGGTCAGCATCCGCTCGAGCATGGCGATGTCGGCCTCGGTGTACAGGCGGTGCTTGCCCGGGCGGTGCTGCGGCGGGCCGATGTCGTAGCGGCGGTTCCAGCTGCGCAGCGTCGCGGTCGGGATACCGAGGCGTTCGGCGACCGCGCGCACCGTGTATCCGGCCGCGTCGGACACGGGGACGGGACCGGCGGGCATCGCACTATTCTGCCCGCCGCCGGCGGGATTCGTTCCACCCGGCCGGTCGACGGGTCCGCGCGGCGGCGCCACGTCATCCTCGATCCCGGGCCGGGCGGTCGCGCGTGAGCCGGCGGGCCGTCGCCGTGCGACGGGACGCTGTCCGCGGTGTCATCGATCCTCCGTGAAGAGCTGTTTGCATCAATTATGCATCGTTCTATGCTAGTGTGGATCGCGTCGCCGATTTCCGAGGAGTTAGCGTGCACCGTCGCAATCTGCTGCGTACGTCCACCCGCCTGCTCGTCGCGGCGGTGTCGGCCCTGTCCGTCACGGCGCTGGCGGCGGGCGGCGCCTCCGGGGAGCCCGGTCAGGTCGCCGGGCCCGCGCCGGTGCCGCGCCTCGAACTGGAGCGGTATCTCGGCACGTGGCGTCAACTCGCCGCCATCCCGCAGTACTTCAACCTCGCCTGCGCGCGGGACACGCAAGCGAACTACGCACTCGATCCGCAGGGGAACATCGCGGTGCGCAACACCTGCACCACGTGGGCGAACACGCAGAACGAGATCAACGGCACCGCGGTGGTCAACGATCGGGAGACCGGGGCGCAACTGCACGTCAGCTTCCCCAGCGTGCCGACCCAAGACGCCTTGGACGGGCCGACCAATTACATCGTCACCGCGCTCGGCCCGGACTATTCGTGGGCGGTGGTCACCGACCCGAGCCGGGCGTCCGGATTCGTCCTGGCTCGCGCGGCGTCGCTGGAGGCCGATGCGTGGCAGCAGGTGCGCGCGGCGATCACCGCCGCGGGCCAGAACACTTGCCTGTATCTGACCTCACCGACGACAGGCGGTGAGTCGCGCATCGTCCCGCTCTGCGCGGGGTGAACCGGCGTGTTCGGCGCTCGCGAGGGTCGCGTCGCGCGGTATGGCTGAGCCGCCCGATGCCGTCCCGGCGCGGCCCTCATGGGCGCCGAGCACGACCGCACCGTCCGAAGGAGGCTCGAGAATGACCATTCGTGCCGCATGGCGGGAGCGTGCGCGGTGACCGTCACGATCGCTTTGTTCACCCGCGACCTGCGGGTGCGAGACAATCCGGTGCTGACCGCCGCGCACCGGGAGAGCGCCGCGGTGGTGCCGCTTTTCGTGCTCGACGACGCTATCCTCTCCGGCCGCTTCGCCGCGCCCAACCGCGCCGGGTTCCTCGCCGCCGCCCTCGCCGAGTTGGACGACGAACTGCGCGCCATCGGCGGCGGCCTGGTCCTGCGCCGCGGTGACGTGGCCGCGGAGGTCGATCGCGTGGCGGCGCAGGTGCGCGCCGCGAGCGTGCACGTCGCCGCCGACGTCAGCGGCTACAGCCGCCGGCGGGAACGCGCGCTGCGCGAGCTTCTCTCCCGCCGCGACTGCCTGCTGCACACGCATCCCGCCACCGTCACCGCCGCCGATCCGGAGACGCTGTTGCCCGCCACCGGTCGCGACCACTTCGCGGTCTTCACCCCGTATTTCCGGCGCTGGTCCGACGCGCCACAGCGCAAGCCGCTGGGCAAGCCGCGTAACCTCACGGTGCCGCGGGTGTCCGGCCTGCCGCTGCCGGACGCGGCTGAGCTGTGCGCGGCTCCGATGTCGCCGCAGCTCACGGTGGGCGGTGAGACGACGGGCCGGAAGATCCTGCGCGACTGGTTGTCCGGGCCGGTGGAACACTACGCGCGCGACAACGACGACCTCGCCGCCGACGCCACCTCACGGCTGTCGCCCTACCTCCATTTCGGCTGCTTGTCTCCGGTGGAGCTGGCGCACCGGGTCGACATGTCGACCGAGGGCGGCCACGCGTTCGCCAGGCAGCTGGCCTGGCGCGACTTCTACCACCAGTTGCTGGCCGCCCGCCCGTCCGCGGCTTGGTCGGACTACCGTCCCCGCCCGATCCGCTGGCGCGACGACCAGCAGGCGGTCGACGCCTGGCGGGACGGGCACACGGGGCACCCGGTCGTGGACGCGGGCATGCGGCAGTTGCGCGCGGAAGGCTGGATGCACAACCGGGCACGCCTGATCACGGCCAGTTTCCTGACCAAGTCGCTGCGGGTCGACTGGCGGGTCGGAGCGGAGCACTTCCTGCGCTGGCTGGTGGACGGCGATCTGGCGAACAACCAGCTCAATTGGCAATGGGTCGCGGGTACGGGGACCGACACCAGGCCGAACCGGGTGCTCAATCCGCTGCGCCAGGCGCAGCGCTACGACCCGGACGGCGCGTACGTCCGGCGCTGGATTCCGGAGCTGGCGCATCTACCCGGCGCGCGCATCCACCGACCGTGGCGGGAAAACGTCGATCCGGCGGACTATCCGGCGCCGATCATCGACGTCGTCGGGATGTAGTGCGGCCGAGTCACCCGGACAGCTCGTTCGGCGGCTGCACGACGAGCACGGCGTCGGCGACCGACTCGAAGGCTCTGATCACGTTCTCCAGTTCGTCGCCGACCTCCCGCATCCCGGCGATCGCGGTCAGATCGTCGATGTCGAAGTACCACCGTGCGAACAAGCGGCGGAACGCGTCGTCGGCGTCGCTCGCGAGCCACCGGATCTCGGCGCGATAGCGCGCCGCCCCGACCGCATTCCACGGTGCCGCGAACGATCGGGCCGTGTTCCGGCCGCATTCCTGGACGATACCGATGATCTCGGCGAGTTCGTCCGCGAGCGCCGTCACCCGGTGCCGGTGGGCGAGCTCGGCTGTCGTCGCGAGGTGGACCACGACATCGCGCAAGGCGCGGGTGAGATCGCAGTCCGGCTCGCCGGGCAGCTCGCACGCGATGTCCTCGGCGAGTGTCGAGAGCCGAGCGTGTACCGCGTCGGGAACGACGGGGAGCATGTCGAGCATCGCCGCGGCTCGCCCGACCATATCCGCCGCACGCCGAGAACAGTCGTGCGAGTGTCTCCGGGCCAACGGTTGCGACGATGTCACAGGTGCTCCTGACGGTCGATCGAAAGGTCTGCGCGCGGCGACGTTCCGCCTCGCGGTCGCGACCGGTGCCGCGACACAGATGATTCGAAGAGCGAGGACACGCGGATCAAGCCGCCTCGACCACATACGTTCCCGCGTGAGCTTGGCGAATCCCGTTCGCGCGCGTTTGAATTGATGTGTCGAGGATTTGCCATGTCCGAGGAAAGGGGCCTGTCATGGGCACCGTCGAAATCGCGATCACCATCGGCCGCATCGTGGACACCCTGCAGAAGGCGCTGATCCTGCTCATCCTCTGAGCGGCTCGTGTTTCCGGGCCTGCCGACGAGGGTTGCCCGGGAATCACGGAGATTCGCCGGATCGTTCTCCCGGTCGATCAGTCGCCGTGCACCGACCGGTGGAAGTCCCATGCGTCGGAGACGATGTCGGCGAGGTCGGGGCGCTGTGGCTTCCAGCCGAGCCGGGTCCCCGCCTTGCCGCTCGCGGCCACGCAGACGGCCGGGTCACCCGGCCTGCGCGGGCCGTAGTGGACCGGGAAGTCCCGTCCGGTGACTTCGCGCACCGTGTCGAGCACCTGCCGGTTGGAGTACCCGCTGCCGTTGCCGAGGTTGTACACCTCGTATTCGCCGGGACGGATGGCCTCCAGCGCCAGCAGGTGCGCGGCGGCCAGATCGGCCACATGCACATAGTCGCGGATGCAGGTGCCGTCCGGCGTCGGGTAGTCGGTGCCGTAGAGGGTGAACGAATCGCGTTGTCCCGCAGCGGCTTGCAGCAGGATCGGGATCAGGTGCGACTCGGGCTCGTGCCGCTCGCCCAGGTGCGTGTCACCGGTGACGACGGCGCCGGAGGCGTTGAAGTAGCGCAGCGACGCCGCGCCGAGTTCGCTCGCGCCGCACTCGCCCGCGATCATCAGGTCCACCGTCGCCTTGGTCGCCGCGTACGGGTTGGCCGGACGCACCTCGGCGCTTTCGTCGAAGGGTGTGCTGCCGTCGCCGGTGTACATCGACCCGGTGCTGGAGAAGATCAGGCGCGGGGTGCCCGCGGCGCGAACGGCGCGCAACAGGGCGAGCGAGCCTTCGATGTTGTTCCACCAGTACTTCTCCGGATTCGCGACCGATTCGGCGACCTCGATCTTGGCGGCGAAGTGCAGCACGCCGTCGAAGCCCGCCGCCGGGGTGAGCACGTCGGCGACGCGGTGGATCGACAGCTCGTGGAACGTCGCGCGCGGCGGAAGGTTCGCCGGGAAGCCGGTGGACAGGTCGTCGAGAATCACCACTTCATGGCCCGTGTCGACGAGTTGATGCGCGACGACGCTGCCGATGTAGCCGGCGCCGCCGGTAACGAGAAGCTTCACGAATGTCCTCTCCTGAGGTGGCTGGCGGAAGATCTCAGAGTAGGCCGTGACGAGGGCGCCGCTGGCCGGGTCTGGGTCCCGAACCATCATCGCGTCCGAGCCCGGCCGGGGGACGCTGTCGAAGCTGTGAATTCGCTGGAGATATCGATCCGGCTGCCAGCTATTTCCCAGCGCAGTATCGGGCTCCCTCGAGATCCCGGGCCGAGGATCGTTCTCGCGGTCGAAGTCCGGCCGATGGCCCCACGGGCCGATACCAAGGAGAACGAGTATGAAGGCGTTGAAGTCCAAGGTGGTGAAGGCCGCGGTGGGTCCCGCTGCCCTGAGTCTTTCGACACGCCGCCGATCAGGTCGATTACCTCGCTGGTAATCGACCTGATCGGCGTTGTGGGCGAGGCTCGGGAGCATGGTGACGAACAGCACGCGGCGAAACCGCCCCGCACTGACCGGTGCGCTGCGCGGCTTGGCGCTCGGACGGGTCGCGCTCGGCTCGGCCGCGCTCGTGGCCCCGCGGACGCTGACCACGGCGCTGGGCGTGCGGCCCACGCCCGAACTCGACTACATGACCCGGATCTTCGGCGCGCGGGCGATCGCGCTCGGCCTCGGGTATCTCACCGCGCCCGCCGAGGAGCTGCCGCGCTGGCAGCGCTTGGCGTTGCTGGTGGACATCCTCGACACGACACACGGCGGGGTGCGCGTCCTGCGTGGCGACGTTCCCCGGCCGACCGCGGTCGCACTGGTCGCCCTGACCGGCGGGTACATGCTCGTCGGCGCGACCAGGCTGGCCAGGGATCTGCTGTGAATGTCTTTGGCACACTGGTGCGATGGCGACCGTTGTGGCATTCCACGCGCATCCCGACGACGAGACGCTGCTGACCGGCGGGACGCTGGCCGAACTGTCGGCCGCCGGGCACCGGACCGTCATCGTGGTGGCCACCGACGGCCATATGGCCGATCTCGACGGCCGGAAGGCGCTGCGGCTCGATGAGTTGGAGGCGAGCGCCGCCGCCCTCGGCGTGCACCGCGTAGCGCACCTCGGTTACGCCGACAGCGGGCACGGCCCGGTGCTGTACGCCGACCCACCCGACCGGATGCGATTCGCCCGCGCGGACCCCGAGGACGCGGCGCGTCGGCTGGCCGCGATCCTGCGCGAGGAGAACGCGGAGATCCTGCTCAGCTACGACCGCAACGGAGGGTACGGCCACCGCGACCACATCCGCGTGCACGAAGTGGGCAAACGCGCGGCCGAATTCGCCGGGGTAGCGCGCGTTCTGGACGCCACCCTGCCCCGCGATGGTTACGCACGTCTCGTGCGTTCGCTGACGTGGCTGGGACTTCCTTTCCGCTACGACTTATCGGTGCTCGACTCGTTCTACAGTCCACGTTCGGCGATCACCCATCGAATCGACGTCTCCGCCCAAGCCGCCCGCCGCAAGACCGCTCTGGCCGCCCACCGGTCCATCATCGAGGGCTCCAGCCGCTTCGCGGCCATCGCGAAGGCGCTACTCCGCATGCCGACGCCGGTGCTCGCCCGGGTGATGCGCTGGGAGTGGTTCGCCGAAGAAGGCGCTACCTCGACCTCGGGAACTCCGCTCGACGACATCTTCCGGCCCGCGTCCCGCTGAGCGGTGTGCCCTCGGGTTCGCGACCCACCGCGTTACTTGTGCGATTGCGCCGACAAGATTTCTCGAAGCAAGCAGCATTCGGTTTCGGCGCGGGTCGTGATGCGCGGGCTGTGCCGACTCGATCCGGACGAGCGCCGCCGGGACCGCGCTGAACCCGGGCGCTCCCAGCCGGTGCGCCGATGCCGATAGGGCACGGCCGGTGGTTACCCGCGCGTCCACGGGAAGCCGACCGGTGTTCGACGGTTACGCCAGGTGAGCGGTGAGGTTCGGTGCGGAAGCCTCCTTCGCGGCGGCCCTACTGCGGTGGCATGTCACCTGCGAAGCGCGTATCGGCGGGTTCCCGAGGCAACACCACGGTGAAGGTCGCACCGCGGCCCGGTTCGCTGTCGACCGACACCCGTCCGCCATGGGCCGTCACCAGGGCTTGGACGATGGACAGACCGAGGCCGGCGCCGCCGCTGGTGCGGGTGCGTGAGGCGTCCGCGCGGTAGAAGCGTTCGAAAGCCCGGGCGGCGGCCTCAGGAGACAGGCCGGGGCCCGCATCGATCACGTCGACCTGGACACGATCGCGGGCGGCCGTGAGCCGCACCGTGATCGGCGTTTCCCGGGGGGTGTGGATCAGGGCGTTGCCGAGCAGGTTGCTCAGTACCTGGCGCAGGCGGGCCTCGTCGCCGATGACGTCCATGGTTCCCTCGCCGTCGCCGAGTGCCAGTGTGATCGGGCGATCGGGCGCGTCGGGCGAGGGTTTCTGGCGGGCGGCGATGGCCCTTGCGTTGTGCACGGCGTCGCCGGCGAGGGCGAGCAGGTCGACGGGTTTGCGCTCCAGCGGGCGTTTCTCATCCAGCCGCGCCAGCAACAGCAGATCTTCGACCAGCAGACCCATCCGCTCGGCCTCGGCCTCGATCCGGCCGACCACCATCCCCGCGTCGCTGCTGGCGCCCTGACGGTACAGCTCGGCGAAACCGCGGATCGTGGTCAGCGGCGTGCGCAGTTCGTGGCTGGCGTCCGCGACGAAGCGGCGCATCCGCGTCTCCGAGCGGCGGGCCGCTTCCTCCGAGGCCTCGGAGGCGGCCACGCCGTGCTGGATCTGCGCGAGCATCTCGTTCAACGAGCGCGCCAGATGATCGACCTCGGTGTCGACGCCGCGCACCGGGACCCGCCGGTGCAGGTCGCCGCCTGCGATCGCCGCCGCGGTCTGCTCCACCTCGCGCAAGGGCCGCAGGCTGCGCCGGATGACCAGGTAGCCGACGGCGCCGAGGGCAAGCAGTGCCGCCGCCCCCGTGCCGATCTCGAAGAAGATCAGCCGCGATACCGTCTCCTGGTTGTCGGTGAGTGGCAGGCCGATGGTGGTCGAGCCGTACTGGTTGGTGGTGGTCAGTACGCGCCAGCGCACCGAGGAACCGTCCGCGGAACCCACCGTCTGCGGGGTGTGGGCTTTCGCGCCGCTGAGATCCGGGTTGCCCGCGGCGCTGTTGGCGCCCGGTAGGTCCTGATACACCTGCCCGTCGGCGCCGGTACGCAGTTCGAAGAACCGGCGCGGCTGTTCGCCCGCCGACCTCGGCTGTACCGGCAGGGCCGGGAGATCGGCCGGAAGCCATTGCACTCGACCGTCGCTGGTGGTCACTTGGCGCATCGGACGCGGTTCCGCCCACTGCCGTGCCGCGTCGTAGAGCTGCTCGTCGGTGCGCTGGGTGAGCGATCGGCTCAGCGCCGAGGTCACCGCCGCGCCCGACGCGAACAACGCCGCCGCGGTCAACAGCAGCAGCACGATCACCAGCCCTATCCGCAGCGGGACCGCCGACACTCGCCGCGCGAGTTTCTCCCGTACGCTCACGTCCGGCTCACCTGCGGTTCGCGCAGCACATATCCCACGCCACGCAGCGTGTGCAGCAGCTTCGGTTCGGTGGTGTCGATCTTGCGCCGCAGGTACGACACATACGACTCGACCACGCCCGCGTCGCCGCCGAAGTCGTAGCGCCAGACGTGGTCGAGGATCTTCGGCTTGCTCAGCACCTTGCCCGCGTTGACCATGAAGTACCGCAGCAGGGTGAACTCGGTCGGCGACAGCGACACCGGCGCGCCCGCTTTCCACACCTCGTGGCTGTCGTCGTCGAGCACCAGGTCGCCGACGGCCATCCGGCAGGCGTTCTCCTGGACGGACTGTATTCCGCTGCGGCGCAGGATGACTCGGAGCCGGGCGATGACCTCCTCGAGGCTGAACGGCTTGGTCACGTAGTCGTCCGCGCCGAGGGTGAGGCCGGTGAGCTTGTCGTCGACGTCGTCGCGCGCGGTCAGGAAGAGCACGGGGGCGTCGACCCTGTCGGCGCGCAGCCGCCGCAGCATCCCGAACCCGTCCATGCCCGGCATCATCACGTCGACGACGAGCGCGTGCGGCCGGAAGGTGCGCACGCGGTCCAGCGCCTCGGTTCCGCTGAGCGCGGTGGCCACCTCGAAGCCCTGGAACCGCAGGCTCACGGCGAGCAGCTCGATGATCATCGGTTCGTCGTCCACGATGAGGACGCGGGCCTCGGGTTCGGTGCCGGTCATGATCCCATGATTGCGCCGCAGGCACGGAGCGACCTGCGAGCAAGCTGGGTATTTCCTGGGAGCCACGCGGGCACGGACACGCGAACGGAGTATCGCCGCGTCGTGGGACGCGGCGATACTCCGTCGGCAGGGATCGGAATCGTCAGCCGGTGGGTGCGGTCAGGTCGTAGACCGTGACGTTGCCGACCGTCTTCGCGGTGTAGTGCGCCTTCACCCACTCGGTGATCTCGTCCGCGGCCGACTTCTCGTTCCCGGAGCCTGGCCGCATGCCCTGCCCCTGCGCGATGAACCAGTGCACCTCGCCATCGGCCACGTACTGCTGGAACCGAGCCAACGTCGGCGCGTCGTCGCCGCCGCTGAAGCCGCCGATCGCGATCACCGACGTGCCGGTGCGCAATTCCAGGCTCGACGCGGTGCCCGAGCCGATGCTCGCCGCCGACCAGCGGCTGTCGGTGTTCTCCAGCAGGGCGTTCAGCTCGGCGTTGTCGGCGCTGCCGTCCGGTCCACCGCCGCCGGGAGCGCCGCCCGCGGGAGCACCGGCACCGGTCGGCACGCCGCCGTCGGCGGCCATGTCCCCGGTGGGCAGTTCGCCGCCGGTGGGAGTCGCGCGGCCGGCCCCGGACGCTCCGCCGGTGGCCTCGGCGCGGCCGTCGTCTGCTCCCCGGCCACCGGCTCCGCCCGCACCGGGCCCGCCCATGGAACCCGCCTGCGCGGGTCCGGAGGTGGGGATGCCGCCGCTGTGCGCGTGGGTGACCGTTTCGACCGCGTAGGCCGTCGACCCGGCGAATCCGGCGAGCAACGCCGTGGCTGCGATCGCGACGGCGATCCGGCGCGACCGGTGCGCGCCGACCAGCAGCGCCACCGCGGCGATCGCCGTCGTGGCCACTACCGCCCAGCGCAGCCACGGCAGCCAGTCCGGCGTGCGGTTCAGCAGAACAAAGGCCCAGGCGCCGGTGACCGCCGACAGCAGTGCCAAGGTGATCCTGGCCGCCACGTGCCCGCGCCGCCGCCACAGTTGCGTCACCGCGATCGCGGCGACACCGGCGACGCCCGGCGCCAGGGCCACCGTGTAATACGGGTGGATGATGCCGCTCATGTAGCTGAAGACCAGGCCGGTACCGAGCAACCAACCGCCCCAGAGGAGCAACCCCGCCCGCAGCCGATCGGTGCGCGGCGCGCGGCCACTCAGCCAGAGCCCGGCGACCGAGCCGATCAGCGCGACCGGAAGCAGCCAGGACACTTCGGTCGCCATGCTGCCGCTGAACAGCCGGGCCAGTCCGGTGTCGCCGCCGAACGCGCCGCCCATGCCGCCGCCACCGCCGGGACCGCCGGAGCCCCCTCCACTCGGATTGCCGCTGCCGCCGAGCAACCGGCCCATGCCGTTGTAGCCGAGCGCCAGCTCCCACAGGCTGTTGTCGGTCGACCCGCCGATGTACGGGCGCGAATCCGCGGGCCACAACTCCACCAGCAGCACGTACCAGCCGCCCGCGACCACCATGGCCGCGCACGCGGTGACCAATTTGCCGATGCGGGACCAGAATCCGCCCGCTCCCGCGACCAGGAACACCAGACCCAGGGCGGGCAGGACCAGGAACGCCTGCATCATCTTGGTCAAGAACGCGAAACCGATGGCGACACCGGCCAGCGCGAGCCAACACGTGCTCGCCGAACGCCAGCGCGGGTGGTGCGAGTCGATCGCCCGCACCGTGCAGTAGGCCGCCGCGATCAACAGCAGGGTCAGCAGCGCGTCCGGGTTGTCGAAGCGGAACATCAACGCGGCGACAGGAGTCGCCGCCAACGCCGCACCCGCAAGCAGGCCCGCGCCGAGCCCGCTCCAACGCCGCACCGCGGCGTACAGCAGGGCCACCGAGCCGACGCCCATCAACGCTTGCGGCGCCAGCAGCGACCACGAGCCGAATCCGAACAGCCGCCCCGACAGCCCCATCACCCACAGCGCCGCGGGCGGCTTGTCCACCGTGATCGCGTTGCCCGCGTCGTGCGCGCCGAACAGCAGTGCCTTCCAGCTCTGCGTGCCCGCCTGCGCCGCGGCGGCGTAATACTCGTTCGCCCAACCGGATACCGTCAGATTCCACAGATACAGCACCGCGGTGGCGACGAGCAGCGCGAACAACGCCGGGCGCGCCCATCGCGGTTGGCTCGCGGGCCCGAAGAACACGCGATCCGCCCGGGACCGGCGTGCCGGTGCGCGATGGGCGCCGACGAGTCGCTCGTCGGCCGCAACGCCCGGCGGGACGCTCGTGATCAGCGCCATGATTTCGCCTTCCTTTCGTCTGAACCTCTGCTCGAAGGCTAGGAAGGCAGCCTGCCCGCAAGCTGGGGCAAACCTGGGAGTGCGCTGTGCGGCCGAGCGGCCCTCGTCACTCGCTCGGCGGGATCACACTGTGCTGACCACCTCCTCGTACGCCAGTCGCGGCGAACGCGGGAACCACGCGTTCGGGCCGGGCTTGCCGATATTGACCACGACAAGGCCGGTGTATTCGCCGCCAGGGAAGAAGTCCTCGTCCAGGCCCGCGCCGTCGAAGCCGTTCATCGGGCCCGCCGCCAGCCCGGCGGCACGGACGCCGAGGATGAAGTAGCCGATCTGGATCAGGGCGTTGAAGCGCGCGGACTCCGCGCGGTAGTCGGCGTCCGCGAAGTAGTCCTTGGCCTGCGGCGCGTGCGGGAACACCGTGGGCAGGTGCTCGTGGAAATTCAGGTCGGCGGCGAGGATCGCCGACAGCGGCGCGGCGGCCGTCTTCGGCTTGTTGTTGTCGATCATGTGGGTGACCAGCCGGGCCCTGGCCTCGGGGCTGCGCACCAGAACGATCCGCAGCGGTTGCTGATTCATCGAGGTCGGTCCGTATTTGACCAGCTCGTAGATCGCGCGGACCTGCTCGTCGGTGACCGGCTCGTCGGTGAAGGCGTTCGCCGTGCGGGCCTCCCGGAACAGCAGGTCCCCGGCGTCGGCGGCGAGTGTGAGCAAGTCCGGCTGAACGGAGTTCACAGGGTTTCTCCTCGATAGTGGTCGGATCAGTCGTGGACGACGCGCCGCGACCGGGTCAGCAAGGCGCCGTCGGCGCGGACGAGCACGTCGTGCACGACGCAGCTCGGCGCGATCTCCGGTTTGCTGTTCGGGCGGATCTTCACTACCAGGCAGTAGGCGGTGGACACGATGGTCCCGTCGTCCTGCGGCTGCAGGTTGATCATGTTGAACCAATGCCTGCGCTGCATCGGGTCGGTTTCGAAGCGCTTGTGGAACTCGACCAGGTCGGCGATGATCCCGGCCCTGGTCCGGGCCGGCGGAATGCCCGGTGTGTGCTCGAATTCCGCGTCCTCGGTGAAAGTCGCGGCGTAGCCGGGGATGTCGCGGTTGTCCAGCCGCTGCATCTGTTCGGCGTAGAACTGCTGGACCTCGGCGTACAACTCGGTGCGGCTGGCGACGGTGGTCATGGTTGCTCCTGTGGTCGCGGCGGGGCTCGGCTGCACGCCAGCGTCGCCGACGCCGCTAGAGCCTCGGTTGAGCCGACGCCCGTCGCCCGCGGTTGACCGGATCTATAGGACGCGGGTCGACCCTGGTGGTCGAGAAGCCCGGCGAGTTCGGAAGTTCGACCGATGGAGGAGTCATGGCGGAAAATCGGCGCGTCGCGCTGGTCACCGGAGCGACCAGCGGAATGGGCCTGGAGATCACCAAAAGCCTGGCGGCCAAGGGGATCGCGGTGTTCCTCTGCGCTCGCGATCAGCAGCGGGTGACCGACACGGTGAAGAGTCTGCAGGACGACGGTCATGAGGTGGACGGCACCGTCTGCGACGTCGGCGACGCCGCGCAGGTCCGCGAGTACGTCGACGCGGGTGTGCGGCGCTACGGCCCGATCGACATCCTGATCAACAACGCGGGCCGCAGCGGCGGCGGCGTCACCGCGCAGGTGACCGACGAACTGTGGTTCGACGTGATCAACACCAACCTCAACAGCGTGTTCCTGATGACGAAGGCGGTGCTGAACGCGGGCGGCATGCTCGAACGCGGCAGCGGCCGCATCGTCAACATCGCCTCCACCGGCGGCAAACAGGGCGTGGTGCACGGCGCCCCGTATTCCGCCTCCAAGCACGGCGTGGTCGGCTTCACCAAAGCGCTCGGCCTCGAACTGGCCAAGACCGGGATCACCGTGAACGCCGTGTGCCCCGGATTCGTGGAGACGCCGATGGCCGAGCGGGTGCGGGAGGTGTATTCGGGGCTGTGGGGCGTGGACACCGACGAGGTGCACGCCCGGGTCAGCGCGCGAGTGCCGATCGGCCGCTACGTGCAGCCGTTCGAGGTGGCGGCGATGGTCGACTATCTGATCGGTCCCGGGGCGGGCGCCGTCACCGCGCAGGCGCTGAACGTCTGCGGCGGCCTGGGTAATTACTGACAAGGAGTGACGGCAATGACCGCAGTGGAGGAGAACGTCCCCACCACCGGACACGAGGACTATCTGCGGGTGCTGGAGGCGATCCAGGCCGGCGCGTTGCAGCTGCTCGCGGGCTTTCCGCAGCAGCCGAGCGCACTGCGCTTCCAGGTGGGGGAGGTGACCGTCGAGGCCGAGTGGGCGGCCGTGCCCGCCCCGATCGCGGCGGCCGCGGTGGAAGCCGTCGCCGCGCCGGAGGCTCCCGCGCTCGGCGCGGTCGTCCGCGCGCCCAGCGTCGGCGTGTTCTATCGATGCCCCGAGCCGGGCGCGGACCCGTTCGTCGAGGTCGGCGATCGGGTGAGCGCCGGGCAGCAGGTCGGCATCGTCGAGGCGATGAAGTTGATGATCCCGGTGACGGCGCAGGCGGGCGTGATCACCGGGATTCTCAAGGAAGACGGCGAACCGGTTCAATTCGACGAGCCCCTGTTCTCGTATTCGCCGGAATGACGGTGCTTTTCGAGCGGGCGGCCGCGACGCCAGGTGAGCACCCGGCGTTGTGTCCGCCCGCCGACCTGTGCGGCGCCGATGAGCGTCAGCACGTCGCCGTTCAGCGACATCTGCCGCACCTGCTCGGTCTGCGCCCAAGCCGGGTTGGAGCAGACGCTGATCGCGTGCACCACCTCCGTGCCGGTGCGCCGCCAGGTGCCCGCGTACCCCATGAACGGGGTGGCTCCCTGGGCTCCGTCAGTGCGCATCATGCTCACCGACATGTAACCGTGCGCGCCGTAGATCAGCAGGCCGCGTGGTGCGTCGCCGAGCGGGCCCGCGCTGGTGACGTCCTGCTCATCGATGTCGTAGTAGGACACCAGTTCCCAGGTGCCGACAAGATCGGTTGCGTTCATGACACCGACGATGGCGGCCGCCGCTCTAATCACGCTGTAGCCGGTTGCCGGGCGAAGCGGTGACTGGCCCGTACCAGCTGCCAGACGACGTCCAGCTCCTCGCGATCGCGTGGCCCGTACACCATCACCAGCGTCCCGGGCAGGTATCCCTGCCGAGCCATCGGATGCGCCTCCGCCCAGCCCAGCCGAACCGCCTGCGCCACTGTGTCTTTCGGCAGGCACATGTGCAGACTGCCGTCCCCGTGCCCGTGCAGGTGGGCGAACTCGGTGCCCGCGAGGTACGCCTCGCCGGGTCCGTGGGCGATCGTCGGCCGCAGGTGCAGGGCCCGGGTGTCGGGCAGGGAGACTCCACTGTGGCCGAGCAGAACGCCGTCGAGCGTGGTCATCCGCGACCACAGCTCCTCTTGCAACTCCGGCGGAGCGATCTGGTCGAGTTGCTGGTGCGGATTGTGCGCGCGGGTGCGCGGCCGGTCACCGGAGCGCCGCGGCAGATCCAGGCGTCCGTCCACTGTTGTCGTCGTCATGACTGTGCTCCCTTCGGATTTCGCGTACTCGCGACCCCTGGAAACACATTACTTTCCAAAGTATAGTAGTAACCAAGGAGAAAGTGACTTACCGGGAGGACGTATGACAACCGCGCCGGTCGACCCTTGTCCGATCACACCCGTCATCGACCTGGTGTTCGGCCGCTGGTCCACCCAGGTGCTCTGGGTACTCACCCATGACGGCAAGCTGCGCTTCACCGAACTGCAACAGCGCATTCCCGGCCTGACACCCAAGGTCCTCACCCAGCGCCTGCGTCAGCTCGAACGCGACGGCCTGGTCGCGCGCACCTACCACCCCGAAGTCCCGCCGCGCGTCGAATACGAGGCGACCCCACTGGCCAGAACGCTCACCCCGGTGTTCAGCAGCATCGTGACCTGGTCCTCCGAACACCTCGGCGAGGTCCTGGCTGCGCGCGCCGCCTACGACGCCGGCGAGCGCGCGAACTGACCCGTGAGATCAACGAAAAGGACTTGCTGCCACTGACTGACCAGCGGCAGCAAGTCCTACTTCATGTCACGAATATCGCATGCACTCCCGCTCTCATCGTGACGAGAGGGCACGAGTTCGTGACTGCTCGCAATCAACGGGTGGATGCTGGGCGCGGCGCCACCGTGAGCAGGCATCCGGCCAATTCGCGCGGCATCGTGATCATGCAGTCGTGCCCGGTGGGGAGTACGTGGAGGCGGCCGGGAGGCAGATCCGCGGGTGGCAGGGTGCGGGGCATGGCCGCGCGCATCGCCTTGAAGTCCTCGCCGCCTTCGCCGCAGTGGACGTGCGTCACCGGAATCTTCGCCAGTGCAGCGGGATTCGTCAGTGTCATCGGTTGCTGGAAGGTCTTCAGCGATTGCGGCGTCTGCATGGACGCCAGCCAACCGAGATCGGGGTCCTCGGTGACGCCGTAGAGGCCGCCGTCGCCGGTCGGTTCGGTTTGCGGCGGCACCAGCCAGCCGTCGCCGGTGGCGGCCGCCGCGGCGGCGAAGGCGTCGACCATGCCCGGCATGATGTCGGCCACCGCCTCGCCGTCGCGCGGCACGAACGTGTCGATGTAGACGAGTTCGGCGATGCGGTCCGGCACGGCGTCGGCCAGCGCGGTGACGACGATGCCGCCGTAGCTGTGGCCCACCAGGACGACTTCGATCGCGTCCTCGGCGGTGACCAGCTCGATCAGATCCTGCACATGGGTGTCGAGCCCGACATCCGGGGTCAGCAGGTGCGCGCGGTCGCCCAGACCGACCAGCGAGGGGGCCAGCACGCGGTGACCGGCGTCTTCCAGCAGCGGAGTCACCCGCTGCCAGACCCATCCGCCGTGGAAGGCGCCGTGAATGAGCAGGTAGGTCGACACGATCAGTTCTCCCTGAGTTTCGTTAGGGTCGTGACGGTTTCGGTCGCGGGCGGCACCGGCTCCGGACGGATGCCGAGACCGATCACCCTGGCCACCAGCCGGGGCAGGCGCGGGAAACGGCGCAGCAGCCGCACCAGCAGCGGCTTGTCGGTCCCGGGCCGTCCCGCACTCGGGTAGAGGTCCGACAGCAAGTGCAATTGCGCGAATTGCACCACGCGCATGGGGAATTCGCGGCGGCGCTGAACGGTGCGCAGCTGCGTCGTGGACGCGGTCGCGCCCGCGGCGAGGATCGGCGCCAGCAGGCGAGCGGTCGCGATGGCGTCCTGCACCGCGAGATTGATGCCCACCCCGCCCGCCGGGGACATCGCGTGCGCCGCGTCCCCGATCGCCAGCAGGCCGGGACGGTACCAGCGGCGCAGCCGATCCACTCGGACGTCGAGGGGTTTCACGTCGTCCCAGTCCAGGATCTCCGCTTCCAGACGCGGCGCGAGCACGGGATAGATGGTGGACAGATCCGCACGGAACCGCGCCAGCCCCGCCGCCCGGATCGTCGCGAAGCCGCCCTTCGGAATCATGTAGGCGACCTGGAGATAGTCACCGCGATCGATACAGACGATGAAGAATCCCTTCCCGCTGCGGACGGTGGGCAGACGCTCGCCCTCCGGCTTGCCGACGCGGAACCAGAGCACGTCCATGGGCGCCGCGCTGGCGGCGACCTCGAGCAGCCCCGATCGGCGCACGATCGAGTGCCGCCCGTCGGCCGCGATCACCAGGTCGGCGCTGACCTCCAGCGAACCGTCAGCGGTCTCGGCGCGTACGCCCGCCACCGCACCGCCGCGCTGGATCAGCTCGGTGACCTCCGCTTCCTGCACCAACCGGAAGCCGGGGTAGCGCCCGCCCGCCTCGGCGAGGAAGTTCAGCACATCCCACTGCGGCATGAACGCCACGAACGGGAAGGGCCCGGGCAGGGCGCTGAAGTCGGCGAACACCACCGGACCGGTGGCGGTCGCCATCGGCAGCCGGGGTAGCTCGACGTGCGGCAGCGCGAGGAATTCCTCGGCCAAGCCGAGTTCGTTCATCGCGAGCAGTGTCGAAGTGTGCACGGTGTCGCCCCGGAAATCCCGCAGGAAGTCCGGATGCTTCTCCAGCACCAGCACTTCCACGCCGGAACGCGCCAGCAGCAGGCCGGTCATCAGTCCGGCGGGGCCGCCGCCGATCACGCAGACCCGCACCGATTCGGTGCTCACGCCAGGCATGTGGGCACCTGCCCGCCGTTGTAGAGCACCATTTCGTCGAAGATCGCCTGCACGTCCAGTGGCTCGCCGAGTTCGCCGCCGGACAGCTCCGCGTCGGCGCGGTACAGGTTGCCGACCAACCGCTCCTGGTCGACCAGGTCGGCGAACTCACCGTGGTCGGCCTCCAGCGCGATCGCCAGCGGCGTCAGCCCGAGTGCGCGTCCCTCCGCGGCCAGGTCCTGCACCCAGCGCAGGTAGCGCAGCGTCTGGTCGAAGATCTCCGGTCCGGTGACGGGGCCGTGTCCGGCGACGACCGTCTCGGCGCCCAGCGCGGCCAGCCGCCGGATCGCGTTGACGGAACCGCTGACCGACCCCATCAGGCAGAACGGCGCAGCGCCTGCCATCACCAGGTCTCCGGCGAACAGCACGCGCTCCTCGGGCAGCCACGCCACCACGTCGTTGGTGGTGTGCGCGGCGGTGCCGAAGTGAATGAGCTCCACCCGGCGCTCGCCCTGGTGCAAGGTCAGGTGATAGCTGAACGTGATGCTCGGCAACGTGACCCGCACATCGCCCCATTCGACATCCGGCCACAGCTTCGTCAGCGCCAGGCCGGTCTCGATCATCTCCGGCCGGATCCGGTCGTGGCCGACGACGACGGCGGCCGGGCCGAACAGGTGGTTGCCGAAGTTGTGGTCGCCGTGGTGATGGGTGTTCACGATGACACGGGCCGGGCCGGTACCCAGCCCGTCGACGAACTCGACGAGTGCCCGGGTGCGCCCTTCCGTCGCCAGCGTGTCGATCACCACCGCGCCGTCCGGCCCGGTCAGCACGCCGGCGTTGCTGACGCACCAGCCGCCGCGGCTGTGCGTGTAGGCGTGGACGCCGTCGGCGATCTCCTGTACGCGCGGCGTCGCGCTCGTCTCGGTGGCGGTCATGTCGGTGACTTCGTCGTCGCGGCACAGCGTTCCGCGCACCGCAGCGTGTTGCGGCTGTTGGCGGACAGCGCTTCGGTGAGGTACGCGCGGGCGTCGGCGAGATCGGTGTTCGCGCCGAGGATCTCGCGCGCGGCCTCGGGATTGATCGCGACCGTGTGCCGCGCGGTCACCACCGCGCCGTCCGGACCCTCGGCGAATTCCCACGCACCGCTGTGGCCGAACAGGATCGCGGGCGGCACCAGCTGTTTGTAATCGATTCGTTCGCCGGGAACACACACCCGGATGGACTTCGTGGTGTGCGGGATACCGCCCGCCGTCACCGTGTCCATCTCCATCAGCTGCACGCCCTCGGCATCCTCGGTGAGCTCGATGCGGCCGACGTGCGGCACCTGCTCGGGCCAGCGTTCGCTGTGGTAGACGAAGTCATACGCCGCGGCGGACGAGCATTCCAGCGTCACGGTGTCCTCGAAGGTGTGGATCACCTCGTCCACCGGATGGCCGAGCTCGGCGACGCGGGCCAGCGCCGCGAGCTCGACCACGCTGTTGCGATCGACCGACGCGGCGACCTGCGCGGCATCGGCCCCGTCCACCACCGCGAAGTGGTGGTCCAAGGTGACCTTCGTCGCGCCGGGACCGATCTCGCGGAACGACCAGCCGCCGCCCATCGACGCGATCGGCGCCTGGCTGCGTTCCTGCTCGAACACGATGCGGCGCTGCTCGGCGTCCAGCACCCGCCGCGACGTCCAGTTCTTCACCGCGCCGCCGACGGTCGCCCACAGCCGGAAGCGCTCCTCGTCCTGCCCCCGGTGCAGGTGGCGCACCAGCACGCTCGGCTCGAAGATCACCGGCCATCTGGTCACGTCGGCGACCAGGCCGTAGACAACGTCCGGGGCGGCCTGCACCACCCTGCTGTGGGACATCACTTCGCCGGTCATGCTCTGTCCTCTCCGGCACGAGCGGGGCCCTGCGTGGTCACGCTGCGCTGCCTCCTCCGGGCCTGACCGCTCATGCGGTGTGTGCTTTCGGCATGAGCGGGGCCCTGCGTGGTCACGCTGCGCTGCCTCCTCCGGGCCTGACCGCTCATGCCGCACCGCGCAGTTGGGCGTTCACGATGTCGACCAGCTCTTGCGGCGTCTTGACCTCGACGAGTTCTTCCTCCGGGATCGTCACGCCGAAATCGCGCTGGATCCGCGCCGCGGTCTCGATGAGCGCGAGCGAGTCGTAGCCCAGCTCCTCGAATTCCACGGCGGCGATGTCGCCGCCGAGTTCGGCGAGGTCCTCGCCGCCCGCGCAGTCCACCAGAATGCGGCGTAGTTCGGTGATGGTCATGGTCATGATTCGCTCCTCGGCAGATCTCGATCGGACACGGCGCGCACGACGACCGCGGAGTTGAAACCCCAGCGCCCGCGTGCCAGGACGAGCGCGCCGCCGACGGTGGCGGAGCGCGGGGCGCCGAGAACCAGATCGATCCGGTAGTCCTCGGCGAGCGTGGTGGTGCGCGGGGTCGGCGGGATCACCGAGTCGCGCATCGCCAGCAACGCGGTGACGACGTCGAGCGGACCCGCACCGGAGAACAGGCGTCCGGTCAGCGGTTTCGACGCGGTGACCGGAACGCCGCCCGGCCCGAACAGCGCCTCGATGGCGGCGGCCTCGTCGCGGTCGCGGTGGGGTATGCCGGAGGCGTCGGCGAACACCACGTCGATGTCACCGGGCGTCATCCCGGCGTCGGCCAGCGCGAGTTCGGCGGCGCGGCGCAGGCCCGACGGACGGCCGGAACCGGGCGGCGGGTCGAAGGTCGAGGCGTAGCCGGCGATCTCACCGTGCACTTTGGGCACGCCACGGGCCCGCGCGGCGGCGGCGTCCTCCACGACCAGCATCGCGCCGCCTTCGCCGGGCACGTAGCCGGCGGCGCGGGCGTCGAACGGCAGATAGGCGCGGTCGGGGTCGGTCGCGGCGCTCACCCCGCCGCTGGACAGATGCGAGGCCCAGCCCCACGGGTCCAGCGCCGAGTCGACACCGCCGGTGACCACCAGCGGCGTCCCGCGCCGCACGGTGCGCCGCGCGTGGCCGATCGCGTCCAGTCCGCCCGCCTGCTCGGCGACCAAGGCGCTGCTCGGTCCGCGCATGCCGTGCCGGATGGAGATCTGGCCGGTGTTGACCGCGTAGAACCACGCGAAGGACTCGTACACGCTGACGTGCTCGGAGCCGAGCGACCACAGCTTGTTGAATTCGCGATGGGTGAATTCGAAACCGCCGGAGGCGTTTCCGGTCACCACGCCCATGTCGTAGTCGGTCATCGTCGCCGTGTCGACCTTCGCGTCGTCCAGCGCCCACTGCGCGGCGACCAGCGCCATCCGGGTCGAGATGTCCGTCTGCGGCAGCAGCCTGCTCGGCAGGTGCTCACCGGCGTCGAAATCGGCCACCTGCCCGGCCAGTCGCGCCGACGAGCCGCTGGTGTCGAACCGGGTGAGCGGCGCTATCCCGCCGCGACCGGCCAGCACGGCGTCCCAGAAGCGCTCAACGCCCATGCCGTTCGGCGCGAGCACTCCCATTCCGGTCACGAGGATCATGCCGCCACCGCCTCCGCCTTGCGCAGCACCATCGCGCTCTGGAAGCCGCCGAACCCGCTACCCACGGTGAGCACGGTGTCCATCCGATGGTCGCGGGCGACCAGCGGCACGTAGTCCAGATCGCATTCGGGATCGGGTTCGTGCAGGTTCGCCGTCGGCGGCACCACCTGGTATTCCAGCGCCAGCAGTGAGGCGGCGATCTCGACCGAGCCGATCGCGCCCAGCGAATGCCCGACCATCGACTTGATCGAGCTCATCGGCGTGGCGTAGGCGTGCGCGCCGAGACTGCGCTTCACCGCCGCGGTCTCGTGCCGGTCGTTCTGCCTGGTGCCCGAGCCGTGCGCGTTGATGTAGTGCACACCGGTCGGGTCGATCCTGGATTCGTCGAGCGCGACCCGGATCGCCTCGGCCATCTCGCGGCCGTCGGCCTTGAGGCCCGTCATGTGGTAGGCGTTGCACCTGGTCGCGTACCCGGATATCTCGGCATAGATGTGCGCGCCCCGCTTGCGTGCGCTCTCGTACTCCTCCAGCACGAACATCGCGGCGCCTTCGGCGAGTACGAACCCGTTGCGCGAGTTGTCGAACGGCCGCGAGGCCACCTCCGCCTCGTCGTTGCGCGGGGTGGTCGCCTTGATCGCGTCGAAGCAGGCCACCACGATCGGTGTGATGGGCGTGTCCGACGCGCCCGCCACCATGACGTCGGCGGAGCCCTCGCGGATCAGCTGCACCGCGTGGCCCACCGAGTCCAGTCCCGAGGTGCATCCGTTGGAGACCATCGCCACCGGTCCCTCGGCGCCCACGCTCCAGGCCACTTCGGCGGGCATCACGCTGGGGATCATGTAGTCGAACATGTGCGGAGAGAGAGATACGTCTCGTCGACCAGCCAGTTCTTCCCGGAGTCCGACAGCACCAGGTATTCGCGCTCCAGGCTGGTGGCCGCGGCGACCGCACTGCCGAGGCTCACGCCGAGCCGGTGCGGATCGACCGCCGCGAGGTCGAGCCCGCTGTCGGCCACCGCCTCCCGCGCGCAGACCACGGCGAACTGCACAGCCCGGTCCATGCGCCGAATCTCCCTGGGAGACAGCCCTTCCAGCGCCGCGTCGAAGTCCGCTTCGCCGGCCACCTGGGACCGGTACGGCGAGGCGTCGAAGAACGAGATCCGGCGCGTCGCCGTGCGGCCCTCGGACAGCAGCTTCCAGAACTCGTCCTTGCCCGACCCGCCGGGCGCGCGGACGCCGAGCCCGGTGACGACAACGCGGCGGCTCATCGCGCACCACCGGATGCATTGGTGTTCATGGCGTTCTCCCTTCGATGGTGCGATCGAGCATCGAGGACGGTCCTCGAACCTCGCTCGAGCGAGCGAGTCGAGTTGTTCTCGAGCGGTGGGGCGCAGGCTGTCGCTGTGATCGCCCGGCCGGCGCCGCCCGGATCGATCACCTGTTCCCGAGCACAGGAGACACGCGTGATGAAGTCAGCACACGGCCAGCACGGCGCCGCGGACTGGGTGCTCTGCCCGGCATGCCTGATCCCGCTGTACGGCAAGCGGTTCGCCCGCGACCTCGGCGTCTGCGGCGAATGCGGCAGGCACACGCCGATCACCGCGCGGCAGCGCATCGAGCAGCTCGCCGACGAGGGACGCTTCGAGCCGCTGCCGGTCGCCGCCACCGACGAGGACCCGCTGACCTTCACCGACACCAAGCCCTACCCGGACCGGCTGGCCGCCGCGCGCTCCCGCACCGGCATGCACGACGCGGTGCTGTGCGCGCTGGCCGCGATCGAGGGCAGGCCGGTGGTGATCGCCGCCATGGACTTCCGCTTCCTGGGCGGCAGTCTCGGCACCGCGGTCGGCGAAATGATCACCGCGGCCGCCGAAACCGCGCTGGCCCATCGTGTTCCGCTGATCATCGTCACCGCGTCCGGGGGCGCCCGGATGCAGGAGGGCCCGCTGTCGCTGATGCAGATGGCCAAGACCAGCGCGGCGCTGGAGCAACTGGACCGGGCGGGCATCCTCACCGTCACCCTGATCACCGACCCCACCTACGGCGGCGTCGCGGCTTCCTTCGCCACCCTTTCCGACGTGCTGATCGCCGAACCGGGCGCGCGGCTCGGGTTCGCCGGACGGCGAGTGATCGAGCAGACCATCCGGCAGGAGTTGCCGCCGAAGTTCCAGACCGCCGAATTCCTGCTGGAGCGCGGGCTCATCGACATGATCGTGCCGCGGGCGGGCCTGCGCCAGGCGCTCGGCGCACTGCTGCGGGCCGCGGGTCCGGTCGATTCCGCCGAGACCCTCGTCCCCGCGGACGCGGGCGTGATCACCGATCCGGCCCGCGTTCCCGCGACCGATCCCTGGACACAGGTGCGCCGGGCGCGGTCTCCGCAGCGGCCGACCGCGCTGGACTACTTCGCACTCGCCTTCGACGAGTTCCGCGAGTTGCGCGGCGACCGGATCTCCGGCGATTGCGCCGCGGTGGTCGGCGGAACGGCGTGGCTCGGCGGGCGGCCGGTCATGGTGATCGGCCACCAGAAAGGACACGATCCCAAGGAGCTGATGGAACGCAACTTCGGCATGCCGACTCCGGCCGGCTATCGCAAAGCGGCTCGTCTGATGCGCCTGGCCGAGAAGCTCGGGCTGCCCGTGGTCACCTTGATCGATACGCCCGGCGCCTATCCGGGCGCGACCGCCGAGGAGCAGGGGCAGGCGATCGTCATCGCGGAGAACATCCGGTTGATGTCCGCGCTGCGGGTGCCGGTGATCAGCGTGGTGATCGGCGAAGGCGGCAGCGGCGGAGCCCTTGCGCTCGGCGTCGCCAACCGGGTGCTCATGTTCGCGAACGGCACGTACTCGGTGATCAGCCCGGAAGGCTGCGCGGCGATCGTGTGGAACGACCCCGCCGCCGCACCGGAGGCCGCGGCCGCGCTGTCGCTGACCGCGCGGGACCTGCTGCGTCTGGGTGTGGTCGACGCGGTGCTGCCCGAGCCGGGCGACGACGTGGGCGCGGCCCCCGTGGCCG
>NZ_JBSGCA010000053.1:0-21299 GCF_053601535.1 Nocardia sp. NPDC004718
TGCCGGTCGCGTCGGCCGTTCGGGCGTCGCCGGAACCGCCGCGAGCGGCTTCCGAGCCCCGGCCAGCCGCGAGGAGGCGAGGCAGACCAGCCCGCATAACAGATAGCCCAGCGCCACCTTCGGTGCCGCAGCCCAGGCGACCTGGGCGGCGTGGATCAGGCCGATCCAGCTCAGCGCCGCGGCGGCGGCGCACGCGGTGGCCGCGGCGACGAAGCGCTTGTCCAGGATGAAGGTCACGACCGCGCCGAGCACCAGACCGGCCAGCACGCCGCCCGAGCCCAGCGTCTTCAGCCCGTCGTACACCACGCCCGCTTGGCCGAGCGCGGCGTCGCCGACGTTGTCGGCGGTGGTACCGGCCGCCGTCAGCGCGTTGTCGATCTGGCCGACCGCCCACTCGGCGAGGTTCGGGATCAGCGCCGCGACCACCGCCACAGCGTGCAACTTGGGCACCGCCTGGAATGCCTGGGCGCCGATCAGCAGGCCGATATACAGCAGAATCGGCACGATCGCCGGGATCGGCAGCAGGGTGGCGAGCACCCCGAACAGCCCCAGCAGGCACATCACGCCGATGGTGACGCCGCTGGCCATCGAGTATCCGGTGCGCCCGCCGGCGTCCTTCCAGCCCGGATGGCCGATGTAGACCGCGGGCGGGAACGGCGAGCCGAAGCCTGAGCCGACGACGGCGCCGAGCCCGTCGGCGAGCAACACGCTGCGCAGGTTGTAGTTGTCGCCCGCCGCCGCGGCGCTCTCCACGTTGCTCATCGCCTCGGTGAAGTTGTAGACGCCCAGCGGAATCGCCGTAGCCAGCAGCGGGCTGAGATTGCCGAGGCCGGTGAACAGCAAGTGCAGGTGCAGGGTCGGCAGCCCGATCGCGATGTCGTGCGCGGCCTTGCTGACGTCCGGCACCGACATGAAACCGCCGATCCAGCCGATCGCCGTGCCGGCCAGCAGCGCCACCAGGCCGACCGGTACGTTGCCGGGCAGCCGCACGTCGGTGAAGAAGCCGATCAGGATGATCGCCAGCACGGGCAGCGCGATCCACGCGGCCTCCCACATCTGCGCGGCCGGGCGCATGGAGATGAACGTGATCGAGATGCCCGCCAGGGTGCCGAGCATTGCCGCGCGCGGTGTGATGCGGCGGATGTATGGGCCCACGAAGCCGCCGATCATGACGATAACGCCGATCAGGAACGCCCAGGCCAGGCCCGCCGACCACGCCTTCAGCGGATCGTGGCTGCCCAGATAGATCGGCAGCATGACCACGAACACCACGATGAACATGTGCGGCACGCTGGGTCCGTACGGCAGCGCCGTCACCGTCGTCCGCTGTTCGCGGCGGGCGAGGCGGCGGGCCAGCAGCACGTAGTAGAGGTTGCCGAGCACCAGGGCCACGCCCAGCGCGGGCAGCACGCTGCCCAGCACGTCCCTGCTCGAGATGTTCACCACCGTGATGGACAGCGTGGTGAGGGTGAGCACGTTGACCAGGATGTTGAAGCAGAGCCCGAAGTAGGCGTTGGTGTCGCCGCGCGTCCACCAGGGCAAGCGGAGGGCGGCGGGTTCCTCGGGGGGTGCGGTGTCACTGGGTTGCGTTTCGAGGGACATCGGTTTTCCTGTTCACTAGACCGGGCGTATCGGCGGAAGGGTCGAGCCGGGCGGGGGTGGTCAGCGCGGCGACGACCGCGGCCGAATCGGCGACCCAGCCGAAGATGCCGCCCTGTGCCGCGATCATCTCCAGCCCCACTCGCTGGAATTCGGGGAAATAGGAACCGACGCAGTCGGACACGACCAGGCACTCGTAGCCCCGGTCGTTGGCTTCGCGCACGGTGGTGTGCACGCACACCTCGGTGGTGACCCCGGTGACCAGCAGGGAGCGGATGCCCCCGCGCTGCAATTCGGCGGCGAGGCCGGTGGCGTAGAAGGCGCCCTTGCCCGGCTTGTCGATCACGACCTCGTCTGGCAGCGGTGCCAGCTCGTCGACGATGTCGTGGCCGTACTCGCCGCGGATCAGGATGCGGCCGAACCGCCCCGGGTCGCCGATGCGCTGGGAGGGGTTGCCGCGCAACAGCTTCGACGGGGGGCAGTCGGACAGGTCGGGCCGGTGACCCTCCCGGGTGTGCAGCACCGGCACCCCCGCCGCGCGGGCGGCGGCCAGCAGCGCGCGCAGCGGCTCGATCACCATGCGCAGCAGGCCGACGTCGTTGCCGAGGCTCTCACCGAAGCCGCCGGGCAGCAGGAAGTCACGCTGCATATCGATGATCAGCAGCGCCAGGGTGCCCGGCTCGTATCGGAAGGGTCCCGGCCGCGCCGGAATGGACTGTGTGGTGGTCATTGTCGCTCCTTCGCTGCTCGGGCGGCGGTCACCACCGTGCGGGGTTCGTCGAGGATGCGCGCCGCGGCCGCCAGCACGGTGTCGTCAGCGAGCGCGGGACCGGCCACCATGACCGACAGCGGCCGCCCGTCGCCGGTCACGCCCACCGGCACCGCCACGGCGGTGAGGTCGAGCAGATTCCCGAAATGGGTGTAGTGCCCGAGCACGGTGTTGGTGGCGACAGGATCGGCCAGCACCTGCGCCACGGTGAAGGTGGTGCCGATGGCCGGCAGCACCAGCACGTCGAAGTCGGCCCACATCCGGGCCACCCGCGCGCGCAGCCGTTGTAGCCGCTGCTGCGCCCGGAACACGTCCACCGCGTCGAACCGGTAGCCACCGGTGAGGATTTCGCGCACTGTCGGCAGTATCGAGTCCGGATGACCGGCCAGGAAGTCGCCGAACTCCACCAGCCGCTGCCACCCAGGGGCCCTGATAGAGCAGCTCGCCCGCCGCCAGGAACGGCTCCAGAGTGGTCGCCACGCAGTCGAATCCGAGCCCGGACAGGCGCTCCCGCAACGTCAGGTGCGCATCCCGGAACACCGTGTCGCCGAAGAACTCCAGCTCCGCTGCGGCGGGCAGCCCGGCGCGCAGCCGCCCGCCGCGGTGGCGCGGCCCACGGGGGCGGCTCCAGGGATCGTCCGGGTCCACTGCCGCGATCACGTCGAAGACCCGGTCGAGGTCCTCGATCGAGGTCGCGGTGAGGGTGACGCAGTCCAGCGACTTGCACGCCGGGACCAGCCCGACCGCGCTGATCAACCCGCGCGACGGCTTCCAGCCGACGATGCCGTTGAGCGCGGCCGGGACCCGGCCGGACCCGGCGGTATCGGTGGCCACGCAGAACGGCACCTCGCCCAGGGCCACCGCCCGCGCGGAGCCGGAGCTGGACCCGCCGCAGATGAGGTCGCCGCCGAAGACGCTGCGCGGGATGGTGTATGGGGTGCGGGTGCCGTTCAGCCCGGTGGCGAACTGATCCAGGTTGGTCTTGCCGACGAACAGCGCGCCCGCGTCCAGCAGGCGCTGCACCGCCGGGGCGGTTCCGGTTGCCGTATAGGCGAAGTCGGGGCAGGCCAGGGTGGTGGGCCAGCCCGCGACATCGATGCTGTCCTTCACCCCGAACGGCACGCCGTACAGCGGCAGCGTGCGCGCGCCCGGGCGCCGCTCGATCTCGGCCGCCGCGGCAAGCAGTTGCGCGCGGGGCACCGGGGTGATCCAGGTGCCGTCGTCGCCGTGGGAGGCGATCGCGTCGGCGACCCGCGCCGCGGTGTTCGTCGGTGAGCCGCTATCGCTTTCGTGTGAATGCAGGATCTCGGCGATGCTGGGTCCCGGGCTGTGCATTTGTCGATTGTCGACAGAATGCGTGAAGCCCAGTGTGTTCGCGTGTTTCGGCTGTGTTGCCGGTCAGCGGAATTCGAGATCGAGGTAGGCCAGCTCGCCGTGCCTGCGCATCTCCGCCAGCACGATGTCCCGGTCGTTGGTCTCCAGGGCAGCCAGCAGCGCGGCGTGCCGGCGCACTCCGTCGCGGCGGTGTGTGGCCCTCCCCTCCTCCCGCAGGTTACGAGCCATCGGCAGCTGCAGTTTCAGCAGGATCGGCGCATAGGCCAGATCCAGTTGCCGATGGCCGGCCAGCGCGACGATCGCGGCGTGGAAGCGGCGGTGCGCGTTGTCCCGCTCGAAGTCGTCGCCGCAGCCGTCGGTCGCCCGCATGTCGGCCAGCGCGGCGCGCACCGCGCGCAGCGGATCTCCCGTGGCGGGCAGCGGAAACGCGCTCTCCACCGCGTGCCGCTCCAGGACCCGCCGCAGCTCGAACAGTTGCAGCACGTCCGTGGCCGACCACACCACCACCCGGAAGCCGCGGCGCGGCAGATGCTCGATGAGCCCCTCCTGCACCAGCAGCCGCAGCGCCTCCCGCACTGGCGCCCGGCTGGTGCCCAGCCGGGCGCACAGCGCCTCCTCGCCGATCCGATCCCCCGGCGCGTACGCCCCGCTCAGTACCTCCGACCGCACATGCCGCACCGCCAAATCCACCAGACTCGGCGGCAGCACGGTCTCCTCCGCACGCACCGTCATGCTTCGAGTCTACGAACGGGGCGGTCGGCGGCGCGGCGGCCGCTGCCCGGACCCGACCAGGACAGGAAGGCCCGCCGTGGTCACGGTGACGTCGGCGGAATAATCACCCAGCAGCCGCTGGGCGGTAAGGCGCAGTTCGGTGGTCAGCGTTTCGGTGAGATGGAGTGCTGGGCCATGCAGGCCTACGGTGCGGCGTACACCCTGCAGGAACTGCTGACCATCAAGTCCGACGACGTGGTGGGCCGCGTGAAGGTGTACGAGGCGATCGTCAAGGGTGAGAACATCCCGGAGCCGGGCATTCCGGAGTCGTTCAAGGTGCTACTGAAGGAACTTCAGTCGCTCTGCCTCAACGTCGAGGTGTTGTCCTCCGACGGTGCCGCGATCGAGTTGTGTGAGGGCGAGGACGAGGACCTGGAGCGCGCCGCGGCGAACCTGGGTATCAATCTGTCCCGCAAGGAATCCGCATCCGTAGACGATCTGCCGAGCTGATCGGAGCAGTCGGTACCGGCCGGTGTGCCTGGGCATGGCGCTGTCGCGACAGTCCGTGCCCGGTGCACCCGATACGCGCCGCGGGGACTCGGGCTGCCACCGGCTCAGCGGGGATCGATGGTCCGGTGCTGCCGAGCTGCACCCCGGTACGGGGCGGCACAGACGAGTTCGGCGAAATTCCATGACGAGTCAACGCGCGATCTTGTGGGGGAGGCGGCGAGTTCTTATGATCATCCGACCAGCGTGAGAGGAGTGTCCCATGACACACTATCCAGAGTCCTTCGATGCCCAGCTCGACGGGGCGGGTCCGGCCGAGTCCGTATTGTCGATGAAGAAGATTCGGCAGCTCAGTACCAAGCCTACGACGCGCTACCTCGATTCGGATGTCCGGTTGAAGAAGGACATCGAGACAGCTTGATACAGAAGCCGTCTGGTACGCGGGAGGGATGCGCACCGTCGTGGCTGGAGTCATCCCTCCCGCGTCTCGAACCGCTCACTGACGAGCAAGCTTTCGTCGCTGTGCAAGGAATCCGCGCGATCAGCTGGAAGTGGCGATTTTGGTCGGCGGTGCGCAGGCCGTATCTGCTCTCGGGCCTTGGCCGGCGGCACTACGGGGTCGCCGCGCAAGATGTGGACGACCAGCTGAGCGTCACCATTCCCGACATCGTCATCTGCAGCCGTGGAAACCGTTGCCCTCGGCACGGCGGCGCGGGCGGCGAATGCACCGGACGACTCAAGGTGAAATACGACCTGGTCGTACTGGTCGTGATGGCCGCGGCCCGGCACCTCAACACTACGACAACGGGCGACCGGGTGGACGCGCTGAGTAACGTACCTCGAGCCCCGTCACCCGCAGTTGAGAAATACTGCTATCACACGATCGCCGCGATCCACCGGGCCACAGCGCTGAGCGGGTGACGTGTGACTGTCGAGAGTTCGTCACGCACCGTCCTGGTGTGCATGCCGTGGCACGAGCTGACCCGCCCCTCGCTCGCACTCGGCCTGTTGAGGGCGAGTTGCCTGGCGCACGGCGTGGCCGAACCCGCCGCTTACCACGCCAATATCCACTGGGCCGAAGTGCTGCTGGCCGCCGGGTTGACCGTGCGGGACTATCTCCGGGTCTCTGATGCCGGGTTTGTGCACGCTCTCGGCGAATGGGTCTTCGCCGGTGCGTTGAACGGCCATGACTTCGGGATCGAGCGGATGGCGGACTACGCCCGGCGGCACCGGATCGATCTCGATCCGATCTCCCGAATGCGGGACCTCGCGGACGATTTCGTCTCCTCGGTTACCGAAGCGGTGCTGGCCATGGAACCACAAATCGTCGGGTTCACCTCCACCTTCAGTCAGAGCGTGCCGAGCCTGGCTGTGGCGAAGCGGATCAAGCAGCGTGCACCGGAAGTTCGTACCCTCTTCGGCGGCTACAATTGCGACGGAATCATGGGAGTCACCCTGCACCGGGAATTCGAATTCGTCGACCTGGTACTGCGCGGCGAATCCGACGAGACCTTTCCAAAACTGCTCGGCGCACTCTGTTCGGACTCTGGCGAACTAGGCTCGATTGCCGGACTGTGCTGGCGGGACGCCGACGGCAAGCAGCAGGTGAACGATCAGAGGAGTTCCCCCGTCGGTCCCGCCGGTATGCACGTCCCATTGTTCGACGATTGGTTTCGGACCTACGAGAACAGTGTGATCAGTGAGGTCACCGAGCCGGAGTTGGTGCTGGAAAGTTCGCGTGGCTGCTGGTGGGGCGAGAAGCATCATTGCACCTTCTGCGGACTGAACGGGTCGACCATGATGTACCGGGCGAAAGAACCGTCCCGTTTCGTCGCCGAACTCGACCACCTGGTGCGCAAGCACCGCACCTTGGACATCACCGTGGTCGACAATATTCTCGATGTCTCCTACCTGCGTACCGTGCTCCCAGAGATTGCCGCGACGGACGTCGATCTGCGACTGCACTACGAGATCAAGGCGAATATCACCGCGGAACAGGCGGCCACTCTGCGGGCGGCGAAGGTGTGGAGTGTGCAGCCGGGAATCGAATCCCTTGTCGATGACGTGTTGCGGAGAATGGACAAAGGCATAGGCGGAGTGCGGAATGTGCGCGCCTTACGGGACTTGGAAACCGAGGGCATTACCGTCGGGTGGAACTGGCTGTACGGATTTCCCGGCGAACGCGAGGACGACTATCGCAGGATAGTCGAGCAGATTCCCGCGCTGGTGCACCTTCAGCCGCCCGGCGGAACGGGACGGATCTTCCTCGAACGGTTCTCGCCGAATTTCGACGATCCGGCCCTCGGCTTCACCGAACGGGCTCCGGCCGAGCGATATCAGGCGGTGTACAACCTCGATCAGCGGGTGCTCGCCGACCTCGTCTACGAATTCGACACTCCAGATCAGGGGATCACCGAAGAGCAGGTTGCCCCGCTGAACGCCGCGATCGCTCTGTGGCAAGAGCGCTACCCGCGGAGTTCTCTGCTTCGTAAAGATATCGACGACGTGCTGATCATCAGGGATCGCCGGTTCGGTTGGGCAGCGCAGGACTACGTGTTCGCCGATCCGAGGGAGCGGGAAGCCTGGGCCGAACTCGAGCATGGCCGCACCGTCCCGGCGTTGCACCGCAATCTCGCCTCTGCTGGGTTCGCCTGGGGCGAGGCGGAACTGCAGGAATGGCTCGCCACACAACTGGCCAACGGACTGGTGTTCACCGAGGGCGGACGTTGGCTTGCATTGGCGACGACGCCGGGTGGGATCGAACGCTCGATCGTACGGCGGGAACAACCGGAGCCGGTACTGGTGCGCATCGAGGCGCCGACATGACCCAACCACTGGTTCGATGGCCGGAAACCGCTCTCGCCGACCTCACGAACCCGGCCGCGACGGTCGCCGCCGCGGCGGGGCTCGGGCAGGTCCTCGTTATCGCCGAACCGGTGCGATTCGGTGGTGGGGCGGAGGATTTCGCAGTGCTGCGAGTGCTGGGTACGGCGATGGAGGCCGGTGTACGGGTCGACTGGTCACTCGCCTCGGCGGGTCCGTACGGACTGGACGACGTTGTGCATCTGCCACCCCCCGCGCGAGCGGATGGCCGTACCACTGAAGAGGCGCTGGCGCGCTGGCGGGAACGCCACCAGGTCGGCCTGTGTTGTTACCGGTACGGTCCCGATTTCGTGGCCATCAGGGATCTTCGCCGAGCCGAGGCGAGCTTTCGCGCCACCCTCGACGAGCCGCACACCAGCCGCTTCCGGGCTCTGGCCGCGGCAACCCGTATCGATGAATTGACCCGCGACGAATTGAGGCTGTTGACCGATTTGCGGGACAACGGCCTGGCCATCATCAAGGGTGCGCATTTCCTGTTGTCGCCGTATCGAGTCCGTACCTTCCCCATTCCGTGTACCGCCTTCTGAATCAACGACACGTCAAGTCCTGCGAGGAAGCGCATTTCCCTGCTGTCAAGACCCGAGGATCGGGCCGGGCAGCTTTGCGTGCGAAATCGGTTCACCCCTGCCGACCGTTCGAGGGTCGACCGCGCCTGCCGCGCGCTGACGCTCACCTCGCAAGGTGCCCCGGCTCGCCGACAGCAAGTCCTCCCTCGAGGGGGTGCTCGGTGCCGAACCCGATTTCGTCTCCGCGTCTTTCGGCGGGTCGGCGAGCGATTTCATGGCCGTGGAGCGCCACGGTCGCTCGCTCGACCTGGGGCACCGCATCCAAAAGCGGCCGAATTGTGTGCTACCGCCTCGCCGACGAAACGATTCACCGACCCGTGCGCTGGATCGGCGCCACCACGCCTCCGAGCCGAGTCCACTCTGAGGCTGTGGTTTCCCGCGGGACGGTAATCGCGGCCCTCGGGGAACTCGAGTGTCGGAGTGGACGACAATCTGCACGTGGAGTGCGAAGTTTGCCGGACGGCACTGTCGGCTCGGATCGACGGTGAGCCCGAAGCCGTCCCCTCGGCGCGGGTGGATGAGCACCTGGAGCAGTGTCGAGAGTGCTGTTCCTGGTACCTCACGGCCGTGGAGGTTTCGAAACTCGTGCGCGGGAGCCGGTCGCACGCACCCGACCTCACCGACGCGATCTTCGCCGCAGCCGAACTGCAACGGCCGAGGCGATCGGTCTCCTCGACATTGCGTGCCATCGTGCCGAGCGCGCGGGCCGAGCTGGTGAGACTGCTGCTCGGCGCGCTCGGTGTCGTGCAGGTCGGCCTCGCACTGGCCCAAATCGCAGGCCTCGACTTCGGGATGAGCCACCACGGTGCTGAAATGACTCGCCACCTGCTCAACGAGAGCACCGCGTGGAACCTGGCCATCGGGGTCGGACTGCTCGCCTGCGCGATACGTCCATCGGCGGCCGCGGGAATGCTGCCCGTGCTCGCCGCAGTCGTCGCCGTACTCAGCGCCTTCGTTGTCGCCGATCTGCGTTCCGGCGTGGTGCCACTGCCGCGCGTCGCGTCGCACGGCGTATTGGTCGTCGCGCTCGCACTGGTCACCATCGTCCACCGCACGCAACGACCTGAAACCTCTCCTCCGGTCGGCGACCGCGCACCCGCCGAATTCGTCCTGCCCGCAGGCGCCCGATTGGGCAGACGCGCAGATCATCTCCGCTCGACCCAAGATCCCGCCGCATAGTAAGAGGGACTCATATGACCATTGAGCTCGACTCGACAACCCACGCGCCCACCCGGATCTCGCTCGCGGTCACCGGAATGAGCTGCGCCGCATGCGCGAGCCGAGTGGAGCGCAGGCTGAACAAAGTCGACGGCGTCACCGCATCGGTGAATTACGCGACCGGGGTCGCCACGATCGATGCCGTCGACCATGTCACCGCCGAAGACCTCTGCGCAGAAGTCGACGCCGCGGGATATGGCGCGTCACCCATCACCGACCACGCCGAGGCGATCAGCGCCGCCCCCGAGGACGCCGAGGTCAAGGATCTCCTGCGCCGCCTCGTAGTCGCCCTGATGGCGTTCTTCCCCTTGGCCGACCTGTCGGTCATGTTCGCGACTCTGCCGTCCACCAGGATTCCCGGCTGGCAGTTCATCCTCACGGCGCTGGCGCTGCCGGTGGTGCTGTGGTCGGCCGCGCCGTTCCACCGCCGCGCGTTCACGGGCGCGAAAGTCCGCGCTGCGAGCATGGACACCCTGGTCTCGGTCGGCGTACTCACCGCCACGCTGTGGTCGCTGGACACGATGTATCTGCACCCATCCAGGATGGGAACCGCGCCGGAGGGCGTGTGGGCCGCGATCTGGGCCAGCGACGCCATCTATCTCGAAGTCGCGGCGGGCGTCACCGCGTTCGTACTCGCGGGGCGATACTTCGAGGCGAAGGCGAAGGCCTCGGCGGGCAGCGCATTGCGGGCGCTGGCCGCACTCGGCGCCCGCGAGGTCACTGTGCTGACCCATGACGACCGCGAGATGCGCATTCCGATAGGCGAACTCGTGGAAGGGCAACGATTCGTGGTACGCCCAGGCGAGACGATCGCCACTGATGGACTTGTGGTGTCGGGCGAATCCAGCATCGACGCCTCGGCCATGACCGGTGAATCGCTTCCGGTCGACATCACGCCGGGTATGGCGGTGATCGGCGGCACCACCGCGCTGACCGGGCGGCTGATCGTCGAGGCCGCCGCGGTCGGTGCCGACACCAAACTCTCGGGCATGATCCGGCTCGTCGAGCAGGCCCAGACCGGCAAGGCGCGCATGCAGCGCGTAGCTGACCATGTGTCATCGGTCTTCGTGCCATGCGTATTCCTGCTCGCAGGCGTGACCTTCGGCGTGTGGTGGATGACCGGGAGCGGAGGCGAGCGTGCGGCCGCGGCGGCGCTGGCGGTGTTGGTGGTCGCCTGTCCGTGCGCGCTGGGTTTGGCCATACCCACGGCTCTGTTGGTGGCATCCGGCCGCGGTGCGCAGCTGGGCATCTTCATCAAGGGTCATCAAGCGCTGGAAGCGACTCGCGACGTCGATACCGTGGTGCTCGACAAAACCGGCACCCTCACCCACGGGGTGATGAGCGTCGTCGCCGTAACCGTCGGGGGCACGCGCACCGACGGCGAGGTGCTGCGTTTGGCCGGGGCCGTGGAATCGGCCTCCGAACATGCGGTCGCGGCCGCGATCACCCGGCATGCACGACAAATGCACGACACCCTGCCTACGGTCGAATCGTTCGAGGCACTACCGGGACTGGGTGCACGCGGCACCGTCGAAGGTGCGCAAGTGCACGTGGGAAGGCTCCGGCTCTTTCACCAACAGCGCATCGACGTGCCCCAGGCCTTACTGCGGGAGCTCCGCCGTCAGGAACGAGTCGGCCGCACCGTTGTGCTGGTCGGGGTGGACCGGGTCGCCGTCGCGCTCGTCGCGGTGGCCGACACCGTGAAAGACAGCGCGGCTCCTGCTGTCGCCCGACTGCATCGACTCGGTCTGCGCGTGTTCATGTTCACCGGCGACAACGCGTATGCCGCGCAGTCTGTCGCCGACGAGATCGGCATCGACGAGGTGGTGGCCGAGCTATTGCCCGAAGGCAAGGTCGAGCTGATCGCGCAGATGCAGGAGCGCGGACATCGAGTCGCCATGATCGGCGACGGCATCAATGACGGCGCGGCGCTGGCCACCGCGGACCTCGGCATGGCGATCGGCGCGGGGACCGATGTCGCGATCGCCGCCGCCGATGTCATCCTGGTGCGCGAAGACCTCGCCGCGGCCACTGACGCGATCGAGTTGGCGCACGCGACTTTGCGCACCATCAAAGGGAACTTGGTGTGGGCCTTCGGCTACAACATCGTCGCCATCCCGGTGGCCGCGCTGGGTTTGCTGAACCCCCTGATCGCGGGCGCGGCGATGGCTTTTTCGTCGTTCTTCGTCGTCTCCAACAGCCTGCGCCTGCGCCGAGCACGTCTAGGCGACTGACCGGTGCCGGGGCGCGCGTCTACGCCGTGAAAACGCTTCGGTGAATATCACCGACGGCTGCGGGCCAGCTGCTCCAGCATCGCGTTGTAAGCGGCGAGGTCGGAATCGCCGTACTCGTCGTCCTTGCGGTCGGTGCGCATCGCGGTGCGCCGATCCTGGGCCGCCCACTGCGTCAGCAACGCGCCCACCACCAGCAGAATCGGGACCTCACCGGACACCCAGGCAATGCCGCCCCCGACGTGCTGATCCGCCAGCAGATCGATCGCCCACGGCAACCGGAGACTGCCGTAGAACCGCTGACCCACAACGGAATTCATCGACATGATGGCTATGCCGAAGAACGCGTGGAACGGCATTACCGCGAACAGCATCCCCAGCCGTCCCAGATGAGGCAGCCTGCGCGGACCCGGATCGATGCCGATGATTCCCCAGTAGAACAGGTACCCGACGATCAGAAAGTGGACGTTCATCAGGACGTGGCCCCAGTGGTAGCGGATCAGGTTCTCGAACAGCGTCGTGAAATACAGCCCGTACAACGACACGACGAACAACGCGATCGCCGTGCCGGGGTAAGCCAGGACTGCGGTCGGCTTGGCATGCAACAGTGCCAGCACCCACTCGCGTGGCCCGTGCACCGCGCCCCGCGTCGCCGACGGCAGAGCCCGCAGCAACAGCGTCACCGGCGCGCCGAGCACAAGAAGCACCGGGACGAACATGTTCAAAGCCATATGCGTGATCATGTGCATGCTGAACATCGCGAGACCGTAGGTACCGATGCCCGAGGACGTGGCGATCAGTAGCGCTAGACAACCACCCATCCATGACAGAGTGCGCCATCGCGACCAGCGGTCCCCACGACGACGCAGACGCCATACGCCGAGGACATACGCCACAACCGCGAGCAACGCTGCCGTCCCGAGCACGAAATCGAAACGCCACGACGTCAGCAGCCGCCACAAGGTGGGCCGATCCGTCACTTCGAAACCGAGAAACACCTCCTGCGCGGTGAACGACCGGTCGGCGAACGCGGGCGCCGGTTGCACCGCCATTGCCGCCAGCACACTCAGCACGACTACGGAAAGCGCTGCGCTCCAGGCAAATACGAACGCGATCCCATCACCCGGCACCCGAGTGCGGTAGGAGCGCCACAGCGTCCACCCCGCCGCGACGAGCCCCAATCCCGCGAACAGTGCCAACCTGCCGTATCCGGTCGTGAGCACACACGACCACGGCAACAGCACGAGTACGAGCACCAGCCCACTGACCGCCGCGGTCACCGTGCACAGCATTCCGATGATCACGGCGCGCCGAACTGCGACCGCCGTGTCCGAACCACCGCGCCGCAACTGCTCGGCGACACACCAGAACAACCCCGGCCCCACCGACACGGCGACCTGGAAGAGGATCATCGCGCCCGTGCCGTAATCGTGGTTCGGCCCTTCACCCGCGTTGCCGACCAACGCGGGCGGCAGCACGCCCACAGCCGCCACCAACGTCAGCAAGACGACCCCGATCCAGGACAACGTCAACCGTGCACCGACACTCACCGCAGCGGCCAGCACCGCGACGACAACCCATGCCTTGGGTTTCTCGCTCGCATCCAGTAACGCCCCGAGCGCGCCCGCGCGCACCAGACCCGACAGACTCGACCCACCGATATCCGCTGCTGTGACCGGAATCAATACCAGCGCCGAGACGAACCAGACCAGACCGGCACGCTCGGCCAGCCGCAAGCCCGCGTAGCCGTCGACCAGAATCCGCCCCTGTGCGGAGACCCGCGTACAGCACACCGCGTAGACCAGAGAACCGAGCGCCACCGCGCCCGCGAGCGCGGCCACCGTCCGCAACAGCGCGTAGCCCAACGCGGACGCAAGCCCGGGATACGTCGTGCCGGCCGCGCGGTAGGGAACCTCACCCATCGCCAGCACGGCGCCGGTGACGAGCGTCAGCGACACCACCACCGCGACGATCCGAATGCAACGGACATCTTTGCGATTCACGCCCACCGTTGGATCCACCCGACCTCCGACCAGAAAGCACTGCCCTCCATAGGAAACAGCTCGCGCATAGTGGTCGGATCGCACGGACGGGAAGTTCCCGACATCAGCGAACCGGACGCCGCCGCGCCGACGCGGTAGTACCGGTCGTCCCCCGTCCGCCAGCTGGCGGAACCGAACCCGCACGCCGCGCGACTACCTGACCTCAGGGCCGCTGGTGAGCGGCGTGGCATGGCTGGGAGGACGGCAGTGCAGACACACCCCGTGGTAGGACGGGACCGGCTGACGACAGCCTCGGTGACCGGCGTACTCACAGCGGCGATGGCCTTCTCCATGCTGCAGTTGTTCGTCCTCGGGGCGCTGGGCCCGCGTCTCGTTGCGGATCTCGGGATGTCCACCACCGCATTGGGATTGACGACGACTATGGGCTTCGGGACAGCTGCGATGCTGTCGCCGCTGGCCGGTAGCGCGGTGGATCTGCTCGGTCCACGACGATGCCTGATCGCGCTGCTGCTGACCGTCACAGTGGCCCTCGGCGTCATCGCCGCCGCACCGGCCTACGCCGTCCTCCTCGCTGCGGTGGCCCTGGGCGGCGTGCCGCAGGCGCTGGCCAACCCCGCGACGAACAAAGCGATCCTGACGGCGATCCCGCCGGCCGATCGCGCAGGGGTGACCGGCGCCAAACAATCCGGTGTCCAACTCGGCGCCGTCGCCGCCGGACTACCCCTCACCGCGCTGGCCGCTGCGGCGGGCTGGCGTACTGCGGTGTGGACGGCAGCGGGTGTCGCGCTGCTGGTCGCGCTGTGGGTGTGGCGTACCCTGCCTGCCGACTCGTCGCGACAGCACCACGGCAGATCCAGTTCGAGCGTCGGTGGCAACCCCCAACCACGCGGGACCGACGGCATCGTGTACTGGCTGGCGGCGTACTCCCTGTTTCTGGGGGCCGCCATGGCATCGATCAACACCTACTTGGCGCTGTTCGGCGAACGACGGCTCGGCCTCGGCGCCGCGGCAGCGGGGACCCTCGTGGCCGTGCTCGGCGTAGCGGGCATCGCAGGCCGCATCGGCTGGGCACGTGTGGCAGGTAACCCGCGCACGGCCGTCTTACTGCCCGCCGGATTGGCGTTCGGATCCGGCGTCGCGGCGCTGCTGCTGGCCGCCTCCGCACTGATGACCGGGGTGGTGTGGGTCGCGGTGATTGCCGTCGGCATCTTCGGCATGGCGGGCAACGCGGTGTCCATGGTGCTGGTGATCCAGCGCTCTGTCCCTGGACGAGCCGGACGCAACTCGGCGTTGGTCTCGGCGGGGTTCTTCGCCGGGTTCGCGGTAGGTCCACCACTTTTCGGCACCGTGGTGCCCTCGATCGGATACAGCAACAGCTGGCTGATCGTTGCGGCGGAATTCGCTGTCGCGGCGGTAGTCGCCGCGTTGTGGGCAGTGCGCGATCGAGCGATCCGCGTCGAGGAGCAGGCGTGAGGACTATGCACGACACGCGCCGCTGTGAATTCACGAAACTGGATTTGCTGCAGCAGTTTTCATTACGTACAGCTCAACAGCTGCATACGACGGAATGGTGCGGGGGCGCAACATGGTGACGGATTGGGCGCGCGCGGCATTTGATGCCCTCATGAACCGCGTATCGAGCACACATGCCGCTGTGGGCACACGGTTTCCGCTCTATGCCGACAGTACCTCCGGCGAATGGACAACCACCTCCCGCGGATCCTGGACCGGCGGCTTCTGGGCGGGCCTGCTGTGGCTGCGTGCACTGGGTAGCGATCGGCGCGAGCATCGCAACGTCGCCGCAGAGACGACACAGTTCCTGGCCGACTGGGTGACATCGGACACCTCTACCCGCGGATTGATTCTCTGGTACGGAACAGCCCTGGCAGCCGGGCGCGGTGACGACGCCCGCGCCTCAGCGCTTCGCGAGTGTGCCGCACGCCAGTGCCGTTCCGACTTCGATCACGATCTTGGTGTCCTGCCATGGGGTTCAGCGTTCGGTGGCCCACGCCTCCTCGCTCGAGTGGACGGAATTCCCGGCCTCGTACCACTGCTGGCCACAGACAAAGACCCACGCAGCCCGAGTATCGCCCACGAACACCTCTCAACACACCTGCACCTCTGGCGGACAACACCGATCGGCACCCCGGCATGGGCCTGGTCGGATGGCACATGGCTTCCCTCACCGCAACCGCAGCGAGGATGGAGCCGAGGCAGGGCCTGGCTCCTGCTCGCCCTGGCCGACGCCTGCCGGCACTTGTCTCCGGAATTCCTCGTCGATGCCCGCACACTCCTCGATGCCGACCAACCACTGGTACCCACCGCCGAAAACCATCCTGACGCGCCACCAGACACCTCGGCCGCCGCGATCGAGGCGGTAGCACTGCTGAAACTTGCGGCAGCACAGACGCTTACAGCACAGTCCGCAGCGATGCGGCTGAGAGCCACGGAGATCACGCGACGGCTTGCCACGGACTTCCTGAGCGGTCCCGGCTCCCAGCACCCCGGGGGCAGGCTGGGTGGCGGATGCTACGACTTCGGCCGCGGGCTTGCCACCAACCACGAGCTGATCTGGGGCAATTTCTTCTTCGCCGCGGCTCTGGCCATGCAGACCGGGTTGATCGCTCCTTTCGACACCTGATACGGCCTCAGCGCAGCACCGACCTGGCCACGGAGGTGATGTGCAGTTCGTCCGGACCATCCAGCAAGCGCGCCATCCGCCCCATTCGCAGCAGTCCCGGCAGCGCGGTATCCGGTCCCAGCCCGGCAGCCCCGTACACCTGGATGGCCGAGTCAGCCACTTGTTGCAGCGTCCGCGCCGCAGCCACCTTCGCCAAACCGGATTCCACGCGAGCGTCATGACCTGCGTCGAGGAGCGCGGCCGCCTTGTGCACGAGCGGCCGGGTGCTCCGGATGGCCAGCAGGGACTCGAAAACATGCTGCTGCACCAGCTGGCGTTCGGCCAGCGTTCCCGATGACTGGCCGCGCGTGCGAGCTCGCTCGCACATCAGGTCATGGGCCCGCTGCGCCTGGCCGAGCCAGCGCAGGCAGCGCAACGTCCGGCCGAGCTGCAACCGCTGCCGCGCGATCGGCAACGCACGTCCCCGCTCGCCGATGAGATGGTCTTTCGGCAGCCGCACCTCGTCCAGGGCGATCTCCCACTGCCCACCCACGCCGAGGACCGGCAGCTCACGCACGAGCCGCAAGCCCGGAGCGTCCGTCGGCACCAGCAGCAACGACAACCCAACCCGGTCCGGCGCCCGACCGTCGGTGCGAGCCAGCACAGTGATCACATCGGCGTCCTGGGCGCCGCTGACGAACCATTTGCGACCGGACAGGACCCACGAACCGTCCGGAGCCTCCGTCGCTCGGGTGGCCGTCAACGTCGGATCGGTGCCCGGTGTGTCGGGTTCGGTCATCGCGTACGCCGCATGCAGCTCTCCGGAAACCAGTCGCTTCAGGTAGGTCTCCCGAACGCGGTCACCGGCATGACGCTGCAACATCCGCACATCCAACAGCGAGGCCGAGCCGAGCACCGCAGGCCCATGGTCACTGGCGCCTTCGGCCTCGGCCAAGCACACGTACTCGGCGAACGAAAGTCCCCGACCACCAAGTTCCCTCGGCAGCGGCAACGCCCACAGCCCTTCCGCCCGCGCGGCGTCGGCCAACTGCGAACGGGCTGCCGCAGCAGCTGGGCCACCTGTGTCCAGCAGGATCTCTTGTGGCATCACTCGTGCTGCCACGAAGGCTTCCACACGTTCACGCAGCGACGTGCCGTCGACCCCGGCGGCGGACATACGGGTGTCGGATGCGTACGGGTCCATGGCTTCTCCTCGTTTGGCGGGAACTCGACGTCCCCGCCCTGCGACTGCTGTTGTCCGCGGGAGTGGTCGGCGGCGATCGCCACCGAGTTCCCGCGGCGGTCACTCTGTTCGAGAAGGAGAGCCATGACACTCGGCGCAACGCGGACCTCCGACACCCCCCTGACGGCGAAACCACTGCAGGGGGTGCAGGTCGAGACCGGTGGACCGCCGGGTCCGGTCTCGATCGCGGCGCAGCACCTGCGGTTGCTGGGCGCCGAACCTTCCACGGGCGACCATGACACGCTGGCTCTCACCGACCTCGACGGTGCGAGAGTCGAAACCCGCCTGTCCTGGGGCGGGCCGGACAGCGAGGTGTGCGATGAGGCGACCGCGCAGGCCGCCGCAGGACTGATGCTCGTGCACGGACGTCGCGACGGCTCACCCCGTGGACTGGCCGTGGACTACGTCTCGACCGCTTCCGGTGTGCTCGCCGTCCAAGGCCTGTTGGCCGCGCTCATCGGCCGCGCGAGGGGCACCTCGGTCACCTCGGCGGAAGTCTCGCTCGACCGCGTGGCGCTGCTGACCGTCTCGCAGTACCTCGCGGCAGCGTGCGCCGAGGACGACGAAGCCAGCGCACTGGCGCCCGGCGGGCCACCGTTCACCACTGCCGACGGCGTTCGATTCGAACTCGAAGCACTGGACGTCGCGGTGTGGGCCGAATTCTGGCAGGCCATGCGAGCGCCGATGCAGGCGGTACGAAAAGGCTGGCGGCCCTTTCAGTTCCGCTACGCCACCGCCTGCGCCCCGATCCCCGACGAGCTGCATCACACCGCGCTGGGAGCCACGTGGGCACAGGTACAGGCAGCCGCGGCCGAATCCGGGGCCGATGTCTGCCGATTGCACACCCTCGCCGAACGCTCGGCGGAACTGCACGACGGCGGAGAATCGACGCTGCCCTGGGAACTGGCCGCCTATCCGAAGCTCTCCGCGACGGTACCGGCGCGCGGCCGATGTTGCGACGAGCGCCCTCTGGCGGGCTTCACCGTGCTCGAGGCAGGGCGTCGAGTCCAAGCCCCACTCGCCGCGCATCTGCTGGGGCTGCTCGGCGCGACCGTCGTGCGAATCGAACCGCCAGGCGGTGACCCGCTGCGTGGCATGCCACCGACCTGCTCGGACATCTCCGCACGCTGGCTGGCCCTCAACCGGGGCAAGGACTCCGTCGAAATCGATATCAAGTCCCCCTCCGACCGACAGCGGTTGCTCGAACTGGCAGCCGACGCCGACGTCTTCCTACACAATTGGGCTCCCGGCAAAGCCGAGCAACTCGGACTCGACGCCGACACGCTATCGGCCGCCAATCCGAGCCTGATCTACGCCTACACCAGCGGCTGGGCAGGACGGCTCCCCGGCGCCCCCATGGGCACCGACTTCATGGTGCAAGCCCGCACCGCCGTCGGAGAGGCGGCCCGCCCAGCCGACGAACCACCGACACCGTCACTGATGACCCTGCTGGACGTGCTCGGCGGCATGCTGGGCACCGAAGCGATTCTCGCCGGACTGCTCACCCGCGAACGCACCGGCCGCGGCGTGCGCGTGGAATCCTCCCTCCTGGCCGCCGCGCAATTGCTGACCGCGCCGGCTCTGCGCCGGGCGCACGACGGTCTTTCCCTCCGTCACCCCGCCGGATTCCGTCGCCCGTTGCCGACCGCTGACGGGCTCCTCGCACCCGCTGACGAGCACGCCGCCGCGGCAGCCGACACCGCGGCACAGGTGCGTGCGCTGTCCACCGACGCCGCCTGCGCGATGCTTCGCGGCCGATGCATCGGTACCACCCCAGTGACCACCGATCTCACGACCCTGCCCACCGATTCCCGCTTCGCGGGCGCCCTGACACGCGACGAACACGGCGCCGTCGCCGTGTCGTCGCCTTGGAGGTTCCGATGAGCGTCGCACTACACGATCTGGTCCCCCGCAAGCTACGCAGAACCTGGGCGGCCGACGGCAGCTACCCCGACCTCGACCTGTATTCGCTGTTCCGGGCACGCCGCTGCCAGCATCCGCACCGAACCGCACTGGTCGACAACGAAGGCGAGGTGAGCTACGCGGAATTGGACGCCCTGGCGCGGCAGCTGGCCACCGGTCTGGCCGCCCGAGGCGTACAAGCCGGCGATGTCGTCGGCACCCAGCTGCCGAATTGCCGCGCCGCTGTCATCGCAGACCTCGCTTTGGCCGCACTCGGCGCGGTAGCCCTGCCGTTCCCCGCCGGTCGCGGCATGCGCGAGGCCGAGTCGTTGCTGCGGAGATCGGAAGCCGTCGGTGTCCTGGCCGCCGCCCAGTTCCGTGGACACCACCACGCCGCAGATCTCGCGCAGTTGCTCGGCCAATTGCCGACATTGCGTTTCGTCGTCGCCGTCGGTACCGACTTCGCACCGAAAGGCTGTGTGCCTTTTGCCGAGCTGTTCCCTGGCGACTATGACGATTTCGTACCGGCTCGCCCCGATCCGGACGCGGCCGCTCGCATCCTGGTGTCCTCCGGGTCGGAGTCGGAACCGAAAATGGTCGCCTACTCCCACAACGCGCTGGCAGGCGGCCGCGGCAACTTCATGGCATCGCTGTTGACCGACGACCGACCGCCCCGCAGCCTGTTTCTCGTACCGCTCGCCACGGCATTCGGCAGCAACGGCACGGCTGTGACGCTGGCCCGCCACAGCGGCGCGCTGATTCTGCTGGATCACTTCTCGCCGGTGGAAGCGTTGGCGTCGATCCAACGGCATCGTCCCACGCACGTGCTCGGCGTCCCCACCATGATCCGGATGATGCTCGACAACGGCGCAGCCGAGACCGACACCTCCGCACTGACGGCACTGGTGCTCGGTGGTTCGCAACTCGACGCCACCACCGCCCGGGAGGCGCAACAAGCATTCGGATGCACGGTGGTGAACCTCTACGGGTCGGCCGACGGCGTCAACTGTCACACGGACATCGACGAAATCGATTCCGACGACGGGAGTTCGGGAGTGCTGGTCGGCCGACCCGACCCGCGGGTGGCGCAGATCCGCATCGACCTGGTCGGCACCGGCCGGATTGCGGCACCGGGCGAAACCGGAGAAATAGTCGCCCGGGGCCCGATGACGCCACTGTGCTACGTCGCGGACCCGCAATTGGACTCGCGTTATCGCACGAGCGACGGCTGGGTACGCACCGGTGACCTCGGCGTCCTGGACCCCGCAGGCCGCCTGCACGTGGTCGGGCGGCTCAAGGAGATCGTCATCCGCGGTGGCGCGAACATCAGCCCCGCCGAGGTCGAACGCATGCTGGCCACGCATCCCGATGTCCGCGATGTCGCGTGCATCGGCGTCCCCCACGACGTGCTCGGTGAGCGACTCGCGGCCTGCGTCGTGCCACGGCCGGGCAGCGTGCTCGACTTGGAAGGGCTGTGCGCTCATCTGGCGGCAAACGGCATGGAGCGCGGCAAACACCCCGAATCGCTCCTGCTGCTCGATGCCCTGCCGTTGACCCCGGCGGGCAAACCCGACCGCGCGGCTCTGCAAACAAGGTTCACCGCCGTCCACCACTGAAATAACCGCGGGGGAGCCCGGTCCACCGCAGCCCCCCCCCACACCCCCCCGGGCACGTACCCCAGCGGGCCGACGTGAAAGCGGTTGTCGATCGGA
>NZ_JBSGCA010000053.1:21309-43347 GCF_053601535.1 Nocardia sp. NPDC004718
TCCGATTTGCCAACCCCGCCCGCGCGGGACCGAAAACTTGTTCCCCCGCCGCCCACCACTGATATATCGGGGGGGCAGCCGTTTCCACGGCTGCCCCGCCCTAAGCCCGCCTGGTCAGGACCCGGAGAGCGCCTTCTTCAACGCGGTTGCCGCACCCCGATAGACAGACAGAAGATCCTCACCCTGCTCGGGATAGTTCACGATCGATACCTGTTCGACGCCCGAGCCCGGCAGCACGGCGCCGGTGGACATGTGCGCGTTGTCGAGCACGAACTGCGGCTTCTTCGCACTCAACTCCGCCAGCTGACCCGGCCTGACGGGTTCAGGACCATAGGTCCCCACAATCTGCGCACCTGCCAGCTCGGCCGCCCACGTCGAGAACACCTGGGCGATGACCGTCGGCTGCTTACCACCCGGCCATGCCGAGCGGACGTCCCCGCTGAGCTTGTCGTACTCGGTGCTGAACGTCGCGGTCCACGCCTGCGCCGCCGCGGTGGTGCCGAAGCGCTCGCCCAGCGCCTGCACTTGGGCTTTCACCTTGGCCGCGGAGTTGTCCAGATCGACTTCGATCAATTCGGCCTTCGATCCCGCGGCTTCCTTGATCTTGGCCGCGAACGGCTCGAACGGCGCGTAGAGCACGAAATCCGCCTCCGCCACCGCGGTCAGATCCGACGGTTTGGGATCGTAGTCCGGAGCATGGTGAACCGACGGCGGCACAATGACTTTCACATCCTCGGCGCCTGCGGCTTCGGCGAACGCAGCCTCCCAGGTGGTGGTCGCCACGACCACCGGGTGGGTGTGTCCATGGTGGTCGTGCCCCTCGCTTTCGGAGCTGGAACACCCGCTCAGCAGCACGGTCGCCGCGACCACAGTCGTCAGGCCCATACCGGCGGTCAATGGTCGAAAGCGTGCCATGAGAGTGTTCTCCGTTCAGGAATCAGATGGGCCGCGAAGGCGACTGCCCCCGCGGTGAGGACCAGCACCGGCCCAGGAGGAAGATCGAAGGCCAGCGCCAGCACGAATCCCACGGAATTCACCGCAACGCCGATACCGACAGCCCAGACGATGATCGAAATCAGCGAGCGACCCAACCGCCGCGCGGCCAAAGCCGGGAGCAAGGTGAGCGCATCCACGAGCAGCGCACCGGTCAGCCGGATCGCTCCGGCCACCGCAACCGCGATCAGCACCAGCAGAATCAGGGTGAGCCGCCCCACTGCCACACCGGAAACCAGCGCCAGCTCGCGATCATGCAACAGCAGCGCCAGATCACGTCTTCGCCACCAGAACAGCGCAGGCACCACTACCGCCAGCACCGCCAACACGACGACATCCTGAACTCGGACCGCGAGAATCGAACCCCACAGCAGCGAAAACGCCGCCGAGGCGTTCACTCCCGCTACCGCAAGCACCAGCAGCGCTGCCGCGACGGCCAGACTCATCAGCAAACCCATTGCACCGGACAGTGTTTCCGGCGTGCGCGCCAGCGGAGTGATCCCCGCCCCGGCTACCGCACACGCGAGCAGACCACACAACGCCGGATCCCATCCGGTCAGCATGCCGACCGCGGCACCCAGCAGAGCGACGTGCATCATCGCGAACCGGACCGGGATGATGTCCAGCCCCACGATGGCCACACCGACCACCGGCAGCCCGATCGAGCCCACCAGCAGCGCCACACCGGCACGCTGCACCGACCCCATTCCGAGCAGATCGAACACCTGCGCAGGCCCGTTCACGACAACTCCCGCAGTCGGCCCGCGGCCATCTCCAGCACCCGGTCGCAACGTCGCGCCATGGCGCGGTCATGGGTGACCACGACGAGGGTGACAGGCAGCTCCGTCAGGACGTCGGCGGCCTCCTCCTGGCCCGCGAAATCCAGTGCGGCCGTGGGTTCGTCGGCCAGAACGACGCTCGCACCAGCTGCCACGCAGCCTGCCGCGCGGGCCAGGTGCATACGCTGCAGCTGCCCGCCCGAGAGCGTGTCGAGTGGTCGGCCGAGCAGCTCGCCCACACCCAGCCGTGTCGCCATCGCCTGCGCCTGACGGATGTCTCCGCTGCTGGCCAAGAGCTCACCGGCCAGCAGCGGAAATCGGCCCCCCGCGGGCCGCTGGGGAATCCACCCGCACACCCGCCGCCGCCACGCATAGTCCGCCGATGTGCGGCCACCACGGCCTCCGACGGAGATATCGCCGCGCACAACCGCATGCAGGCCGATCACCGCGCGCAGTAGCGTCGTCTTGCCGGAGCCATTGGTACCGGTCAATGCGACCCGTTGACCGGCAGATATGTCGAGGTCGACATCCCTGACCACGTCGACACGTCCGTGCCGGCACGACACCCCCCGCAAGCGCAGGTTCAGCCCTGCCATCACCCCACCTCCTTACCGGCCGTCACCCGCACGCCGACCGGTGTGCCCGGAAGTAGTCGCACCACCACGCCCATCGGTTCCGCGACATGATGACCGTCGGCGGCGGACCCGTCGATCCCCCGCACCACCGAGACGAGGGTTTCGCGAGCACGGGCCACCCGAGAACGAATCGTGCCGACCGGACAACCCACCGTCTGCGCCGCCTCGGCATAGGACATACCCAAGACCTGGGTCAAGACGAACGCCTCGCGCCGCTCTTGCGGCAGACTGCACAGCAGATCGTTCAACGCCAACTCCTCGGCGAAATCCGGCGTACACCGATCAGGCCGCTGCTCGAGAACCTGCGACCATTCCGGCACCTGAGTCGTCCTCGGACGGGCGGCGACACTGCGAAACCGGTCCACCACCACACGGCGAGCGATCGACAGCAGCCAGGTTCGTGCGGTCGAATTCCCCGCGAACCGCGGCAGACTGCCCATGGCCCGCAGAAACGTCTCCTGGGTCAGGTCGTCAGCGGATTGGACATCGGTCAGGTGCGCGACGAAACGCCACACATCGCGCTGCGTCGATTGGATGAACTGCTCCAACGCCTTTCGATCGCCGGCACCGGCCGACAACGCCAGCGCGGTCAGGAGTTCGTCGGACATCCGCGGCCTCCACATCGACGCATCCGGCACACGAGTAAGCGCCCAGCGCTTAAAGCCGATCGAGGAGAAGGACCGTTGCCGCGGCAGGCAGCCGACAGCAGAGAAGGAGGCAACATTCGCACAATTTCTGTTCGCGACACCACCATTCGGCGGTGCGGAGAGACCGGCAGCCGGACGCGCGCAGTGCGCACACCGGCGTAGAGGACCGACTGCCGCTGGACGGGAGGCCGGGCGTGCGCACCGGCGTCGCGGCAGACCCTGACGGCTTGCTCACGCGCATCGATGACACGAGCGGCTACGTTCGCCCCCGGAATACCGGCCGCGCCGATCGACGATCGGCCGGGCAGCACTGCCCCACCGGCAGCACAAGGCGTGGCTGCCTCCGATGGCGAACTCTCAGAAACGAACCGAGCCCACCGGAGGCCCACGCCGCGCCATCACATGACGCAGCACGCCTTCGCGCAGCGTCTCGATGCGATGGTCGACTTCCATCACGGCTCGGGCCTCGCTGTCGACCGACGGATGCACCAGAACCAGAAGCAGAGGCGCCAGAATCCGTGTATAAAGCGCCGCCAGTAGCGCGAAGAAGGCGACTTCCCCGCGCCACAGCCACACCGCACACACCAGCGCGGCCGCCACGTGCGCAGCGAACATGCCCGCATCACTAGGCGGGTCGATGGTTTGGGAAGCAGCGTGAGCGGCCGACATCGAGGCCATACCGAACCACACGTGCAAGACCGCCTGCATCACCGCAAGCCCACCGCCGATGGCGAAGAAGCCACGCTGACGATCGGCCAGCGCCCACGCCAGCGAACCCGTCGCGGCAAATGCCACGATCAAAGCCGACACCGGCACACTGTGCCCCGCCGAGGCCCCATGCCCCAGCGCCGACAACAACACCGCGATCCCCGCGAACACGATGGCACGTGCCGCCCGCGCGTTCCGGGGCACAGGCACAGTGTTCATAACGCCGTCCATCATGACACTCATCTGCCGCCACTGTCCCGCAGGGTTTCGATCACGACCTCGCCGCAGGCCGCGAAACCGACGAGCCGATCATCGAGCGGCCGAGCATAATCAGGACCTGCGACGAGCCACTCCCATACCGAGTGCCGCAAGCAGGCCCGAAGCGCCCAGAACAATACCGATACCGCCGAGCCAGCGCGCGGTCGTATCGCTCGACGAACTCGAACTGGACGCCGCCGACTGGATGTCACCATGGTTGTCGACGCCACCCGACTGCTTGGCAGCCAACGGCAGCGAAGGAGCTGGACGCTCCGGCTCGGACCCATCACCGTCCGCCTTCTGGTCCCAGCGCACGACTTGACCATCCGCGTAGGTCTGCACCGCAGGGATCGTCACCCTCTCGGTATCCGGTAACCCGTTCACCAGCACGGAGAATTGCCCGAACTGGCTCGGCCCGATGCCACCCCCGGCATCAGCCGTCCAGGTGATGTCGGTGACGTTCCGTGCAGAGTCTTTCCGCACTACCGCTTTCCATCCCGGCGCAGCTTCGGTATCCGCCGCCGTCACCCCCGGAATCTGCACCGCAACCTCGACCGTGGGGCTACCAGTGCCCGATTCGTTCGGCACCCGGAAAACCAGGACCCCCGACCCGCCGCGAGACGCGTCAGGCCCAGAGACAGTGATGTGCGCAAGCGCGGGAGCGGCCGCCACAGTCGCCACGAAGGCCGCGGCAGCGCCTGCCGACCCGGCGCGCACCAACCAAGAACTGTTCATCGTCGAGACCTCTCCGCACGGTGAGAAAACGAACGCAACAGATGCTCGCCGACGACGATATGCCACAACTACGGCAGAACCGCGCATCTCCGGTGAGCGCCGTCGTGGCAGAGACGGCGCACCGCGAGATCGGCGTCGTGGAGGGTCCGGCAATCCGACCACGACTTCCGGACCTACCGATTGCTCAGTGGGTGTCGTTCCAGAACTGGATACCCGCTGCGATCAACGCCGGGACGCCGACGATGACGGTGCCCGCGACCGCGCCTATGCCTGCCAGTGCGGCGCCGGTGATGAGGCAACCGCCGATCGCCGCTGGAACCGCGAGCAGACCGATCGACACCACACCCCCGGTCGCTCCACCGACGATGCCGCCGGCCACGCAGCCGATGCCGCCGCCGATCGCACTACCCAGCAGGCTCCCGACAGTCGCCGCAGCCATCATCGACATGCTGAAGTTGCCGAGGGCCGCGTTGTAATTCGGATGAGACAGTGCATCGATCTCCTGAGCTGTCGCTGCGCTGATCGGGCGCGCGTCGGCGGGATCGGTGCTCGGGGTCAGCGTGACCGTATCGCCGTCCAGCTGCGCGGCGATCGGCATCGCGCTGCCACCGTGGACGTAGGTCAGCGGAAGAGCCGCGACGGATGTTCCGCTCCGATCGATGAACTGCAGATGGTCATCGCTGACGGTGAGCGCCCCGGCATCCATGGTGAGCACAACCGAGCGGTCGACCACGTTGGCCTGGAAATGGACATCCGGAGTCACCTGCGTGGGATCCGCAGTCGCGGTTCCCGCCGAGATACACAAAGCCGAGATAGCCATGGCGGCCACCGCGGCGCCCTTACGAAACATCACTGTCGTCTCAACTCTCGATTTCGTTGTGGCAGCGTGGGTTCGCAGCCGACAAAAGGTCGGAGAAGTTGTCGAACCAGTTCCTGATGTGACGCACAACACATTCTCGTAGTACGAGGGCTCCTCCCGAGTCCCGCCCCCCCTGCTGTCAAGCCTTCGATGCCGACTGCACGACGTGCACGTCCTGGGCTGCGGCGGTTTCCGGCGCGCGACCGCGTGGAAGTGCTCGACCTGCCTGAACTCCATCGCGGCATCCTGGTGTTCGGCCCACGGCAATTCACCCGACGCTGTGCGGGCTGCCCGGGACCCGGGCAACCCGCACAAACGGTCAGGCCGGGGCGGCGGCCATCTCGGTAGTGGCCTGCGGGACGGCCGGGTCGCTCAGGGTGCGGAACAGCAGCCAGCTGAGGACGGGCATCACAACCAGCGGGATCAACGCGACCTGCAGGGAGGTGGCATCGGCGAGGCGGCCGAGCACCGGGCTGGCCAAGCCGCCGATGGAGATGGTGAGCCCGAGGGTGACGCCACTGGCGGTGCCGACCCGCGAGGGCAGATAGTCCTGGCCCAGGGTCACCTGCAGCGAGAACGGCACATACAACCCGACCGAGGTCAACGCCACGAACAGGAACACACCCGGGCCCGGCACCCACACCACCCCGGCGATCGCCACCGCGGTCAGCACATACGACCACCGCGACACTGTCACCCGATCCCAGCGCTTCGCCAGATATCCGCCCAGCACCGACCCGACCACGCCGCCGAGGTAGAGCACGAACAACGCCACCGTGCCCGCGGCCGAGTTCCCGCCCATACGCCCGCTGATGTAGAGGGAGATGAAGGTGCTCAACCCGACGAACGCGATCGAACGGAACACCACCGCCAGCGACATCCGCACGAACGAGGCGACATCGTCGTCCCCGGTCGGCGCGAACTCTTCGACCCCGGCCACCTGGCGCTGCTGCAGGGCCCGCAGCACCGGCACCGTCACCGCCGCACCCGCCAGCGCCGGCGTCAAAAGCCACGGAGTGCACCTCAATCCGCCGGCCGCGACCGTGCCCGCGACCAGCAGCGGCGCCAGCGCGAACCCGATATTGCCGCCCGTAGCGAAATACGCCATCGCGGTGTGGCTACCGCGGCTCGCGGCGCGCGCGACCCGGGCGGCTTCTGGGTGGTAGGCCGCTACCCCGATCCCCGAGACCGCGGCGAACACCAGGGCGAGTACATAGGAGCCCGACAGTCCGGTGACCGCGATCCCGGCACCCCCGACCACAGTGGCGACCGGCAGCAGCCACGGCATCGACCACTTATCGGTCAACGCACCGAACAACGGCTGCACCACCGAGGACAGCAACGACGCCGCCAGCACGATCCCCGAAGCCGCGGCATAGGTGTAGGCGCGCTCGGCGACGAAGAACGGCACGAGTGCGGCGACCGCGCCCTGGTAGACATCGACACAGGCATGACCGCTGGAGAACAGAAAAATAGAAGTGTTTCGTCGCACGGACTCCATGCTCACCAGCCGAGCGCTGTCGCGCTTCCGATAAACTGACAGCCTGTAATGGAAATCCGCCATCAACCCGTCGCGCCGACCCGCGCCCAACTCCTCGCCCCCGGCGAGGAGATCGACGCCCACCGCCACGACGACCACCAGATCATCTACGCAGGCCACGGCGTTCTCTCGATCACTACCAGCGCCGGAACCTGGGTCGCACCCGGCACACACGGAATCTGGGTCCCCGCCGGCACCGTCCACGCCCACCGGGCCTACGGCGAACTGCACCTGCACATGCTCGGCCTGCCCACCACCACCGACACCCCCCTCGGCCTGACTTCCCCCACCGTGCTGAGAGTCGAACCGCTACTGCGGGAACTGATCATCGCCTACACCCGCGACACCGGCGACAGCCCCGAACGCACCCGGCTGCGCGCGGTCCTGCTCGACCAGCTGCGCGCCTCACCCCAACAACCCCTGCACCTGCCCACCCCCACCACGCCACTGCTGCGTGCGGTGTGCGGCATGCTGCTCGACAACCCCGGCGACACCCGCACCCTGACCGAACTCGGCCGCGACGTCGGCGCCAGCGACCGCACCTTGTCCCGACTGTTCCGCACCGACCTCGGCCTGACCTTCCCCCAATGGCGCACCCAACTACGCCTACACCACGCACTGATCCTGCTCGCCGACAAAACCCCCGTCACCACCGTCGCCCACCGCTGCGGCTGGGCCTCGGCCAGCGCCTTCATCGACACCTTCCGCAAAACATTCGGCCACACCCCCGGCGCTCACCCTCACCCTTGACCCTGTGGCCCCGGAAACACCACCTGGTCACAAATGGGCGGTTCATGAACTCTTCTAAGTGGCTGGTCTGTGACTCGCAGCGGTAGATGGCGCTGTTTTTGCGGCGTCAGGGGGCGACGATGGGCGTGGTTTTCGCTCGGATTCGCCACGGCTCGCGCCCAGCTGCGAGGGATCGAGCGCGGAGCACCACCACCAAGATCTACTACATGATGTAGTAGATCTGTGCCCGCGTGGCTACAGTGAATTCTCCTGTACCGCAACACCGAGGGAGGACTGTCGTGGGAAGAATCGGACGGTCGAGATAACGAAGGTGCGCTGAAACAGTCAGTGCATCACCGCTGTTCAGATGCTCAGCGTAGACCTCTGCGGGACTGCGGTAGCTGTGGATCTTGCGGGGTCGGTTGTTGAGCTCGTCGACGATAGTGTCGAGGTCGGATTGACTGAATCGGCGTAGATCGTTGTTTTGGGCAGGTATTTACGCAGTAGCCGATTGGTGTACTCGTTCGTGCCGCGTTGCCACGGGCTGCGGGGCTTGCACAGGCAGATCGGCATCTTCGTGGCTGCGGGGATGGCTTTGTGGCCGGGCAATTTCCCGGCCGCGCTCCCGGGTCAGAGTGCGGCGCATCGGGATTGGGAGGCTGAGCAGATACCGTGTGTACCGATGTTCGAGATCGTGTGCACCGGCCTGGTTTGGGGTGTGGTGAGGATCGACGACTCGGGGTGTATCCACCGTCGTCAGCGCGTAACTCTTCGTCTCTGCAGAAGGACGACCGCCGATCGGCGGCTTTCCAAGGATGCAGGCCGGGGTGATCGGTGATCTGAACCGCGTCAGAACCTGCGTTCGGCGGGGCGGAACGTCTCGCTCAGTCTGTCGTAGGCGTCGCGTACGTCGGCTGGGATGTCTTCTTGGATGATGTGGCCTTCGCGGGGGTACTCGTCCAGGCGTTTGATCTCGCCCATGGTGATGGCGACGATCGATTTCGGGTGCGGCGCGGTTGTCGCGTCGGGGCGGTTGCCGTATTTCATGTAGTTCTCGAGTGAGACGTCGGCGGCGGGTATGGAGACGTGTTCGACGTCCGGGCACTGTTTGATGAGCGTGCCCCACACGCGGCGGGCGTGAAAGGGGGTACATACTCCGATTACGGAACTGACGTCGCGGCCGTGCTGCTCGAGCATCTGGACCGAGTAGACCGCGTTCTGGCCGGTGTTCTGCGCGAAGGGTTCCTCGATGATCTGTTTCGGATTGAGGTTCAGCTTCTCCGCGGCCAGCCGGAACTTGGCTGCCTCGCCCCGGTATCCGGAGAACACCACGGGCACATCACCAAGGCCACGGTCGCGGACCAGGTTCGCGATCACCGACGACCCGCCGATGTCACGGCTACCGAAGAAGATGATGCCCCCGTAATTTCGTCCGGGATCGAACGCCCACTTGGGGTCGTGACGCAGATAATCCCACACGGTTCCCAGATCCGACATCGCTCGATCGGTGTCCACACCCCGATCCCGCAGTTCCTGCAACCATGTTGTGTACGCGGCTTCGTTGCGTCCCCCGATGACCTGATCGTCGCGGATCAGAGCGCGCCCGGCTGAATTGATAGGTATCGCGCTGTGGTGGTCGGTGTGGAGCAGAACCCCAGCAGACTCCCGGGTCGCGCCCGCCAGGTCATGCCAGGATCTGCTGATGCCGGAGGCGCCGGTGGTCAGCGCCCGCGCAGTCCGCTCCGCGATCTCTCGTGCAGCAGCGGCAGCTGCTGCCCCGGCGGCACCTGGCCCGAACGGCTCGGTCACCCTTTCCTTTCGTAGCCCCCACGAGCACAACCGACGCACGATGTTAAACGAGACGAAGGCCCAGGAACGCTTGGGCGAGAACGTATTTGCGAACGGCGCTTTGGGCATGGAACGCCAAAGCGACGCCCAGCCACCGGTGTCGCAGCATGAAGCGGGCGCAGGATCCGGCCGAGGTCGTTGGCGATCAGAGCCTTCGAGATCGATTACGGCGCAAAGTATCCCAAATCAGCCGCCGAGATCGTTGATGACGCTGACGTGCTGCTGGAGTTCTATCGGTATCCGGCCGAGCACTCAGGCCGGTCCGGCGGCCCGGCAAGTCCGGCGAATGCCCTGTAAGCCGGTGTGCGAGCGTTGGTAGGTTGAGGCGTGATCACTTGTGTCGTCGAGTATGTGATAGACGCGCGGAAGATCGATGCGTTCGAACGCTTCGCCAGACGGTGGATGGAATTGGTCGAGCGCCACGGTGGCACGCACCACGGCTACTTCCTTCCCGCCGAAGGCGCGAGTGACAAAGCCCTTGCGCTGTTCAGCTTCTCCAGCCTCGCCGCATACGAGCAGTACCGCGCGCATTTCGGCATCCACCCCGACTTCGTCGACGCGGACCGCATCAGGGATGAAAGCGGCTGCGTGCTCCGCTACGAGCGGACTTTTATGCGACCGCTGCTACCCGGAAGCACAGGTGCCTGACTGCCGCGTACCCGAATGGGTTCGGGGAAGGGGCCGGGGAGGCCACTCGCCTGCCACGAGGCGCGCTGACCGAGCACGCGGCAGGCCGAAGGGCGCCGCCGACTCCGACATGGGCCATGGCACGGCAAACCGGGTGTCTTCCAAGCATTGACGGACACCATGACCGGACGCAATGCCTTACGCCTGGCGAGTAAACAAGATTGCGCACCGCATACCAGCGAGGAATCCCCCGAATCGACCCCGACCAGAGAAATACGCTCCGCACGGTATCTCGGTCCCTGGAGCGTCGCGACCTATCCCGACGAACCGGCACTTCCCTCATACGCATTGCAGCGCAACACAGTTAGGCGAATCTGTAGCAGCGGGCGTCTGCATCGTGGACGTGTCCGAAGGAGGTCGAAAACGAGAGAAATGTGTATGGTGACGGCATGTGCACACTAGCCGTGCACAGCTGCTGCAATTCCGGTGTATGACTCCCCCTCCGGACACCAGCGCCAACCCACAGGGGGTGGCGCCAACGATTGCGAGTTGCTGTTGGTGCTGGCAGCGCACTGGCCGACGACGCAGCGGAAGCCGTGCTCGTCGGGCCTGCCGATGTCACCCGTGTGCACCCAGCCGTCGCGCGCAGCCTCGGCGTTGCGTGCGGTATCGATGTTTGCCGAGCGATGATTCCGGCCTCAGAAGTGACCCGCTTCTGGCAGCGGGGTGTCGTTGACCAGGAGGTCGCCCAGCGCGCGGGCCTTGTACGCCGCGGGGTTGTGGGAGAACAGGGTGCGCAGGTTGCGCCAGTGCCGGTCGTACTGCGCGGAGGCGCGGGTGGCCGAGGCGCCGCCGGCATCGAAGATGCGCCCCGCCGCCCGCAGGGCGGGCTCCTCGATGGCGACCTTGGCTTTGGCGGCCAGCACCGCCGCCTCGTGTTCGAGGTCCGCGTCGATCCCGGTGGCGCGAGCGGCGTCGAAGGCGCGATCCTGCGCCAGCGCGGCGACGCGCACCAGCGATTCGGCGGCGAAGGCCGTGGCGGAGATCGTGCCGATGATCTCGAGCAGTTGCGGATCGTGGCGAGGCTCTTCGGCATTGGCGAAGACGAAGTTCCGCCTGCGGGTGCGCACCAGCTCGGCGGCGTCGGCGGCCGCGGACCGCAGGATGCCCGCGGCGATGGCGTGCAGGTACAACTGCGGGAACGCCTGACGCGGCGGCACGCCGGAATCCGAACCGCGCCACGGCAGCGTCTCCGACTCGGCCACCGCCACATCGGTGAGCACCGTGGTGCCGCTGCCGGTGTGCCGCTGGCCGATGCCGTCCCAGTCGTCGAGATGGGCGACGCCCGCCCGGTCGGCGGGGACCACGGCGGTGAGCAGGCCTTGTCCGGGCACCTCGGCGCTGATGCGCACGTAGTCGGAATACAGCGCGCCCGTGCTGTAGAACTTGCGCCCGTTGAGCAGGTAGCCCCCGCCGGGTGCGGGCGTCAACGTGCTGTCGTAGGTCCAGCTGCCCGCGGAACGATTGCTCAATTCGGTGAGCGCTCCGCCGAAGAGCTTGCCCGCCAGCACTTCCGGGATCCAGGCCGCCTTCTTGCCGGTGCGGGGCAACCGGAACAATTCCTCCACGAAGCCGAAGTGGATGCGCAGGATGTGCGGGACGTCGGGGTCCGCCTCGGCCAAGTCGATCAACAGATCGAACAGCTCCGAGATCCGCCAGCCCCCGCCGCCCAGATCGGCGGGTACCCGGACCGCGCCGAGACGCAGCCGTTTGGCCGCCGCGATCGCCGCGTGCGGTGGCTCGTCACCGCCCTCGGCGCGTCGGCGCGCCGCATCCGCGGCCACCTCGGCGACGAATGCCGCGATCTCGGGGGAACCGGGACGCGCGATGGCGGCCGCAGCGATATCGATGCTGGTCATCGGAACTCCTGGAGTAGGGCCGGTGCGCCACCGGCGCAGGACGGATTCGGCGCGGGGGCGCTCAGGCGACGCTGCGCCGCAACGCCGGGTCGGCCAGCGCGGGCGGGATCGCTCCGGTGTCACGATCGCTGAAAACGGTTCCCGGAGCGACGATCTCATCGATGCGATCGAGCACGTCCGCGCTCAGCGTCACTGCGGCCGCGCCGAGGTAGGCGTCGAGGTGCTCGGCGTTGCGTGGGCCGATGATCGCGGCGCTGACATCCGGGTGCGACAGGACGAAGCCGACCGCGAGTTGCACCAGGGTCAGCCCGGATTCCTCGGCCAGCACCGCCAGCGCTTCGGCCGCGGCGAGCTTGGCGGCGTTGGCCGGGGCGGCGATGTCGAAACGACCCGGGATCAGATCGGCGCGGTAGGACTCGGGTTGCGCCGCGCCCGCGCGGTACTTGCCGGACAGCCAGCCCGCCGCCAGCGGACCGTAGGTGAGCACGCCGAGCCGGTACCGACGCGCGATCGGCAGCGTCTCGCGTTCGATGCCACGCACCAGCAGCGAATACGGAACCTGCTCGGTGGCAGGCCGATTCAGCTTGCGCCGATCGGCCTGCCACTGGGTCTCGATCAATTCGCCCGGCGAGAACACGGAGGTGCCGTAGTAGCGGATCTTGCCGGCGCGGACCAGATCATCCAGCGCTCCGACGGTTTCCTCGATCGCGGTGACCGATTCGGGCCGGTGCACCTGATAGAGGTCGAGATGATCGGCGCCGAGCCTGCGCAGCGAGTCCTCGACGGCGCGGGCGATCCAGCGCCGCGAGTTGCCGCGGTGGGTGAGGTCGTCGTCGACGGCGTTGTGGAACTTACTGGCCAGGATCACCTCGTCGCGTCGGCCGCGCAGCGCTTTGCCGACGATGATCTCCGATTCGCCGCGCGAGTAGGTGTCGGCGGTGTCGACGACGTTGATGCCCGCGTCCAGCGCGCGGTGGATCACCGCGACCGCCTCCTCGTGCGTGGTGCGGCCGCGGGCGCCGAAGTTCATGGCGCCGAGGGCCAACGGGCTGACCCGCACGCCGGTGCGGCCGAGGACACGCAGATCGGACAGGCTCATGAGTGGGCTCCTCGGACGATGCGGCGGGTGGCGGAGTCGGTGAGCGAAGGCGGCAGATAGCCCTCGTCGGCGGGGCTGATGGTCAGGCCGGGTGCGACGATCTCGTCGATGCGGTCGAGCACCGCGGCGTCGAGCCGGACGTCCACCGCACCGAGCTGTCCCTCCAACTGCTCGAGGGTGCGCGGCCCGATGATGACGCTGCTCACCGCGGGATGCTGGAGGACGAACGCCAGCGCCACGTGCACCAGCGAGAGTCCCGCGTCGTCGGCCAGCTTCGCCAGTTCCTCGGCGGCGGCGCGCTTGCGCTGGTTGGCCGCCGGCGCGGGATCGTGCCGATGCGGTTGCCTGGTGAGCCTGCTCGACGGCGGCGCGTCCGTCCCAGGCCGGTATCGCCCCGACAGCCAGCCACCGGCCAGCGGGCTCCAGGTGAGCACCCCGAGCCCGTACTTCTGAGCGATCGGCAGCGTGGCCCGCTCCGCCGCGCGCGCCAGGATCGAATACGGCGGCTGTTCGCTGACCGGGCGGGTCAGATTGCGGTCCTCGGCCACCCACTGCGCCTCCACCAATTGGTGCGGTTCGAAGGTGGTGGTGCCGTAGTAACGGATCTTGCCCGCGGCGACCAAGTCGTGCAGGGCGCGCAGCGTCTCCTCCAGCGGCACGTCCGGGTCGGGGCGGTGCACCTGGTAGAGGTCGAGATGGTCGGTGTTCAACCGGCGCAGGCTGTCCTCGACGGCGCGGATGATCCAGCGGCGGGAGTTGCCGCGCGAGTTCGGGTCGGCGCCGATCTGCCCGTGGAATTTACTGGCGAGCACGACTTCGTCGCGGCGGCCCGCGAGCGCCTTGCCGACGATCTCCTCGTTCTCGCCCTGGGAGTAGACGTCGGCGGTGTCGACGACGTTGATGCCCGCGTCGAGCGCGTGGTGGATGATGCGCGCGGCATCGTCGTGGTCGCGGTTGGCCCAGGCGCCGAAATTCATGGCGCCCAGAGTGAGCGGGCTGACCAGCACGCCGGTGCGGCCGAGATAGCGGAGTGTCATCGTGGGGTGGTCACTTTCTCGTAGTGCGTACGGCCGAAGGAATTCGCCGGTTCGGCGAGGCCGAGATGACCGCGCAAGGTGGTGTGCTCGTAGCCCTGCCGGAACAGGCCACGGGCGCGCAGTTCCGGGATCACCTGATCGACGAACTCCTCCAGATAGCTCGGCAGCACGGCCGGGATGATGGTGAAACCGTCGACGCCGGTCTCGCGGAACCACCGCTCGATGTGGTCGGCCACCGCGACGGGAGTGCCCGCGACCACCCGGTGCCCGCCGAGGAACTCGGTCAGCAGCCTGCGCACCGTGTGACCGGTCTCGGTGGCGTAGCGGATGAGCGATTCGAAGAAGCCCTGCGGGCCGATGCGGCCATCGGGCAGCGCGGTCAGCCGCGCGGGCAGCGGCGCGTCCAGATCCAGCTCTTCGTCGGGGTAACCGAGCCAGCGGGCCAGTGCGCGTGCAGGCGCGCTGTCCGCGGGCAACCGCTCTTGCAGCGCGTCGAAGCGTTCGCGTGCCTGCGCCTCGGTCGCGCCGAGCACCGGCACCAGTCCCGGCAGAATCCGGATGGCCCGCGGGTCCCGGCCCGCGGCAGCGGCAGCGCTCCGGATCCCGGTGACGAAATCCCTGGCCGCGGTCGCGCTCAACTGGGTCGTGTAGATCGCCTCGGCGTGCGCGGCCGCGAACGCCTTGCCCTGCGGCGACGCTCCGGCCTGCACCAGCACCGGACGTCCTTGCGGCGACCTGGCGACGTTCAGCGGACCGACGACGGCGTAGAACTCGCCGCGGTGGTCCACCGCGTGCACCTTGTCCAGGTCGGCGAAGCGGCCACCCGCCTGATCCCCGATGACGGCGTCGGCTTCCCAGCTGTCCCAGAGCTTCTGGGTCAACTCCACGAATTCCGCGGCCTGCCGGTAGCGCTCGTCGCGCTCGGGCAGGGACTCGATGCCGAAATTGCGGGCGGCGTTCGGTTCGAACGTGGTGACGACGTTCCAGCCCGCCCGCCCGCCGCTGGCGTGGTCGAGCGAGAGGATGCGCCTGGCGAGGTTGTAGGGCAGGTTCAGCGATGTGGTCGCCGTCGGGATCAGCCCGATCCGTTCGGTCGACACGGCAAGCGCCGAGGTCACCAGGATCGGGTCGAGCGTCGCGGCGGGGGCGCGGGCGATGCCCGGCTGCTGCACGGGAATGTCCGGGAACAGCAGCCCGTCCAGCGCGCCGCGCTCGGCGACGGCGGCCACGTGCTGATAGTGCTCGAGCCGGATGAACGCGTCGGCGGGCAGGCCGGGCTCGCGCCATGCCGCGGGGTGATAGCCGGAGCTGCCGACGTTGACGAAGAAGTGCAGGGTGCGGGTCATCAGGCGGCTCCTTCCGCGCGGGGGCGGGTGTGCCCGGGGACGGGCAACCCGAGATGCCCACGCAGCGTTGTGGTCTCGTACTCGGTGCGCAGCACGCCGCGCCGCCGCAGAATGGGCACCACGCCGTCGACGAAATCGTCGAATCCGTCCGGCAGCACGTCGGGCATCAGGTTGAAGCCGTCGGCGATGCCTTTGTCCACCCAGTCGACGATCGCGTCGGCGACCTGTTCCGGTGTGCCGGTGACGATGCGGTGGCCGGCGCCGCCGCCGAGCTCGCGCAGCAATTGGCGCACGGTGAGGTCGTCCCGGCGAGCCAGCCCGAGCGCGATCTTGTAGAAAGTTTGCGAGCCGCCGGCCCGGTCCGGCTCGGGCAGCAGGTGCCACGGCAGCGGCGCGTCCAGCCGCAGTGCTTCACGGTCCACGCCGAGCTGGGCCGCCAGCCGGTTCAGCGCGTAGTCCGGCGGCACCAGTTCGTCGAGCAGCTCCCGCCGCTGCGCGGCCTCTCGCTCGGTCGAGCCGAGCACCGTCGACAGACCCGGCAGGATCAGCACGTCCTCCGCGCGGCGGCCCAGCGCCACCGCGCGCGATTTCACGTCGCGGTAGTACTCACCGGCCTCCTCCTCGGTCTGCGCCGCCGTGAAGATCACCTCGCCGACCTTGGCGGCCAGCCCGCGGCCGTCGCTGGACGCGCCCGCCTGCACCACCACGGGTTCGCCCTGCGGGGACCGCGGCACGTTGAGCGGACCTGCCACCCGGAAATGCGTGCCGCGATGATCGACGGAATGGATCTTGTCCGGATCGGCGAAGCGGTGCGCGGCCTTGTCGCCGACCAAAGCGCCGGGCTCCCAGCTGTTCCACAACGCGCGCACCACGGCGACGAACTCCGCGGCGCGCTGGTAGCGGGCCCCGTGCTCGGGCTCCTCCTCGAAACCGAAGTTGCGGGCGGCGTCCGCTCCCGCGGTGGTCACCACGTTCCAGCCGGAGCGGCCCCCGCTGAGCAGGTCGAGCGAAGCGAAGCGGCGGGCCACGTCGTAGGGGTGGTTGTAGCTCGACGAGAGCGTGGCGATCAACCCGATACGGCTGGTGGCCGCGGCCACCGCAGCCAGGATCACCGAGGGCTCCAAGCTGTTGAACGGCCGGTACCGGATGTCCTCCCGGATGGCAGGGCCGTCGGCGAGGAAGACGGCGTCGAACCGGGCCTCCTCGGCCCGCCGGGCGATCCGCACGTAATGGTCGAGCCCGAAGCTCGCCACCGGGTCCGTCCCGGGGAAACGCCAGGAGCCGCCGAAGACGCCGGCGTTGAGGATGTTGACGTTCAGGTGCACTTGCCGTCGGCTCATGGTCGCTCCGCTGCTCGGCCCGCCGCCAGCGCTGTGCGGCCCAGCTCGGCCAGCACGAAATCGCTCTGCGGGAAATGGATTCGCCCCACCAGGGCGTCGCGGTGGTGGCGTTCGAGAGGATTGCGGCGATCCAGCCCCGGGTTCCCGGTCAAGTCGAGCGCGGACTCGGTGACCCGGATGGCGGTGGTGGTCGCGAGGTGTTTGGCCAGCGCGGGCAGCGCGCCCGCCGGATCGCAGGCCAGGCTCGCGACCGCGTGGCGCAGCAGCGCCCGGCTGGTCTGGATCCACGCCTCGATCTCCCCGACGCGGTCGTGGAAGCGCGGCACGGTGGCCAGGGAGGCGCCCAGCGCGGTCGGCACCCTGGTGTGCAGGTAGCGCACCAGCCAGTCGCGCGCGGCGATCGCGACGCCGTTGTAGTTGGCGGCCAGCAGCAGCGGCAGCGCCTGGCGGCCAGCGCGGCGCACCTTCGCCGTGCCGGCGGAGGGATCGCGCAGGTCGACGAGCCGGGCGTGCGGCACAACGGCCCCGTCGAAGATCACCGACTGGGTGTCGGAGGCCCGCAGGCCGAGGTGGTTCCACGTGCGCTCCACCCGCCAGCCGGTCACCGACCGGTCCAGCAGGAAGGTCGCGATGCGCGGCTGCGGCTCCGCGGTGCTGGTCGTCACGGTGAACCAGGTCAGACCGGAAATGCCGGTGGCGTAGGCTTTCTCGCCGTCGATGCGCCAGTCGCCCGACGGTAGCCGGGTCGCGGTGGTCGCGGGCACGCCGCCGCGCGCCAGGCTGCCGAGTTCGCGTTCCACCGCGAGTCCGTTGATCAGCGCGCCGTCGGCGGCGGCGGACCGCAGCACCAGCTCCTTCAACTCGCCCGGCCACGGGCTGTCCGGGTGGAGCATGCCGAGGTGGTTGGTGAAGTTCCACTGCAGGATCAGGCCGACCGAGGGGTCGGCGGCGCCCACCCGCTCGATGAGTTCCACCGCTTCGGCGATGCCCGCGCCGCGCCCACCGTAGGCGACCGGGACGGTCAAGGCGGGCGCGCCGATGGCGTGCAGCGCCTCGAACGCCGCGAACGGGAAGGTTCCGGCCCGGTCGTGTTCCTCGGCGCGCCCGGCGATCGTGGCCAGCACGCCGGTCAGCGCGTGCTCGTCCAAGCCGGTCGGCGTGGTATCGGCGGTCGTCGGCAATGTTTCGGTCATGACGCGCTCGCGGCGCGCGGTGGCACACAATTCATGATTTCTCGGCAAACTCGTTTCGCAAGGCGTGGCCGCAGGGGCGAGGAATGGAATACGGTGACGAAATTCCGGCGTCACCGGCAACAGCGAAACGGCACTGAAAGTGATGTGCCCCAGTGTGTTTCATGCATTGCCACGGGGACTCCTTTCGTTCGTGCCGCCTGCGATCCCAGTATCGGAAGCGGGAAACCGGCGAACAAGGCAGTCGTCCTACGAGAATCGTTTAGTTTTTCTCGACGGTCCGGACGCGGTTCACGACGCCAATCGCTGCGGGCTGGCGAGGGTGCGCAGGGCGCGGATGGCGGCCGCGACGGCGGGACGTTCCAGCGACGCCTGCCGGTAGGTGACCCCGATCTGCCGTGTCCCGTTGGCCACCGTGCAGGCGATCAGATGGCGATGCTCGTCGTCGACCGACATCTCCGGCACGATCGTGACGCCCAGCCCGTACTCGACCATCTCGGCCATTCCGGCGAAGCTGCCGCTGCGGTGCTCGATGCGGGGTGCGAAACCGGCCTCGCGGCAGGCGTAGAGCACCGACACGATCGACGGTGCGCCGTCGCGCGCGGCGATCCAGTCCGCGTCCCGGACCGCCGCGAGTCCGTGCTGGCGGACCCGCTCCCGCACTCCGTCCGGCGCCAGCAGCACCAGCGGGTCGCCGAACAGGAATTCCGAGCTCAGGCCGAGCGGCAGGTCGCGGGCGCGGAAGGAATAGGCGTAGGTGATGGCCAGATCCACCTCCTGCTGCCGCACCGCGGGCACCGAGTCCACCGGCATCAGGTCCACCACCCGCACCCGCAGATTCGGGTGCTCCGCGCGCAACTGCGCCGCGGCGGGCAGCGCCAGCCGCGACTGCGCGGTGCGGAACGTCGCGAGCGTCAGTACGCCGGTGACCTTCTCGGCGGTGGCGGCCACCGCGCTCTCGGCCTCCTCCAGCGCGGCGATGATCCGCGAGGTGTGGTCGACCAGCACCCGCCCCGCCGGGGTCAGCCGCAGCACCCGGCCCTCCCTGCGGGTCAGCACGGTGCCCACTTCGTCCTCGAGGATGCGCAACTGTTGCGACACCGCCGATGTCGTGATGCCGTGCAGCTCCGATACCGCGGTCATGGTCGTGCGTTCGGCCAGATCCCGCAACAGGATAAGACGTCGGATGTCGTACACGACTGCCTCGCTTTCGCTGCCTGTTCCGGATCACGATCATCGGCCTCGGCAACGATGGAGGAAATGCTTACGATCAGAACGATTCTGTGCGGTATCAAGCGGGCGACAGCGCGCCCGCGGGCAAGGGGGGCTCCGGTGTCCGCGCCGGCGCCCCGGGGACCGCCGCCAGCAGCAGCCGCGTGTATTCCGCCGACGGCTCGGCGAAAACGTCCGCCACCGGACCCGTTTCCACGATTCGCCCGCCACGCATCACCGTGACGTCGTCGGCGATCAGCCGCACCACGCCCAGATCGTGGGTGATGAACAGGTAGGTGAGCCGCTGCTCGTGCTGGAGATCGACCAGCAACTGCAGGATCTGCGCCTGCACCGACACGTCCAGCGCCGAGACCGCCTCGTCCAGCACCAGCATCCGCGGTCCTGCGGCCAGGGCGCGGGCGATCGCCACCCGCTGCCGCTGCCCGCCGGACAGTTCGGCGGGCCTGCGGCGCAGGTGCGAGCGGTCCAGCGCCACCGCGTCCAGCAGTTCGGCCACGCGCTGTCGCCGCCGGGCACGGTCGGACAGCAGCCCGAGCGCCACCAACGGCTCCGCGATGATCGTCTCGACGTCGAACTTGGGATCGAGAGAAGAATACGGGTTCTGGTAGACGAACTGGATTTCCCGCCGGATCGGCCGCGACCGCCTTCGGGACAAACCGCTGATCCGCTCGCCGTGCAACAGGACCTCCCCGGTGTCCGGTGCGGTCAGTCCCACCGCGATCCGCGCCAGCGTGGACTTGCCCGCGCCGGACTCGCCGACCACCGCGTGGGTCGATCCAGCGACGACGTCCAGGGAGATGTCGTCCACCGCGCGGATCTGCCCGCCGAAGGTCTTGGCCACCGCGCGCACCTGGAGCAGGACCGAGCCGCGGTCGGGTGTCCTGCGGGCGGTGGCGCCGGTCGGCGTGAGCGGTTCGCTGTGCCGGGAGGGCGCCGCGGCGACCAGCTCGCGGGTGTACGCGGTGCGTGGCGCGGCGAGGATGCCCGCGGTCGCGCCCTCCTCGACGATGCGCCCGTCGCGCATCACGATCAACCGGTCCGAGCGCTCGGCGGCCACGCCCAGGTCGTGGGTGACCAGCAGCACCCCGAGCCCGAGCGTGGCGCGCAACCGCGCCAGATGGTCCAGGATGACCTGCTGCACCGTCACATCCAGTGCCGAGGTCGGTTCGTCCGCCACCAGCAGGGCGGGGTCGTTGGCGAGGGCGATCGCGATCAACACCCGCTGCTTCATGCCGCCGGACAGCTCGTGCGGATACTGCCGGTACACCCGCTCGGGATCGGACAATCCCGCGAGTTCCAGCTTCGCGACCGCCAGCTCGCGGGCCGCGGCGCCGTCGACGCGCCGATGTAGCCGCAGCGCCTCGCCGACCTGGGTCCCCACCCGTTTGACCGGGTTCAGCGAGGTGCCGGGGTCCTGCGGGACGAATCCGACGAACGGGCCGCGCAGCCGCGCCAGCCTGCGTTCCCGCCACTGCGCGACGTCCTGGCCGTCGAGTTCCAGCGCCCGCGCTCGCACCAGGGCCGAGTCCGGCAGCAGCCGCAGCGCGGCGTGCACGGTGGTGCTCTTGCCCGAGCCGGATTCGCCCACGATGGAGACGAATTCGCCGGGGCGCACGGCCAAGGACACCCCGTCGACGGCGTAGCCGTGCGCGGACCGGTAGCGCACCCGCAGGTCGTCGACGCGCAGCAGCGGTTCGTTCGTGCCCATCACGATTCTCCCAACGATCGGCCGATCCTGTTGGCCGACAACACGACCACGGCGATGAGCACGCCGGGCAGGATCGAAATCCACGGATAGGTGGCCAGGTAGTCGCGGCCTTCGGCCACCGCGAGACCCCACTCCGGCTGCGGTGGCGGCGCGCCGTAGCCGAGGAAGCCGAGCGCTGCGACGGCCAGCACGGCGGAGCCGCACTCCAGCGCGGCCAGCGCGAGCACCGCCGACACCGAGTTCGGCAGCACGTGCCGCAGCACCACCCGCCCGAAACCCGCACCGGCTCCGTAGGCGGCCTCGACGTAGTCGCAGGCCGCGACCTTCAGCACCTGCGCCCGCATCACCCTGGCGAACGCCGCGATCGCCGAAACACCGACGGCGACGGCGATGTTCACGGTGCCGTAGCCGAGCGCGGTGACCACCGTCATGGCCAGCAGCAGGCCGGGGATGGCCAGCAGCACGTCGACGCAGCGCATGATCGCCGCGTCGATCCGGCCGCCGACGAAGCCGCTGAACAGGCCGATCGCGGCGCCGATGAGGAAGCCGAGCGCGACGGCGAGCAGCGTCGCGCTCACCGTGGTGGAGGTGCCGTAGATCGCGCGGGCCAGCAGATCGCGTCCGAGCCGGTCGGTGCCGAACGGATGGGCGAGGCCGGGTGGGGCGAAGCTGACCGACGAGTCGCCCTCGAGGGGGTCGTGGCCGGTGAACCAGGACGGCAGCACCGTCCAGGCCAGCACCACGCCGACGACCAGCCAGGCCAGCGTGAGCCCCGGGGTGGCCGCGGCGGCCAGCAGCAGCCGCCGCG
>NZ_JBSGCA010000054.1:0-39589 GCF_053601535.1 Nocardia sp. NPDC004718
CCCGCACCCGCTCCCGCCCCCGCCCCCGCGCCCGCTCCGGAGGCGGCCCCGGTCCCGGCCCCGATGCCCGCCCCGGCCCCGCCGGTCTACGCGGACAACCTGGACGGCTGGATCCGCCAGGCGCTCGACATCATGTCGGCGAACGGCATCCCCGGCACCTACAACGGCATCTACCGCAACATCATGCGCGAGTCGACGGGCAATCCCCAGGCCATCAACCTGTGGGACTCCAACGCCGCCATGGGCATCCCGTCCAAGGGCCTGCTCCAGGTGATCGACCCCACCTTCGCCGCCTACCACGTCGCCGGCACGCCGTTCGACATCTGGGACCCGGTCGCCAACATCGCCGCCGCCTGCAACTACGCGGCGCACCGCTACGGCTCGATGGACAACGTCAACAGCGCGTACTGATCCACACCGCCACGCAGCCTCCCCATCCATCGGATGGGGAGGCTGCGGCGCTTTCCGGCCGTGTCCGCACGGTCGGCCAGGCGCATCTGCGGCTCCGGCAATAATGGTGCACATCCCCGCGACCCCTTGGACCTTGCCGTGACCGACTACGCACACAACGACGCGGCGGCCAAGAGCCGCGCCGAGAAAGCACGCCGGCTGGCGAGTTACCTCTGGCCCCGTGGCATCACCGGCTCCGAGGTGCTCGCGATGCCCGCGCCGGTACGGCGCAAACTCGCCAGGGCCGCCGGAACGAATCCGCCGAGCACCGACGAGACCTGGACCGCGGTGGCACGGCTGCTGACGGAGAAGGACGACTGGGCCGCCCGACATCCGCGGCATCCCGCGGCCCGGCGCGAGCACACCGACGAGAAACTGCTCTGGGTGAAGCCGCCGATCACGCCGTGGTCCTGAGTTTCCGCGAAAATCATTGTGCTTCAACCTTTTCCGCGTCTACTACAGACTTCCGTAGACTAGCGTCATGCACCCGCCTACGCAGCCGTCACGATGACCGAGCGCAAGCCGCCGAAGCAGACCTTCGAATCGTGGGTCGACAAGCAGATCCGGGAGGCGGCCGAGCGCGGCGAACTCGACAACCTGCCCGGTACCGGCAAACCGATTCCCGGGGTGGGCACGGCTCCCGACGAGGACTGGTGGCTGCGCGCATATCTGCGGCGCGAAGGAGTCAGCGGGGACGCGCTGCTGCCCCCGTCGCTGTTGCTGCGACGCGATATCGAGCACCTGCCCGAGACCGTGCGTGATGCGACCGGCGAGCGGGAGGTGCGAGCCGCCGTGAGCGAACTCAACAAACGCATCGTGGAGTGGCTGCGGATGCCGCAAGGACCGTTCGTGCCGATCGCTCCGGTGAACGCGGACGAGATCGTCGAGCAATGGAGGCGCGCACGCGAGGCCGCAAGGCCGGAACGCGCGCAACCCAGCCTCGAAGCCACCGGCCCCGCCCCAGCGCAGGCCGGCCGCATCGCGCCGCGTCCACGCCGCCGGTGGTGGCGTCGATGGCGGCGGCACGACACCGAAGCCGGATAGCGGCGGGAACGAACGGCGATCAGGCGCCGAGTTCGGTCACCTGCTCGACCTCGGTGATCACCTTGTCCGCCAGCGCGCGCAGCGCACGCGCCTCACCCGGCGTCATCAGCTCGACGAAGACGCGACGGACCAGATCGACATGGTTGGGCGCGGCCCGCTCCAGCGCCACGCGCCCCTGCGGCGTGAGCTGCACGATGATGCCGCGGGCATCCTCCTCCGCGGGGCGCCGCTCGACCAGTCCGCGCGCGTCCATCCTGGCCAGATGCTTGGACAGCCTGCTCTTCTCCCAGCACACCTCGGTGGCCAGCTCCTTGGCGCGCAGACACCCGTTGGCGGCTGCCGACAACGCCACCATCAGCTCGTAGTCCGCCAGGGACAGGCCGTCTTCGGCCAGCCCGGCGGAAATCGCCCCGTCCAAACGCTGGCGCAGGCGCACGTAGGCCTGCCACGTCGCCTGCTCGTCGTCACTCAACCACCGGACCATGGGAATGAAGTGTAGTCACCGTTGGTTGACATGGACACCAACTCCTGAGGAGGTTCCCATGCCCGCCGTCACCGTTCCCGACATCATGGTCCTGCCACGCCTCCCCCGCCCGGACGCGACCCTGCGCCAACGGCCGGTCCGGAGCGTGGTCACCGCGCACAAACAGCGCGAAGGCGCGGGATTCGAGGTGCGCAGGCCGTTCCCCAGCATGGATCTGCGCACGGCCGATCCCTTCATCCTGCTCGACCAGATGGGTCCGGTCGCCTACGAACCGCACGAGGCGAAGGGTGCCCCGTGGCATCCGCACCGCGGCTTCGAGACGGTCACCTACATGCTCGACGGCACCATGGTGCACCACGACTCGCAGGGCGGCGGCGGCATCATCGGCGAAGGCGACACCCAGTGGATGACCGCGGGCTCCGGCATCCTGCACGACGAGGTCCCGCCGGAGGAGATGGTCGCCTCCGGCGGCTGGTTCCACGGCATCCAGCTCTGGGTGAACCTGCCGCGCGCGCTCAAGTTCGCCACGCCGCGCTACCAGGACCTGCGCGCTGGCGAACTGACGCTGGTGAGTTCGCACGACGGCGGCGCGCTGGTGCGGCTCATCGCCGGAGAGGTCGGCGGATTCACCGGCCCCGGTTCGACATACACCCCGATCGCCTACGCCCACGCGTCGATCACGCCCGGCGGGAGCCTCGAAACACCTTGGCCGCAAGAGTTCACGGCGATGGCGTACGTGCTGTCCGGCAGCGGCACTGTGGGCGCGGAGCGCAGGCCGCTGAACGAGGGGCAGCTCGCGGTCTTCGGCCACGGAGACGCGATCAGCGTGACAGTCGATGCGCGCCAAGACAATCGGACCGGAGCGCTCGAAGTCCTGCTGCTCGGCGGACAGCCGATCCGCGAACCGGTGGTGCAGTACGGGCCGTTCGTGATGAACACCCGTGCGGAGATCATCGAAGCGATGGAGGACTACCAGGCCGGTCGCATGGGAAACATCCCAGCGGAGCACATCCGCGGCGCCGGGACGACCGCCTGAGCCACGGCACCGGGTGCGATCCCCTAATCCCCTAGTTCCGTCCCCGCGAGGTTGACAAGAGAGCGGCCCGTCACAACAGTGGATGCGGCGTCCGGTCGGACGCCCATCCACCGCAGCAACCACATACATAGAGGAATACATGAACGTTCGCCGGCTCTCCGTCAGCGCGGCCATCGCGGGATTGACCTTTCTCGCGGCTCCCGCCGCCCTAGCCGCCCCTCCGTCCGGATCCGCCGGAACGGGCTCCTCGGCCGTCGACACCGGCTCCGCCGCGACCGGCTCGGCCGGTCTGTCGCAGACCGGTTCGGCCGGTGGCGCCTACGCCAACTGCGACGACGCCCGCGCCGCGGGACACGCGCCGCTGTTCCGCGGCGAACCGGGCTACGGCCCGCACCTGGATCCCGACGGCGACGGCTTCGCCTGCCCGACGGTCTGAACCGACCGCGAAACGACGACACCCGGTGGGCATCGCCACACCGGGTGTCGTCGTTTTTCCAGCTCAGCGGAAGATCTTGAGCAGCACCAGCCCGACCACCACAGCGGCCGCGCCGATCAGGCTGTATTTCACCTTCGGCTCGTTCAGCTTCGAGACCACGATCTGCTTGGTGTCGTCCGCGATCCGATGCGGGTCCGCGCGTACCGCGAGTTCGTCGAGCGTGCTCGCCAGCCGAGTGCGGGCGGCCTCGATTTCGTGCTCGATCCGCTCGGTATCCCTTGCCACGTTCCACCCTCCTGTTGTCGATTGCCGCACCCGGTGCACGAATCGCGCCGCACGCTCGGCCGTTCGCGGAGCACCCGGGGCTCGCGGACGAGTCTATCCGCCGCCACGCGCCGCTATCCGGCCGCGCGCGGATCTCCGGTCGGAACCTTCGGATACCGTGCAGAAGGTGACCACCAACCAACGACTCTCCCCGGGCGACACCGCCCCCGACTTCACGCTTCCCGACGCCGACGGCAAGGACGTCTCGCTGTCGGACTACCGCGGTCGCAAGGTGATCGTGTACTTCTACCCCGCCGCGAGCACGCCCGGCTGCACAAAGCAAGCCTGCGACTTCCGCGACAACCTGGCCGACCTGGACGGCGCGGGCATCGACGTCGTCGGCATCTCACCGGACAAGCCCGCCAAGCTGGCCAAGTTCCGCGACGCCGAACGGCTGACCTTCCCGCTGCTGTCGGATCCCGATCGCGCCGTGCTCACCGCGTGGGGCGCGTACGGCGAGAAGACCATGTACGGCAAGACGGTCGTCGGCGTCATCCGCTCGACCTTCCTGGTGGACGAAGCGGGCAAGATCGCCGTCGCGCAGTACAACGTCCGCGCCACCGGCCACGTCGCCAAGTTGCGCCGCGATCTGTCGGTGTAGCGCGGGCAACGAAAAGCCCGGCGCCACAGGGGCGCCGGGCCGAAGTCGGGTGGATCGGATCAGACCTGCCACACCTGCTGGGCTGCCCACTGCGCCATCAGGCGAAGGTGCTCGTCCCACCAGTCCGCGGCTTCCGGGGTGAACACGGCGGGTGGTGGGGCCTCACCGGGGAACAGCAACGCGGCGTCGGGTGCGCCCACCTTGCGATCGGTCGGAACCCCGGTCCCCGGCAGGAGCGGCTCCGGGGTTTCCGTCTCCGGCCCGGTTGTCGCGTCCGCGGCGACCAACGGCAACGGACTATGCCGCGGGGCGAGCCCCCCGCGCTGGTCCGGAAGCCACACTCCGGTCGTGGTGGCATCGCCGCCCCGCGGCCCGTCGAACGACTCGTCCGCCTCGGTGTCCGCGGGACGGACCGGCTCTACCGGATGCGTCGCGCCTGCTCCTTCGATCCGGGCGTCCGCCACGACGGTCGGCGTCGGCCGCGCGGAATCGTTCAGCAGATAGCTCCCGCCGACGACCATTCCGCTGGCCAGCACGCCGGCCGCGGCGAACACCGCGACGCCGCCGCGCGCCCGACTCGACTCGCTCACCGGCCCGACGTAGCTGTCCTGCTCCAGCCGGGCGCTCAACGCCGCACCCGCGGCGGACGCGAAAGCGCCTACGGTGCACGGGATTACCGGAGCCCCGAATTTCTCGACCGCCGTCAGCACCGCGGAGCCCGCGCCCGCCGAGCCGATCAGCGCAACCGCGTCCGGTCGCGCGCCGGCCGCGTCCAGCTGATCCCACGCCGCCGTGACGCCGATGCCCAGCGACCGGGGCGTCGCCCGGCCCGCCTGCCCCACGGCGGCGAGCACCCGGCGGCGGCCCCGGTCGACCAGGGTGAACGCGTGGTACCCGGGCACCACCTCGCACACCAGCAGGTTGTCGTAGGCGTCGAGCCATGTCATCATGCTCGCCACGCTCAGGTGGGCCGATTTCACCGAGACCATCGAGGCGCTGTGCCACGGGCCTGCCGCCAGCCGGGTCACGATGGCGCGCCGCTCCGGCGCGTCCCGATAGGCGACGGCCACGCCACCGACTTCCCGCTCCGAGCCCAGCCCGGCGGCCAGGGCGTCCAGCGCGGCCTCGACCGCCTCGGCCACGTCCGCCTTGCTGTCGCCGTCCGTTCGCTCGATCCGGCGCAGCAGCACCCGATCGGCCAGCTTCCTGCCGTCGGCGAGCGCTACCGCGTGCACGGCACCGCGTTCGGTCGAAACGCCGAGAGTCACCACAGATTCAGCTACCACTGATCACGCCTTCCCCTCTGTGCATTGACCGAGCTCACGGGCTTGCCGAAAGCCATGAGCCCCATGGATTCCCCTGCTCGGAACACACGTCGCGATGCACGCGCGCTCGGTATATGTTCGATGCCGCATCGGTTACGGATGGGTAGCGGAAATCAAGTCAGCTGGACGCGAACGGCGGATGCGCGTATCGCACGCTTGTCCCTACCGTTAGCCTGGATGCGTGGAAGTACGCGCGGAGGCCAGGGTGAAGCACCGTCTGGACCCTGCGTTGGAGCTGCAGGACGACCCACAGGAGCTCATGCCGCGACGCCGGCCGACGCAGGAACGCAGCAAACGAAAGTTCGACGCCTTACTCCAGGCGTCCAGGGAGCTGCTCGTCGAGGTCGGGTTCGAGTCGTTCACCTGCGAGGAGGTGGCGGCCAGGGCGGAGGTGCCGATCGGCACGCTGTACCAGTTCTTCGCCAACAAGTACGTCATCGTCTGTGAGCTGAATCGCCGAGATCTGGTTGCCGTATCCCAGGAGCTGGCCGACTTCCACGGCGAGATTCCCTCGCTGGACTGGTTGCGGCACATGAACCAGTTCGTCGACCACCTGGCCAACCTCTGGATGACCGACCCGTCCCGGCGGGAGGTGTGGCTGGCCATGCAGTCCACGCCGTCCACCCGGGCCACCGGGGCGATCCACGAGAAGCAGTTCGCCGAGGTCGTGTCGCAGATGCTGCGGCCGCTCACGCCGCGCACCCCGCGGCCACGGCGCACCATGATGGCCGAAGTGCTGGTGCACGTGGTCTATTCGATGCTCAACTTCTCCGTGCAGGACGAGCAGAGCAGCGCCGACGCGGTCGCCGAACTCAAGCGGCTGATGGTCGCCTATCTGCTGGTCGCGGAGAAGGAATCGCGGACCGGCGGCCAAAAATAAGTGGTGGTCCCGGCCGGAACCGGGACCGACCGCGCGACTCAACCGGCGCTGTCGCGGCCTTCGATGAGGTCGGCCAGCTCGCCCGGATCCTCCAGCACCACCATCGCCGCGGCGGTGTCGCCGTCGTGGGTCAGCGAGAGGTGAACCCTTACCCGGGGCAGGAATTCGGCGGCCAGGCCGTGCAGCTTGATGCTCGGCCTGCCCCACGCGTCGTTGACCACCTCGATCAGCGGATAGGGGTTGTCCCCGATCTGCGGGCGGCGGGCGAACCGCGACGACGCCCATGCTTTGAGCACCGCCTCTTTCGCCGCCCACCGCGCCGCGTAGCTGCGCGCCGGGTCGGTCCCTTTGCTCTGGCAGTAGCGCCGCTCACCCGCGGTGAAACTTTCCCGGAGCATCGTCGTTCCGGCGCGTTCGAGCTGTTCGGCGAACTCGGAGATGGTCACCAAGTCCAAGCCGATACCGAGGATCGTCATAGGCGGGCAGCCTACGACGTCCTCGGCGAGCCCGCGCACGGACCCGGCGCGGCGAGTTGCCCCGCCGCGCTTCCGGTTACGCGCATCCGATGCCCTTCGCGCGGTAGGCGCCGTCCTGATCCAGGCGCGCCTCCGGCGAGAGCAGCACGTCGGCCTCCAGCTGACGCGCCCGCTGGGAGGGGGTGCCCTCCCCGCCGAGCCTGCGATCCGCGGGACGTTCGTACAGCGGCGCGCCGCCGCACATCGCCTCCACGAACCGCTGGCGGCCGGCCAGCTGACGCTCCTGCGCCGTGCGCTGGTACTCCTCGCGCCGTCCCGGCTCGATGGCCTGGATGAACGCCTCCGGGTGCACGATCGCCAGCAGACCGTTCACGTGGCCGAAGCCGAGCGAGGTGACCAGACCCGCCTTCAGCGGAAGGCGACCGCCCAGCCGCAGCGGTTCGCGCAGCCACACCAGGTGCGGGAAGGCCAGCATCTTCTCGTCGACGCAGTCGAGGCTGCGGTTCGGCGGGATGACGCCCTGCTCCAGCACCTGGCACAGGCCGATGAGCTGGAATGCGGCCGCCCCGCCCTTCGCATGCCCGGTGAGGGTCTTCTGCGAGACGACGAACAGCGGAGCGCCGTCCGAGCGCCCGATGGCCGTCGCGAGCCGCTCGTGCAGTTCCGACTCGTTCGGGTCGTTGGCGGCCGTCGAGGTGTCGTGCTTGGACACCACCGCGATCTCGTCCGGGGTGACGCCGAGCTTGCGCAGTTCGGTCGCCAGCCGGGATTCCGTCCCGCCACGACCGGCGCCCAGCGCGCCCAGACCCGGAGCCGGGATGGACGTGTGCACGCCGTCGGCGAAGGACTGCGCGTAGGCCACCACGCCCAGCACCGGCAGGCCCATCTCCAGCGCGACGCTGCCGCGCGCCAGCAGGACCGTGCCGCCGCCCTGCGATTCGATGAACCCGCCGCGGCGGCGATCGTTGGCGCGGGAGAAGTACCGGTCGCTGATGCCCTTGGCGCTCATGGCCGCGGAATCCGCGGTGGCCGACATGTCACCGAAGCCGACGATGCCCTCGATGCCGAGATCGTCGTAGCCGCCTGCCACGACCAGATCGGCCTTGCCCAGCCGGATCTTGTCGACGCCCTCCTCGACCGACACCGCGGCGGTCGCGCAGGCCGCCACCGGGTGCACCATCGCGCCGTAGCTGCCGACGTAGGACTGCACCACGTGCGCCAGCGCCACATTCGGCAGCGCCTCCTGCAGGATGTCGTTCGGGCGCGACTCACCGAGCAGGTTGTCGATGTACAGCGAGCGCATCGAGGACATACCGCCCATGCCGGTGCCCTGCGTGTTGGCGACCAGCGAGGGGTGCACCCAGCTCATCAGCTCAGCGGGGCTGAACCCGGAGCCGATGAACGCGTCGACCGTGCAGACGATGTTCCACAGCGCGACCCGGTCCACCGAAGCGGCCATATCGGGCGAGATGCCCCAGATGGTCGGGTCCCAGCCGGTCGGGATCTGGCCGCCGACGGTGCGCGACAGCTTGGCGCGGCGCGGCACGCGGATCTCCGTGCCCGCTCGGCGCGTCACCGTCCAGTCGCCGGAGTCCGCGACCGGTGTGATCACCGTGTGCTCCGGATCGGCGGCGTGGAAGGCACGCGCCTCGGCCTCGCCGCCCACCGTGAACGACAGGTCCTGGTCGAGGAAGACCGAGGTCATCAGCGGGGCCGAATTGTCGGTCATGGCGCCGTCGTCCTCGTAGCGGCGCACACCGCAACGGGCGACCACGGCGTCGTGGTAGCGCTCGGCCAGCTCGTGCTCGGGGACGTAGTCACCGGACGCGGCGTCGTACCAGCCCGGCTTCGGGTCGTTCTCCCAGGTGACCATGCCGGTGGTCCAAGCCAGTTCCAGCACGCCCGCCGCCGACAGCTCGTCGGAGACCTCCATCTCGAAGCGGGTGCGCGCCGAGCCGTACGGGCCCAGCTCGCCCGCGCCGACGATGACCACCATGTCGGCCGGATCCGCCGTCACCTCGCCCCACTCGGGCATCGGCAGCGCGGAGGTCACGGTCGGCGGCGCGGGCAGCGCGGCGATCGTGCGACCCGCGTCCGCGTCGGTCTCCGCCTCCGCTTGCTCCGCGGCCTGCTTCGCCAGCGCGGGCAGGTCCAGCTTGGCCCTGGCCAACCCACCGGTCAGGTCGATCTGCTGCGGGCCGGTCGCGGTCACCTGGCGGGCCCGCGAGGTGCACCACTTGAGCAACTCGTCGGCCATCTCCGCGGTGGACCAGGTCTGCACACCCGCCTTCTCGACCGCCTCGACCATCGGGTCGTTGTGGCCCATCAGGCCGGTGCCGCGCACCCAGCCGATCAGCGCGTGCACCAGGGTGACCCGGGTCGACCACGACTTCTCGGCCCGCCACTTGGCGACCACCGCGTCCAGTGCCGCCTTCGACTCGCCGTATGCGCCGTCGCCGCCGAACATGCCGCGGTTGGGCGAACCCGGCAGCACCACATGCAGTTTCGCGTCCACGTCGTGATCGGCGCCCAGCTTGGACAGCCCGCCGATCAGCCGTTCGACCGACCAGAGCAGCACGCGCATCTCCATTTCGGCGCGCGCGCCCGCGTCGGCGAGGTCACCGGCCACCCGCGGCGCCGCGAACGGCAGCAGCAGCGTGGGGGTCATCGCGTCCTTGACCTTGATCTTCGCGCCGCCCGCGCTGTCGACCTGCTCGGTGCCGATCCAGTCGATCAGGGCATCGACGTCCTGGTAGGACGCCATGTTGGCGGGCACCACCCACAGAGCCGCGCCGTGCCGGGCGTTGTCGCGGTACAGCTTCCGGTAGAAGGCGAGGCGTTCGTCGTTCAGCGACGAGGTGGTGACCACGACCGTGGCGCCACCGCTGAGCAGCCTGCCGGTCGTCGCCGCGGCGATGGATCCCTTGCTCGCGCCGGTGATCACCGCGATGTCGGAGGACCACAGCCCGGGCTCCTCCGTGCTCAGCGCCGCCTCGGCGATGCGCTCGTACAGGCCGGCCAGCACCGAGCGCGCTTCGTGCATCGCCCGCTGCCGCCACCAGTTCGCCTGCGCCGCAACGGCTTCTCCCGCACCGATGAACCCGCTGATCGGTCCGTTCGCGCTGCCGGCGTCGTCGGCGAGCCACAGCCGGGCCAAGTCCTCGCGCGCCGTGGCCCACCGGTCGTCCAGCAGCACCGCCTTGCGGGCGTCGAACGCCGGCGCCACGAGACGCGGCCAGTCCGAACCGAGTTCGGCCGACACCAGATCGACCAGGGAGTTGTCGGTCGCTTCCGGCGCGGAGACGCGCTCGGACAGTCCGAGCTGTTCCAGTACGACGCGCGCGGCCGTGGCGAGCACGCCGTCGCGTCCGGTGATCTGCTCGGTGAACTCGCCCAGCGCGGCGGCGTCGACGGTCGCACCGCCACCGCCGCCCGCCGAGGGCAGCGACACCGCGACACCGCGACGGGCCGCGACGGCCTGCACGGCGGCATCGATGGCCGCGTCGACCGACGCGGCGTCGCCCAGCGCGCCGGAGACCAGGCCGCCCAGGTCGCCACCGCGCACGCTGGTGCCTTCCCTGGTGCCGAGCGACACCTCGGCGGTCACGTGGCTGGCCCACCCGTCACCGAGTTCCCAGACCTTCTTGACCCGGTCCGCGATGGCGGCCGGACGCTTGCCGGACGGCCCGAACACCTTGCGCAGATGGTCGCCGATGGCGTCGGTGAGCACCGTGCCGAACGGACGGTAGGTGCGGGCCAGCCGCTCCACCGTCGCGGACAGCGCCCCCATGTCGGCGTCGGCCGCCCCGTCGATCGCGCCGAGCGAGAGCTCGGAGCCGAGGTCGACCAGCAGCTGGTTGCGCCGGGACGACACGCCGTCGCACAGGCCCTCGATGGTGTCCACCGGGCCGATCTGGTCCAGCCGCAACTTGGTCCACAGCGCGATCAGCACGCGCGTGGCGTCGGCGGCGGTGAACGCGATGTCGTCCGGACGCGGGCCGCCCGAACTCGGGGCGGGCGCGGCCACGGGGGCGGCGACGACGGCCGCTGCCGGAGCCGCGGCGGCGGCAGGCTCCTCCACCGGCTCGTCGACCGGGGCGGGATCGGTGTCGGTCGCGTAGACGATCGCCGCCTCGCGCTCGATGTTGAGCACCTCCACCTTGGCTCCGCCGAACGCGGGCAGCTTCAACGTCTGGCTGGCCAGGTTGGCCACCGTCGGCGTCGCGCCGAGACCGATCTCGATGAACCGCTCGATGCCGAGGCCGCCCTGTGCGGGGTCGGTGAACAGCAGGTCCTGCGTCTCGATCCAGCGCACCGGGCTGGCGAACTGCCACGCGAGCAACTCGATCAGCACCACGCGGCACAGCTCGGTCGGCCGGGCGGCCCAGCTGTCGAAGTCGGCCAGCACCTCCGCGAGCGGTTCGGACGGCACCAGGTCCGCGATCTCTTGCACGAACGCCCGGTCGAGCGTGAACAGCCTCGGCACCAGGTTCGGGATGTAGCGGCCGATCAAGGTCTCCGGGCGCAGATCCACCGGCAGCAGCTGCTCGAGCTTCTGCCGGAACTCCGGAACGCCCTTGCGCAGCACCGTCGAGTGGAACGGCACGTCGATGCCGGGGACCAGGATAAACGCCCGCTTGCCGCCGAATTCGGCGCGACGACGGTCGATCTCCTGCTCCAGCGCGTCCAGCCCGGCCACCGTGCCCGCGATCGCGTACTGCGAACCGCGCAGGTTCAGGTTGACCACCTCGAGGAACTCCCCGACCCGATCGCCGACTTCCTTGACGAAGCCGACGACCTCCGCGTCGGGCAATCCGATCTGTGAGGGCCGGATCGCAGCCATCCGATAGTCGCTGCGTCCCTGCGCATCCCGCGGCACCAGCTCGTGCATCGCGGAACCGCGCTGGAACACGACCTCGAGCACCGCCTCCAGCGGCAGCACTCCGGCGACGGCGGCGAGCGCGTTGTATTCGCCCACCGAGTGGCCCGCGAGCAGCGCGCCCTCGACGAACGCACCGGACTCACGCAGTTCCGCCACCTGAGCGACGCCGAGAGTCGCCATGGCGACCTGGGTGAACTGGGTCAGATGCAGCACGCCGTCCGGGTGGCGGTGTTCGACGCCGCGCGCCTTCAGGTAGGTCGGGTTGTCGCGCACCACGGCGAGAATCGAGAAGCCGAGCGCCGCACGGGTGTGCTTGTCCGCGCGGTCCCAGATCTCCTTGGCCGCCTTCGACCGGGAGCGGGCGTCCAGCCCCATCCCCTTGCGCTGGATGCCCTGTCCGGGGAAGGCGTAGACGGTCTTCGGCGCCACGGTGCGACCGGTCGCGGTCATCACCAGCTCGCCTTCGGCGCGGCAGGAGACCTCGACGACCTCGCTGCCCGCGTCGAGCGCGACCCGCTCGACGCGCACGTCGATCTGCGCACCGGGACGGACCATGCCGAGGAACCGGGTGGTCCACGCGGTCACCGTCCGCGCGGGCACCGGACTCGTGGGATCGACCGCCGACACCACGTGCTGAGCGGCCGCCGACAGCCACATGCCGTGCACGATCGGGCTGCCGAGCCCGGCGAGCTTCGCCGCGGCATCGCTGGTGTGGATCGGGTTGTGGTCGCCGGAGACGGCGGCGAAGGCGTGCATGGTGCGCGGAGCCACGATCGTGACGTCGCGGCGACGCCTGCGCGGGGTGTCGGTGGCCGCGCCGGACACCGTGCCCGCCGCGCGCGGCGGATCGGCCAGTTCGCCCGCGCCGTTGCGCCCGCGGATCGCGAACCGCTCGGTGAGGGTGGCCAGCACCGGCATCGACATCCCGGTCTCGGGCTTGTCCAGCATGGCGGTGATCCGCACGTGCACCTCGACGACCCGGCCCAGGTCGGTGTCGACGGTCTCCCCGGCCTCCGCGCGCACCGCCAGCACACTGGTCTCAGCGGGCAGCGCACCGGCGAGGTGCACTTGGTGGTCCAGGTGCACCAGGTCGAGCATGCCCTCGATGACGCTCTCGCCCTTCGCGGTGCGGGTCGCGCCGAGCACCGCGAACACGGCGGGCCAGCACGCGCCGACCAGCACGTCCGGCACGGTGCGGCCGAGCGTGCTCAACGTGGCGGGCAGGCCGGAGCCGGTGACCCCGGCGTGATCGGCGATCAGATCCGGCGTCCAGGCCAGATTCACGTGGGCGACCTTGCCCTTGACCTCGGGCAGAGCCTGGCCCGCGGCGACGGCGAGCAGCGCGGCCATGGCCTCGTCGGCGTCGGCCTCGGTGACGACCGGGGCGCCACCGTTGTAGACCGAGGTCGGCACGGTGATCCGGATGCGCACCGCGTTGCCCGCCAGCAGCGGGACGGTCAGCTCCACGTAGGCGTGCTCCGGCTCGCCGCCTGCGGTCTCGACCAGCGTCGCGCCGCTGGGCGGATGCACCGCACCCTTGCCGTCGACGACCCACTCGGACAGGTCACCGAGCCGGTGCACCGGGCTGATCGCGGTGCGTCCGGCCCACTCCACGTCCGGGGCGGCCAGCACGGCGTCGATCGGGCCGCTCGTGACGCCCGCCGTGCGACGCGCGTCCACCGGGGTGGGCGCCACGCCCGCGCGCACCAGGGAGTAGGCCGTGTCCTGTTCGAAGCGGTCGAGCAGTTCACCGACCGGCTCGTCGACCCGGGTGATGCCCGCGACCGCGACCGTGCCGGGAATGACGCACACCTGATCGGCCGAGTAGCGCGGATCGTGCGCCTGCCACAGCGAATCCGAGCGCCACCAGCGACGCACGTCGCCGTCCACGACGGGCACGAAGTTCACCGGCTTGCCCGGGGTCTTGCACAACGCGATGAAGAACGGGACGTCGGCCGGGTGCAGCAGCGTCTGCGCCGTCGCGGGGTAGGCGTCCTTCAAAGCGCACAGCGCCGCGACCGGGTTCTCGAAGTCGTCGTCGCTCGCGAACAGCGTGGGGATCTCGCCGCGGTCGGCCGGGTGCAGCCGGGATTCGGTGCGGCGCACCATTTCCGCGAACCGGTCCCGCCAGGTGATGTCCAGCCACACCGAACGGGTCGCCTCGGCGATCGCGTCACCGAGGTCGCTGCCGCAGTCGAAGTCCTTGCGACGGTCCAGCCCGACCGCGAGCTCGACGTAGCGCTCCAGCCAGTCCTGGTAGGTCATGGTGGCCAGGTCGCCGAAGTACGGCTTGGCGGTGACGTTCAGCGCCGCGATGATCTCGTCGCGACGCGCCGCGACCGCCTCCGCGTCGCCCGCGACCTCGTCCAGCAGTCGGCCGGTGCGCGAAGCGGCGTTGTCGATCTCGTGGATGTCGGCGCCCAGCTGGCTGCGGCCCGAGGCCATGCCGCCGGACGCGGTGCCCGCACCGACCCAGTCGGGCGTGCCGGGAGTGTCCACGAGCAGTTGCTTGACCTCCGGCGCGGTGGTGGCCTCCAGCGTGGCCATGGCCGCCGTGCCGACCAGCACGCCGTCCAGCGGCATCACCGGGTAACCGTGCCGGACCGCCCACTGGCCGGTGAGGTACTCCGTCGCGCGCTCGGGGGTTCCGATGCCACCGCCGACGCACACCACCACGTTGGCGCGGTTGCGCAGCTCGGAGTAGGTGTCCAGCAGCAGGTCGTCCAGGTCCTCCCAGGAGTGGTGACCCCCGGCCTTGCCGCCCTCGATGTGCATGATCACCGGGTAGTCCGGGACCTCGTCGGCGATGCGCAGCACGGCCCGGATCTGGGCGACCGTGCCCGGCTTGAACGCGACGTGGCTGATCCCGACCTCGGTGAGTTCCTGGATCAGCGCGACGGCTTCCTCCAGCTCCGGAATACCCGCGGTCACGATGACGCCGTCGAACGGGGCGCCGGCCGTGCGGGCCCGCTGCACCAGTCGCTTACCGCCCAGCTGCAGCTTCCACAGGTAGGGGTCGAGGAACAAGGAGTTGAACTGCACCGAGCGTCCCGGGTGCAGCAGCGTCCGCAGCTCGGCCACCCGGTCGGCGAAGATCTGCTCGGTCACCTGTCCGCCGCCGGCCAGCTCCGCCCAGTGGCCCGCGTTCGCCGCGGCCGCGACGATCTTCGCGTCGACCGTGGTCGGAGTCATGCCCGCGAGCAGGATCGGCGAGCGCCCGGTCAGCTTGGTGAAGGCCGTCTCGACCACGATGCGCCCGTTGGGCAGCCGCACCGGCCGCGGCGCGAACGCCGACCACGGGGCCGCGGGCTCCGGCGCGGCACCCGGGGTGAGCAGGCTGCGCTGTCCGGCGCGGGTAGCGGCCGCGATGATGCCGAGGCCGGTGCCCTTCAGCGTGCCCCCTGTGACGCGGGAGAGCAGGTCGCCCGGGCCCAGGTCAAGGATCCACTCCGCGCCCGCGGAGATCACGCCGTCGACGACGTCCACCCAGTCGATCGGATCGACCAGGATCTGCCGCGCCAGCTCGCCAGCCAGCTCCTTGTCCAAGCCGCACTGGTCGGCCCAGCTGCTCACCAGGTCGACGGTGTCGGCCAGCGCCGGGTGGTGGAACGCCACATCGACGGCCACGTCCTCGAAGACCGGAGCGAACACCGAGCCGCCGCGCACCTTCGCGTCGCGCTCGCGCGCCTGCTCGTCGTGGATCTGCGCGCACCGCTGCCGCACCCGCTCGAGTTGCGCGGGCGGCCCGGACAGCACCGCGCGCCGACGTCCGTTGCGGATCGAGACCACCACAGCCGCGGCGGGATCGGCTCCGTCACACACCTCGGCCACCACGGCGCCGAGCTGCTCGGGATCGACATTGGACACCGCGACCATCGGCGAGCGCTCGCCCACCGGCATCAGCCCGCGCCGCCGCGCGACCAAACCCGCTGCGGCGCCGATCATCTGGGCTACCGCGAGGAGCTCCGCGTCGCGGGCGCCACCGGCTTCGACCGCGGCGGCGGCGAGCAGACCCTGCGAATGCCCGACGATCGCGACCGGCGCGTGCTCGGCCGGATCGAGACCTTGCAGCCGCAGCGCCCGCACGGCCGCCACCTGGGTCAGCAGCACACCGGGCATGGACACCGCAGCCGAGCGCAGCACGGCGTCGGACGGGGCCGCGGAGACCTCGCCCTCGTCACCGTCGGCGAGTTCGTTCTCCAGCATCCAGCCGATCGGGTCGAAGCCGACCGGACGAACCACCAGCAACTGCGCCGCGACGGGCTCCAACAGCGCCGCCGCCTCGTTGACCAGCGCGGTCAGCTCCGGCTCCAGCGCGCTGTCGCGCCCGATCTCCTCCAGCTCGCTCAGCCACTGCGCACCCTGCCCACCGAAGGCGAGCGCGTACGGCACGCCGCCGAGCAGACGATCCAACAGCGGCGACCGCGCCCCGCCCGACGCGGCCTTCCCGGCGGCGGCAGCCACCTTCGTGCTCTGTCCGGCTTCGGTCTTGGTGCTCTCGTTGATCGTCAAGACGCTTCGACTTCCTTCTCCATGCGACATGCCTCGGCGACACGCCGGTCCCTACCGGTTCACGAGTGATCGCGGTTGATCGGCCTGATACGGGCGAGGATGACACAGAATCATGAGGAAATCCTCACGTTTCCCCCTGGGCGCGCCCACTACTAGAGAGTATTTGAGTACATACGTACCAGAATAGTCGTAAACATGACTCTGCCTCATGTTTGAACACGCTGGTCCATCGGGTTACCAACACGTACGAAACATGAGTGCCCCTCACATTGAGGTTTGCCAAATCGTTATAATCCCAGGTGAGGTTACTGACGAGTACGCCACGCCAACCCAATGCTTCGCGATGACCGATTGGCCCGGTAGAGTTTGGACGGTCGTACCATCAAGCGCGAGTGGCGAAATTGGCAGACGCGCCAGATTTAGGTTCTGGTGTCCACGGACGTAGGGGTTCAAGTCCCCTCTCGCGCACAGATTCACGTCAGTCGTGACACTTTCCCGAGCCGCCTGTCGGAGTGCGCTCGCACACGCGGATGCCACCAGTGGAAATACGCCCTGAACTGCACCGATTCCTGGCACATCTGCCAGGTCTCTAGACACCTACCCCCTGCGAAAAGTTTGCTGACAGGGTCGATCCGCGGTGATCGCGCCGGTCATCCCACCGAAGGCGCCGTTGCGGGAACTCGGTTACGGACCGCAGGTCACGAACCGCGTGGTCCGTCCCGTCGGCGATCACGTCGTCTGCGGAATCCGCGCTGTCGGCGACGGCGGTCGCGTTCTCGACCGGCTCACCTCACCGCTCTGGATCGGCGCCGCCATGGCACTCATCTGGTGGCGCGCCCAGATCGAGATAGGGCAACGCCATGAGGAGGGTGGACAATGCCGGGTCACGTTCCGGTCAAGAGGCAGGCTCGACGGTGGCGTCGACATGATCGGTCGACGCGGAGACCGGCCGGATGAAGCCGAGGGATCGGACGATGCGCGGCTCGCGCCGATGCCCCCATTCGCCGCAAGACCCTGCGACTGCTACTGCGCCCGACAGGGAAGACGGCGGGCATTATAGATGGGTTAATGCTTCAACTTTCTACAATTCTGCAAAACCGCGTACAATTCGAGCAGGTCGGGACTGTCCCTGGAGCCTCATCATGTTCGACAGAAAGAATTCACATACAAAGTTCGCCCGGTTAGCGGCTGCCGCCGGTATAGCCGCAGTTGCCGCAGTTCCGGTCGTCGCAGCTGCGGCGCAAGCGCCTACCGCCCGCGCAACGACGCCCACGTCTGCGACCCAGCTCGTCGACAGCCCTGGTTGGGGTCACGGCGGCGGCTGGGGTTGGGGCGGCGGCGGCTGGGGCCGCGGCGGCTGGGGTTGGGGTGGCGGCGGCTGGGGCCGCGGCGGTGGTTGGGGTTGGGGTTGGGGCGGTGGCTGGGGTAACGGCGGCTGGGGGTGGTGGAACCCCGGCTGGGGTGGCTGGGGCAGCTTCTAGCGCCGGTGACCGAGCCCGGACACGTACAGCGTGCCGGGCTCGGTCGCATCGAGCACGGCTCATGTGAGGCCAAGTTCGACCGACCGGGCTGGAGCTGGTGACGAGATGAAGATCGTGTGCGTCGGTGGCGGGCCGGCCGGGCTGTACTTCGCGATTTCGATGAAGCGGCGCGACCCGGCTCATGACATCACGGTGATCGACCGCGATCCCGCTGGGTCCACCTATGGCTGGGGCGTCGTGTATTGGGACGACCTGCTCGACATTCTGTATCGGAATGACCCCGACAGCGCCCAGGCGGTCCGTGCCGGGTCGGCCCTCTGGCGTGAACAGGAAATCCATGTACGTGACGACCCGCCCGCATATTTCGGGGGCTACGGGTTCAGCATGGGGCGCGCGGCATTGCTCGACGTACTTTCCCGGCGGGCGAGCGACCTGGGCGTCGATGTCCAGCACGGGCGAGAGGTGCACGATCTGTCCGGCTTCGGCGACACCGATCTCATCGTCGCCTCCGACGGCGCGAACAGCCGGGTACGGCGGCTGGGTGATGATCGTTTCGGCACGTCCGTCACGCTGGGCGAGAACCGATATGTCTGGCTCGGTACGGACAAGGTCTTCACCCGATTCACCTTCGCTTTCGAACACACCTCCGCCGGATGGATCTGGTTCCATGCCTACCCGTCGATTACCGGGAAAATCAGCACCTGCATCGTTGAGTGCCAACCGCAGACTTGGCGTGGACTGGGATTCGATTCCCAGGACAACCTGAAGACCTTGCGCGTTTTGGAGAACATATTTACGCGCACTCTCGACGATCACTCCTTGCTCAGCACCACACGAGGCGAAGCAGCGAGGTGGAGCCGCTTTCCCGAGGTGACCAACAAGACCTGGTATCACGACAACGTGGTGCTGCTCGGCGACGCAGCGCACACGACGCACTTCACCATCGGTTCCGGCACCCGGTTGGCAATCGTCGACGCCGTCGTGCTCGCACAGAACCTGTACGAGCATGCCGAGCTCACCGACGCGCTGGAGAACTACGATGCGCAGCGCCGTGCTGCGCTGCGCCCGATCCAGGCGGCCGCCCGCACCAGCATGATCTGGTTCGAACACGCTGACCGGTATCTCGACCGCGGCCCCGTGCAATTCGCGTATGCGATGGCGGCTCGGCACGGGCCACAAATGCCGTGGCGATATCAGCAACACCTGCTCACACAGATGCCCACTGTGCGCAAGATCCGGCGTGCCATCGACTCCGGACGGCGGTGGTGGCGCGCTGCTCGGCGAGGGGAACTCGCGATGGCAAGAGTGGTCTCAACTCACCGGCCGCGTTTCCTCAGCCCAGCTCGCCAGTAACCGCAGGGCGGTTTGCGAGGCCGACCCGTCTTCGACTGTATGCGCGATCAGCGCTTGGTCCGGATCGTCCGGGAAGCGCAGGGTTTCGAAGCCGAGGTCCAGTTCGCCGACCACCGGGTGCCGGTAGACGTACCGGCCGTGTGTCTTGTCCTTGATCTGGTGCTCTGCCCACGCTTTCCGGAATTCCGCGCTGCTCGCGGAAAGCTCGTCGAGCAACGCCGCCGTTTCCGGGTCGTCCGGGTGACGCCCGGCGTCGAGTCGGAGGTAGGCGGCCACGTCGCGCGTCTTCTCCGGCCAGTCGGCGTAGAGGCTGCGCATGCCTTCGTCCAGGAAGACGAGGCGGGCCAGGTTCCGCTGGGCGGGTGGCAGTGCGCCGAAGTCCGTGATCAGCGCGGCGGCGAGTCGGTTCCAGGCCAGGACATCGGTGTTGCGGCCGACGATGTACGCGGGCACGTCGGCGGCCGAGTCCAGCAGCCGCCGCAACCCCGGCCGGACCCGCTGCGGCGCATCCGCGCGGTCGCCTTCCGACCAAGGTCGTGCGAGCCGGTACAGGTGCTGCCGCTCGACATCGTTCAGGCGCAGCGCCCGGGCGACCGCATCCAGTACGGCTTCGGAGAAGTGCAGGGTGCGCCCCTGTTCCAGCCGCACGTAGTGGTCGACGCTCACCCCGGCGAGTCGTACCACCTCCGCACTCCCTACGGCAGTAGCTGCGGACACTCGGCTAGTGCATCGTCCAAGGACGTTGACACGGTACGCCATCGCGATGGTGGCTTTGATCCGCGGCTGGCGACCGGTGATCGTATGCATCGTGGTTGAACCGGATCGCGTGTGAGTGCGCGGCGTTGCGTTACTTCGCACTCAATGGCACTGATCACCGCAGCCATCACGAACAAGACGCCGCGATCGGTGACTACATCCGGTGGCGCAACCAGCACGCCGGACCGGTCCGCGACTTCGCCGTCGGTTCCACGATCCGGCGCCGGGACCACCTAACCAACGTCGCTTGACGCGGCACTAACTGCTCGTCAAGTATGTTGTTGCGCCCGATAGTTCGACAGCAGCCGATAGGTATCGGCGCAGCGTTAACGTTCACAGAGGGGGAGATCTGAACGTCGACGAAGTGTGGAGACTGAGCCGAAATGCCCTGTTAGAGGTCGGCATACGATGTCAATGGCCGGCTGGGACCGTGCTGATGCACGAAGGCGAACGGTCAGAGCACGTCGTGGTCATCGAGATCGGCCGCGTAAAGGTGACCTCGGCGGCGGCCAGCGGCAAACAGGCTTTGCTGGCGATTCGCGGACCCGGTGACTTGATCGGCGAGTTCTCCGCTATCGATGGCCGAGCGCGCTCGGCGACGGTGACCGCTTTATCGTCGGTCACCGCGACGTCGGTGCCGGGCTCGGCCTTTCGCGACTTGCTCATCGGCGACGGCAAGATCGCGTTCACGCTCCTGCAGGTGGTGGTAAACCGTCTGCGCGAAGCCGATATTCAGCGGCTGGAGTTCGGTGCCTACAGCGTCACCGAGCGGATCGCGCGCTTGCTGATCGACTATGCGCGGCGCTACGGGGAGCGCGGTGATGACCGCGTGACTATCGCTCTGGCGTTGTCGCAAGAGGAACTGGCCCATGCCGCGGGGGCGTCCAGAGAAGCAGTCTCGAAGTCTTTGAAACGGCTCCGCGACCTGGGCGCGGTGCGGACCGGGAGACGGCGAGTGGAGTTGCTGCGACCAGATCTCCTCGCCGACATCGTAGAAGGCCTGCCGAGTGTGCATTTGGACGCAGACGCGGCGACATACCTCCGATAGAACATGAGGCGACCCAAACCGTATGGAGGTAGACCATGAACGGACCGGTGCACCGCTCATTCGTCGTTGTCGATGTCGAGAACTCGAGTCGGCTGAGCAACCCGGAAATCACGGCGATGCGTTCGAATCTGTATCGAATCCTCGATGAGGTGACCAATCGCTCCAGATCCGTTGTCACCGACGATGATCGGGGCGACGGTTGCTTGCTTGTGCTCGAGCTTCCAGTGCTGGAGGTCCTCGACAAGGTTGTCGAGTCGGTCGTAGCGGGGGTTCGTGCACACAACCACACAGTTGGCCCGCTCGAGTGGATCCGAGTACGCATTTCCGTCCACGAGGGCTACGTGAACAAGGACGATCGGGGTTGGTCGAGCGATGCGCTGACTGCCACGTTCCGCCTCAACGACACCTCGGTAGTCAAGGACACTCTGAAGAACGCGAGCAGGGCCGTCGGGGTCGTCGTCGTCTCCGATGTCGTGTATCAGGGAGTTGTGCGGCACAACTATCGGCCGACGGTGACTGCCGCTGAGTATCGCGCCGCCGACATCAGGACCTCCGAAGGCGCGGTCAGAGCGTGGCTTCGGGTGCCTGGCTATCCCGAGCCGCCGCTTCCCGCCTATGCCGCCGAGCCGACGAGGACAGGGACGAGGCAAGCCATCCGAGCGGATGAGTTCGGAGCGATCAACGCCAACAACATGATCATCGGGGACGTCCGAGCCCGCACCATTATCGGCGGCGACAACCGAGGGGGACCGCGTGAGTGATTCTGAGGAGCCGGTCGCAGGTGAGACGACCGCACCAGATCCGGAGTCGATCGAGGACGCGGAGTCGGAGGCGAACAAGATTCGCGAACGAGCCACTGATGCTGAGCGTAGACGCGAATCGCGTGCCGCAGCGAACGCTAGGTTCGACGCGTTGGGTTCGATGAACGGGCTGCTCAACGCACATACGGTAATCTTCGGTGACGCACAGGTCGGCACTCTGATCGGCGGCGACAACTACCGGGGTGGGTCCGGGGCGGGTGTCGAGCGAAGCGGTCTAGTGGAACCACACAAGCTCCACGATCTCGACCAGATTTTCGTTCCGCCGCCGAAATTCGACCAGTTGTGCGATCGGCTGGGGACACAGTCGGTACTGCTGCTACGCGCTCCGAAAGGCTGGGGAAGAACCGCCACCGCCCTCCGGGCGCTGAGCCGGCAATGCGCGTCAGGTGTCCACAAGCTCAGCCCTGATGCGGAGTTGAGATCGCTGGACATCGAGTTCGCTCGCTGCACGGGATATTTGTTCGATACACCGCACAGCCCGCAACTACGCACGTTGAGTGAATTCCACCTCGAACAACTAGGTCGGCGGCTGGTCGAGGCCGAAAGTCGGATGATCGTCGTGGTCGATGATCAGGCCGAGCTCAGCCCCGACGTCGGCCCATTTGTGCTGGACGTTGGTGAGCCGGCCGACGTCAGGGCGATACTCAGGAAGCACCTGCTGCAACAGCTCACCGATGACGATCTCGGCGTGCTCTCGCGCGTCGAGGTAGAGGCGCTGCTGAACCTGGTAACAGAGCACCGTCCATCCGCCCATGAACTCGTCAACCTGGCTGCGCTGCTTGTCGATGTTGCCGCAGGTCGAATCGACAGCGCGGACGTGGTCGGTCGGTATGTGGCCGCCGAGGACAATCGGTTCCGGCAGTGGTTCGACGAGCTGGACACCGACACTCGCCCATTCGCGATCGCCTTGGCGGTGTTCAACAACATGCCGCTGCACATCGTGTCCGAAGCGGGCCGAGCGCTGGCGAGTTCGATCGTCGATGCGGAGACCATCCGCGAAGATGTCAGGCCAGGTCAGGTGGTGTTCGGCGTGCGAAGCACCGAATTGCTGAGTAGAGCTCAGGCACAGTCGTATCGGTCCCATGAGGACACGTTGTACGGCCGAGCCACCGTCACTGCGGTGCGATTCGCGAACGAACGTTTTCCGCAGCGGCTGCTCGAGTACGCATGGCAAGAGTATCCGGCCGCGCACCAGTTGGTTCGTAACTGGCTGCGTGAACTCGGAGGTGCAGACGACCTCAGAGTGAGCACGCGTGCGGGCGTCGCCGTCGGGTTGTTGTCCACTCTCGAGTTCGAATACGCCAGACGGTTGGTGATCGAACCATGGGCTGACAGCGGTCAGCGGCACGACCGGTACGCCGCGATCGGCGCGCTGCAGTTTGTGAGTCTGCAGCCCGAGCTTGCGCCGCTGGTCGCGGAGATGCTCGAGGCATGGGTCCAGCCGACGCAGCCGATGGCTCGGCGGGTCACGGCGACGGCTGCTCTGGGCAGCACCGTGGGGCAACTCATGCCGGACCGCGCACTCCGGCTGTTACGACGCTCAGCGCGCAGCTCCGACTCGGATCTGCGAGATGCAGTGTGTTACAGCATGATCGAACTCTTCTGCAGTCCGGAGCTGGAAATCCGTGTGTTGCGTGATCTGCGGAAGTGGACCGTGTCGCGACGGCGGGGCGTGCGCTACACCGGATTCTTGTGCACCCTGCAACTGAGTTTCGATCTGGTAGCCGAAACAGTCGGCGGTGTTGAGCCGTGGCCGAAGCTGGTCTGGCTGGCCGATCAATCCGACGAGCACCGCGACCACATCGTCGTGCTCTTCGCCCGCCTTATGCAAGCGCCGTACTACCCTCCCGCCGTCTATGCCGAAATCAAGCGATGGGTTCATGTCGCCGAACGCGACCCGCAGTTCCGTGGGCCGCTGGGACGGCTGCTCGTCAACCTGGAAACGGCAGATCAGAACAACGGAGTGGTGCCGTTTCACCTACGTGAATGGGCTGACGAGGACGACGGCCCGAGGGCGGCCATCGACGAACTGCTGACAATGCTCGACGCGAAACAGAGTGTTTGACATGACAATCGACCGAACACGACAACTTGTCCAGTATGCTGCAGTACAGAGGTCCGCATGGCGAACCTTCCGTCCCCCTGTAGACGGGCATGCGGCCGTATCGGTAGACCGGGCAGGGAGACTGACGTTACTGACGCGCCAGCCATCGGCAGGCGAAATATTCTTCCGGCCGCCGACGGGCGTGTACTGGGTGGACGTCGCCGTCCACCACAACTCATGCAGATTCGAACTGCCGACAGCTGAGGGCGTATTCACCTTCACAGCCGAAGTCGATGTGACCTGGCGGGTAGCCGATCCCGAGAAGGTGGTCAAAGACCGGCCGGCCACCGGTGAACAGGTGTATCGGCCCTACCTCGAACGGCAACTACGCCGACTGAGCCGCGAATACCAGGTCGAGCACTTTGCGATAGCAGAGCGTGAGATCAATGATCACTTCGATAAGCCAATCGCGTTGGATTGCGGCATATCGCTATTGAGCTGCACGGTGAAGCTGTCTCCCGAAGCCAGCACGCACGCGTATCTCCAAGAGGCCACCTTCGATCACCGGAAGGCTCAACGTCGTGAAGCCGAACACGGCGCCCGCATGCACACTGCGCAACTGCAGTCGAGTGAGAACGAATCTCAGCATGGGTTGCAGCTGCAGACGTCCCACCAGAGCTATGAGCTCACCAAGTTCGCCCAGCAGCGCAGCCTCGAGCTGGAGCAACAGCGAATGAGCTTCTACGCGGAAGCGATCCAGCGCGGTGACCTCAGTCCTCTCGCGTACCGGCTGGCGTCCAACCGCAGCGACGTCAACGAGGTCATCGGGCTGATGATGCAACAGAAGCAGGTGGATTTCGATGCCGCATATGCCATGGTGAAGGCGCTGCTCAACCAGAACCTGGTCAATAAACGTGATGCCGAGGACATCCTGACGTACGTGTCCGCGGCATTCGCCGACCAGGTGAATCCGGCGTCGGTAGGGACTGGTTCAGTGGCACCGCCGAAGCCCGAGCTCGTCGTGTCGCCGATGGCGGCGCTCGTGCAGGATGCCGAGGTGCTCGACCGGTCCGACGACGATGACGATGACGATGACTAACCCCGCTATCACGATGAACCCGTTGACCGAAATTCCTCTCGGCGGCGGATTGATCAGGCAGTTGGACAAGCTTCTGCTCGACCTGGGATTCGCGGCGAGGTGGGCCGAGACTGTCGAATTCTTGATTATCGTGGGCGTGGTGTTCGTCGTGCTGACCCTCGCTGTGGGCAAGGCAGTGCCCTGGATGAGCGGCAAACTGGCTGGGCACGAAGAACGTCTCACGGCTCCTGTTCCAGCGGTGTTGCTGGCGCCGGAATGGGTGGTTACCAAGGCTCTGGTGAGGGCTGGGCGTGTACCAGGGGCCTTCGTGCACGGCTACGGTGAGAGTGTGCTCGTGCTGGTCGATTGGCTGCAGGCGGCTTTGGCCGCTGTCCTGCGACTACTCGGATCGGTCGGCAAGCATGCCCGACCGATCGCGGGTGCGCTGCTCATGCTGGGATTTCTGTCGTGGAACAGCAATTCGTGCGTGGCCGATACCCTGCCCTGCGTGTCCCCGGTCCAGCACTGGACCACGCAGTTCGAAGGACCGCTGGTCAGGCAGGTGCGCTGAGTAGTGCCGCGGTGAACCAGGCCAGAAAGACGACGAGGCTGATCGCCGTCCAGCGCAGTGCCACACCGAAGCGGCGGTACTTGTGCTGGGCGATCTCGGCGAGAGTGCCAGCCTGCTGCCACGCCTGATCGGCCAGCGTCGGAGCGTTCGGTCGACCGCTCACATCAGTAGGGAAGCTGGGAAAGCAGAACCAGTTCCCGGGGCCGGCGCTATCGAGCCGCGGCCGCAACGTCGCGGCGAGGTAGCCCATGCACACGATCAGGCTCACTGCCAGTCCGATCGCCATCACGACCAGAGCGGTGCTCATGGATGTGCGGGTGGTGGTGACCAGCCCCGTCAGTGCGAATCCGTTGGCGGTCAGCAAGAGTCCCGCTTTGGTGTCAGCGGCGAGTATGACGCGGTTGAACTCGGCGACGGTGCGGAGCGCGGTGTTGAGGTCGTCGACTGGGCTGAGGCGGTTGCGAAACATCATGGGATCAGCACAGCAGTGGTTCGAGATGCACTCCAGGTACAAAGCCACACACTGCAGCACCAAAATCTCACTGCTGCTCCAAGACCGCGGCGAACCATGGGAACGACATCACGCGGCCGAGGAGGCGATGGACGCACCACGCGCATCGGGTACTACCCTGGGCTGCTGTAGGGAGAGGTGACATCGTCATCTCCCTCCGGCATGCGGGCATTTGAGGAATGTGTAACCGACATGTCACCCCGGCGAGTGGTACCTCCTCTACACCCTGTGGCCGAAGCTGCGGACAATCCGATAACCGCGTCGGACCGACATGATCCCGCCTCTGCGCCTCATGACCCGCAACACCTAGTGTTCAACGTGGCTGCCGACAAAGGGGTATACATCAAGGCTCTCGCCGTCGTGGGCAGGCGAACCCTGCCCGCGTCGTCACGGCCTGGCCATCGGACAAATGGTCTGCCTCGGTTGATCCGAACGAGTTCTGAATCGTCAGGGATTTTGATACCAGGCGGTCTTATTCGTTGGGACGTGCCACCCGTCTGGGAACCACACGCTGCTCGGCAGTACGTGACTTCGCGCGTTCGCGAACTTCTGTGAAAACGCACATCACCACGGAGTTCTGCGATACGGTATCGCCCGTTCACATGGGTTGCTAACAGTGGTACTGGGATTCATAAGGAAAGTCGTCACATGAATAATGGAGGCCGTAGTCGGGGTGTCGGCGGTAGCTCACCTTGGCAACAGCGGAAGACGTCCATGCCACATCTGCCTGGCGGATTCGACGGCTATCTGACTCGTCTACGGACAGTCCTTGAGGCACTGACCACCCCGCAACCTCGTGATGAGAACATCCCGTGGCCGTCGGCCGATTCCGCGATTTCCGCTGTCGAGGTTGCAAATCATCTCGCTCCAGCCGGACTCGTCCAACGGAATAACGACGGAACAATCGTGGCGACCGACCAGGCTCGTCGTTGGCTCGCATCACAAGATCACGCCGAGCTAGTCGGCACCCTCCACACCAATCTTCGTTTCATCGGAGAGTTGATGTACGAGGTCTCCGGCACTGGACTCACCGTGTCTGAGATCAACGACGTGGCCAACAAGTACTACTACCTCGGGTGGCAATCACTCGACCCCGTCCAGCGACGGTGCTATTGGCTGCGCGCAGCGGGCATGGCCGAGCTTCTGTTCACCGGCAAGGTCATTCTCACCGCTCAAGGTCGAGAGGTGCTTACACATTTGAAGTTGGTCTGTCCCAGGGATTTTGAGTCACAGTCGGCGGTGCTACTTGAAGACTTGCCGCAGCTAATGCCAGCTATATCAAAGGTCCTAAAAGATCTTGATCAAGGACTCCTTGAATCTCGCGTGACCGCGGGGCTGAACCATGTACCGAAAGGAGCGAAGCACAGCTTGATCAGTTCGCTAGCTGCTCAAGTAGATGCTGCAACTCCACGGATCGAGCGAGACGCTTTCATAGAGTTTTGCGCATCCGAGTTCCTGGCCAAACCCTCATCTGCGATCTCAGCACTCGATGCCGTCCGGAACGCGGGGCTATTTATCCAGGTCGACCGCGCTGCATTTGAGACATCCGAAGCCGCTCTGGCATGGCGGGCATCCGGACTCAGTCTCGATCTTGTCGGGATTGTCCACGCACACATCCGTTGTGTCGGCGAGCTGCTTCCCCTGCTTGATGAGACCCGAACAGTCGGAGAACTGAGTGGTGCTATCGAGTCAACCTACCCCGGCCTGTCATTCGGGATAGGTGCATTGCGCAATCGACTCCACCTGCTGCGAGAGGCCGGTCTCGTTGAGCAACCCACGAACACATCGTTTCGCGTAACCCCGCTGGGACGGACTTTCGCAAAGACGCTCCCCCTTGAGGCCGCACCCAACGTCGAGCAGGAATCGTCTGACGTGATAGCGGCTGCACCCGAGGATCCGACTCTGGCTACACTTTTCGACTCAGCCAGCGACGCTGCGCACTCTGAAAGACTCGAAAAAGCGGTCACCGCTGTGTTCCAAGAGCTGGGATTGGATGTGACACACATCGGCGGCCAGGGGCAAACCGACATTTTGATAACCATACGTCAGAGCCCGACAGAGTCGATTCGAATCATCGTTGATACCAAGGCTTCCAAGTATCAGTCGATCCTCGAAACCGCTGTGGACTTCGGCACCTTGGAAGAACATCGGGTTAAATATAGCGCCACACACGTCGCGCTCGTCGCCCCCGGATTCGATACAGGTCGTGTCCGCAGTCGTGCGGCCAAAACAGGTTGTGCCCTGATCACCGTTCAAGAGCTCGCAGACATACTTTCAAGATCTCGTTCCGAGCCACTCGCTCCGGTTGATCTGATCCCCCTCTTCTCCGCTGAGTCCGAGGGTGATCTATGGGGTGAGGCTGATCGCCGAGCCGAGGTGCTTAGCGCCGTCATCACCGCAGTTGCGGATGAGTCGGAGTATGTGGCGGAAACTGGCCGCAGCTTCGACCAGTACGATATCCATCGTGCCTTGCGGCGTGCGATCCAACCGTCGCCAAGCATGGACGAAGTTACCGCTGCACTAGACCTCCTGGCCTCCCCACTTGTAGGCGGTGTTTGTAAAGGCACGAAGGACGGCTATCTGCCGGGGCTCCCCGTCGAGTCGGTCGGTACTCGGTTGTCCGCCCTCGCTTTCGCGGTGCAACGTTGTTGGCGCACTTAAATTAGTGGGGATAGCTGCCCCACGCGCCGATCTCGATACACTCAGTCTAATAGATGGTGAATAATGGAAGCGGGCCGCGTGGCTGGAGCCCGCTGAGCAAGTCCACCGGTTGTGCAAGTTCTGATGCACCAGAATAGGTCAGAATGCTCTAAGGAGTGCGTAACCAACATTCACCCCGGCGAGTGATGCCAGCCACACTCTTCATGCCACTAGGCGACCTGAAAATCCTGCACCGAACCTCTGACCATCCGATGTGAAGCCCTTTCCGGCGGGCTGAAGTTGGACCCGAGGGCCTCGGGGCTGTTACTTGGAAGGCCCAGGACTGACCGGAGATTGCCCGCGCAGTGCTTCCCAGCTACGTATCATTGCGCGGTTGCGTCCGTCGATGTCCATCCGTCACGCCAGATTCCGGGCGCTCAAACGCCCAGAATCCAAGAAGTTGGGCGAAGAAATCTATCGACCTATCCATACGAGATTCGGCGGCTCAAGAACACCGCGAGGATTAGATAAGGCGAAACCGTCACCAGTGAACCGGGCGTCGTAATGCCGCATTGCGTGATTCAGTTCGAACATCAACGTCGCTAGCTTGTCTTCGGGGCTGTTCGTCCGAATCAAAATTTGATCGGGCGAAGCCATACTTATTCCCTGGCGCGATCCCAATCCCAGTCGCTCAAGAATGTAGCGGAGGTCCGCCTCGACATCGCCGCCACGGAGCAAGAGATGACATATACGTAGGAAGACCCTGGCCCGTGGCGATGCCCGGTAATACGATGCGTTAACCCCCTGTTCTAGCATTCCTGCTGTCACCAATAAGAACACCCTAGGCCGGAGAGTGCTGGGGCTCATCCCTAGAGATTTCCCCAGGGCCGGAAAGTTGAGGAAACCATGCATCACAATTTCCTCAAGTGTGGCAGCGAGTAGTCCGGGGATACCACAGCCATTCAAAAATAGTTCTATGTCCATCGCCGACAACCTGCCGAACAATACGTTCAAGAGCAAGTCGTCTACAATCTGGGACTTTATGGATTCAGCAACAAATAGGCGTTCCTCGTCCTTGTCAGCATCAAACATTGGATAACGAAATAATCGTAGAATTCCTACCCTGTCCGGCAATCGGACGCGGGCGTTGTGGATAAATTCCTGAACGCGTCCTTCGCTGCGAGCCTCATGGGGGTACAGGTATACGGGGAGGTCGCCACCAGGGTCATGTAGAAGCGATGCTAGATCTTTGTCAATCCCCGCCGCGTGATGAGTCAGGGTCTGCCCGATGAGGTGGCGGGAGTAATCACGGGTCAGGACGCATGCGAAGTCAAACAGACCCCGGTCCGCCTCACCGTATCCGTACACCTCTGAGCGTGACAGCTCCTGCGCACATTTGATGGAAACCTCTGTAACGTAGTTGTGTTCGTCAGATCTAGTGCCTCGTCAAGCAACCTTCGGTAGGTAATCAGGTTGCCGGATCTTGGAGTTGACGGCGAAGTCGCGTTTGGGTCGGGCGTGCTGGTTGTACCAGCGGATGTAGGCGCCGATCGCGGCGTCCTGTTCGTCGTGGCTGCGGTGATCGGTCCCGTTCAACGCGAAGTAGCGTAGAGCCGCGAATTCGGCTTCGATCCAGTTCAACCACGATGAATAGGTCGGCAGGAACACCAGTTCCACGTCATTGGCCGCGGCCCAGGCGCGGACCTCGGCTCGCTTGTGCGGGGAGAAGTTGTCGAGGATGACGTAGAGCCTTTCGCCGGGCCAGCGTGCCCGCAGCGACTTCAGCAACGACAAGAACGCCTGCCACCGTTTACGATCCCGGATCCGGTAGTGGAGCTTGCCGGTCGCCAGATCCAGAGCGCCGAGCAGGTGCCGCACGCCCTGGGTCCGCCGGTAGGTCGCTCGCAGCCGTTTCGGGGTTCGTCGCGGGAACCAGCCACGACCAGCGCGGGGTTGCAGATTCAGCGGCCCGAACTCGTCCACGCAGATCACCCGTCCATCGGTGGGTGGATGGTCGTAGAGGTCCAGCACGCGGCTCATCTTCGCGGTGAACTCGGGATCGGTCCCGGCTTTCCAGGTCTTGACCGCCTGCCACGACACCCCCTCGGCTTTGAGGATCTTGCGCAGAGTTTCGCGGCTGATCTCAGCGATGCCGTTGCCGATCAGTACTTCGCGCAGTTTCGACAGGCTCCATGTCGAGAACGGCCAGCCCAGGTCACGCGGGCAGCACCGGGCGATGCAGGCGATGCGTTCACGCGTCGCCCGATCGACCTTCCTCGGCCTGCCCGCGCTCCATTTTGGGTCCAGCGCGTCGAACCCCCGCTCGTTGAACTCGTGGATCACCTGCCGCACGTACGCTTCGCTCACCTGCATCAACCTTGCGATCGCGGGAACCGGCTGCCGCTGGGCCGAGGCCATCACCACGATCGCTCGTCGCATCCTGACCGGTTGCTTGCTCGTCTTGGTGATCTTCTGCAACCGCCGCCCCTCCTCTGGGGTCACCGCTCGCACAAACACTTCCGGCTTCCGGGCCACCAACACCACCTCCACCGGCAGCATCACCGGCAACAGGTCCACGATCAACCCGACACCCAGTTACCGAGGCAACCTACTTGGACGAGGCACTAGCCACAGCAGCAGGTCTACCATCTACCTCCGACATCTCACCCCGGCGAGTTGTGCCAGCTCAGCATGATCTCGGCATCGGCCACCCGGTCGATCACCCTGCTGTCGTACCTCAGCCACTGCGGACGCTGTGAAACTAGGGCCACGTCACTCTGGGCGCACGCGAGGGATCTGTAACCACGCCAGCGGTTCGGGGTGGATCGCAAATCCTTCCACGGTACGCTTCGTTCCCTGATGGGTAGACTAAATGTGGAGGGTCGTGTGGTGAAGGAGGCGGGGGATGGCGCGCTCTGACCTGCTTCTTGACCTCGTCGAGGCTGAACGGCGAGGGGATCGCGACCGCTTTCGGATGCTCGTTGAGGCGGTGATCGCCGAAGAGCGAGCGAAGCAGCACCATCTAGTAGCGGATCGTCTATCCGAAATCATCACCACGACAGGTCAGGGGATGACCCGCGACGAGCACGCGACAGCTGTGCGTGACCTTGTCGCGGAGGTTGTTCCTCAACGTCGCATGGACGAACTCGAACTTGAGCCTATCACTCGCCGCGTGCTAACTGAGCTGCTTGAGGAGCAAAAACGTTCGGACCTGTTGCGCAGCTATGGAATCGAGCCGCGAAACCGGCTTCTGCTGTCAGGTCCGCCGGGCAACGGCAAGACCAGCGTAGCCGAGGCGATCGCTGCGGAGTTGATGCTCCCCTTCTACGTCATCCGTTATGAGGGAGTGGTATCCAGTTTTCTCGGCGAGACAGCGGCCAGGCTCGACCAGGCTTTCGAGTTCGTAAGGACCCGACGTTGCGTGCTCTTCTTCGACGAACTCGACACCATCGCCAAAGAGCGATCCGACGAACACGAGACAGGCGAAATCAAACGAGTCGTCTCCACTCTCCTGCTTCAAGTGGACCGGCTTCCCGCCCATGTCATCCTGATTGGGGCGACCAATCATGGCGAGCTACTCGATCGGGCGGCGTGGCGTCGATTCCAGATCCGGGCTGAGTTGTGCCCTCCGAGCCGTGTACAGGCGACGAAGTATCTTGAAACGCTTGCTGCGAGGTTCGGTGGTGATCTTGGTTACACACCTCGTACACTTGCTGACAGGCTGGCGGGGTCGAGTTACGCCGAACTGGAGGAGTTCGCACTCGATGTTCGTCGCCGGGCTGTCCTGGAACTTCCCGATGTCGACCTTCGTCGAATCGTTCAAGAAAGGCTCGAGCACTGGCGCAAACAGGTAACGGAGTGAAAGGGGAACCTCGTCCGCTCCTCGCACTGAGCCCGCCGGAAGCTGGAAAACGACCGAAGCAGCCGTCGATCCGACCACCGACACTCCACAAGCCGACCCACGCTCGCCAAGTCACGAGGCTAACCCCAAAGTTTCAAGCTCTCGCAGATGCGTTTGCCAAACAGCGAGCAGTCTTGACAAACGGGCAGGTCGACGAAATCGACCCTGAGCTTGTCCTCGTCTTCGACCTGGCGGGCACGATTGAGCAGTTTCGCAACGCGGTCGAGCGAATCGAGGGTTTCGATTTCCTCACCGAACTGCTCGATGAGGAGTCCGAGGCCGACGAGGACTTCCACATGGTCGACCGGGAATCCAACACAGTCGACAAACCGGTCATGCACTCGCTCTATCTGGTCATGGCCAACGCACAAGCCGCCAACCAGCTAATACAGTTGTTCGACCGCTGGGAAGCTGACCCCGCCGTGCCATTCGAATGGGGACTCGGAAAGTTCAGGAACGCATTCGAACAACTCAGAGACATTCGCAAGTGGGACGTCACCGACCGCATACGCGACACCGGGTTGCTTGAGCAGTGGAACGAGCGCCTGCAAGTCGCGGGGCAATCTCCGAGCCCGGTCACGGTTGAGATCGAACTGTGGTTTCGCCGGACTCCGGAGGAAAGGGCCGCAGCGCACGCTCATGTGAAGAATCTCGTAGACGCGGTCGGCGGGCGGATCCTGGACCATGCTCAAATTGCCCCGATCGCGTACCACGGTCTCCTGGTCGAAGTCCCCGTTCAACAGGTCCGCACCGTCCTTCATGAGGGCGCCGATCAGATTCAACTCCTCTCCGCCGAGGACATCATGTTCGTCAGCCCCTACACACCGATGTCAGTCACCACACCGTCCTCGGAGCCCGTGGAAACTAAGGCACTGCCGAAAGCCGAGCGGCTTGAAACCAAGCCGCGCATCGCGCTTCTGGACGGATTGCCGGTTGTGAACCACGATGCGCTAGCGGGGCGACTCGTTGTTGACGACCCCGACGAACTTTCCGACAGCTACGCAGTTAACTCACGACGCCACGGCACATCCATGGCATCGCTGATTCTGCACGGTGACCTGTCCGCGCCACAGACACCTCTCGACCGGCCTCTGTATGTTCGCCCGATTCTGCAGCCGCATCCTTGGCTGCCTGCACACGAGCAAGCCATCGAAGGCAAACTGTGGATCGATTTGCTACACCGAGCCATTCGACGAGTCTTTGACGGCGATGGTCAGCACGATGGGGTTGCGCCTAGTATCCGGATCATCAACCTGTCGATTGGTGTCGAATCCCGTGCGCTGGTTCGACGTATCAGTCCACTCGGCAAGCTGCTTGACTGGCTGTCGGTCAAATACAACGTTCTTTTCGTCGTCAGTGCTGGCAATCACCTGAGTAGTCGACTCGTCATACCAGCCGAAGCGGCAGCAGACGTAGGAACGGCACGCATTGCGGCAATCAAGGCCGCCCGAAGCAACGCTCGATCTCGACGGGTGCTTCCGCCCGGAGATTCCCTCAACGCTCTGACCGTCAGCGCAACGCATGCCGACGCCGCTGGTGACATCGCTGATTCCGACTCAGTATGGGATCTGCTGGATCCCGGGATGCCATCGCTCTACGGAGCAGTCGGACCAGGGTTGGGAAGGTCGGTTAAGCCTGACCTGCACCATGCAGGGGGCCGCGCCCTTTACGTCAAACCCATACTTGCAAACGCCGATCCCACCGTGGAACTCCAACTCGCCAACACGAGCACATCAGGACCCGGTCATCGTGTCGCAGCCCCGGGGCGACTCGGCGCTACGAACTCCACTACCTTCACGCACGGCACCAGCAACGCCACCGCGCTCGTCACCCGCGAAGCCAGTCGCATTTTCGACATCCTTGAAGCCGGGGCGGCCGACAGCCTCGCCGACCTACCGTTCCCTGATCCGCAGTTTCACCCAGTTCTGGCGAAAGCCCTACTCGTACACGCCTGCGACTGGGGCGACCTATCTCACAAGTTGCAGCAGATCCTGGCTATGGAATCCAACACTGCTCGACGGGATCTCACCGCGTTGCTGGGATACGGCGCACTCGCGGTAGACCGGTTGGGGGCTGCTGCTACCAACCGGGCGGTGCTGATTACCGGTGGCCTGATCGAACGAGACCAGCGGCATACTCATTGGGTTCCGCTGCCGGCCTCCCTGCGGGCGAAGGCTGCCTGGCACCGATTCACCGTCACACTCGCGTACATGGCCCCTACCGCTGGGCAACTCACCAAGTATCGCGGCGCCAAGGTGTATTTTCACAAGCTCGACGAAGGCGCGGCAGGTCGAGCACGCGGCGTGCAAGCAGACCATAACTCGGTTCGCCGCGGCACCTGTCAGCACGAGGTGATAGAGAATTCGCGCGCCCTGCGGTTCGACGATGATGGCCGTCTTGCCATCCATGTCGATTGCATGGACGATGCACAGAAGATGGCGAAAGGCGACAAGCTTCGTTACGGACTGGTGGTATCGATCGAGACTGCTGTCACCACCTCAGCCACGATCCACCAAGAGATCCGTACGAGTCTTCAGGTGCAAGCGCGTGCCGCCGTTAGGACACGATCTCGATAAGAACGTTGAGGCCAAAGCGCCGCGTTGGAGCATGAGCATTACCCAGATCAGCCGCAGGTGGTCTTCGCCCGACCGATCATCGCGGCAGCTCTGTCCCTTGGCTGGACGAGAGTTACGACGACAGCTGCCCCGGGAAGTGCGAAGTCGGCTTCGATCACTGACCCGACCAGTACGAACGCGTGGGCTGGAACTGTTCCCATCTATGCAGCGGCCCTGCCCGGGACACTATGAACATCGGAACGGATCTGCCAGTTGCGGCCCTTGCTCGCCAAATTGCGGCTAAGAGTGCTTAACCAACATGTGACCCCGGTGAGTCGTACCACCTCCGCACTCCCTATGACCGGAGTTGCGCCGGACCGACATGACCCCTCCGCCAACCGGAACATTTGTCGCCGATGTTCCCAGACCCGTCGGTGGAGCTGGCATGTGATAGCGCCGCGCATGTGGAAGCGCAACTTCCACAAGCTTCCCTCCTCGAGCATTCATAGGCCGAAACAACCGTCTTCCTCGTCGTGGATCAATACCTGGACGCTCTCCGGTTGCGGCCACGAGAGACTTGAGGTGCGTGAAAGTCCTGTCCGGGGGCGCATCCGCTCGAACTCGGTGGCCCAACCGATGCCGAAGGAACCAGGCCACTGAATCTCGACCGGCACGAAATTGCCTCTCCAGCTGCAGCTTTCGTCTTAACGAGTCAGGGGATCCATGACATCGCGAGAGTTCAACGCCGACACGATGACCTCCGCAAATCTGCTCTTGACACCAATCAGAGCACGTGCCGATTCTGTGCGCCAACCGAATTCATAACTGGTGGGCCATCGACGAAGCCTTTGGCAGGAGGCGCACTCTGTGCGGATCAGCGAGCGATCGAGATCGCGAAGGGCGCGAACCCGCTGGATCGGATCACGTGCGGTACGAACAAGATCGCGGCCTCGGCAGCCCGCGCGCTCTCGATCCCGCCGAGGTCCGTGATCCACTCCTGGTGCCAGCCGAGGTCCGCGAGAAGCCCTCGGACGACCTGCTTGGCCTGCGGGTCCTTGCCGGAGAGGAACGCGGTTGGCGTCTGGGTGAGCGCGGCGGGCGCGGTCATCACCGAGTGAAGCATCGTGTTGAGCGTCTTGACGACGTGCGTCTCGGGGAGCGCCTCCTGGAGTTGCTCCGCGAGGCTCGAGCCGGGGTAGAGCAGGTCTGCGGGCAGGCCGTCCGGCCCGTCGACGGTGGCGTTGGAGACGTCTACCAGGATCTTGCCGCGCAGTTGCTCGCGCAGCGCGGCGAGCCGCTCCAGCGAGCCGGCGCCCGGCGTGGCGTTGATGACGATCTGCGCTGTCCGGGCAGCGTCGGCGGCAGCGCCCGGCGAGCGGTCCGCCACGGTCACGTCGTGCCCGGTTCGGGTGAGGGCGGTGGCCAGGCCGCCGCCGACGCGGCCGCCGCCGAGAATGGTGACCTTGCTCATGGTGAGCTGGTCCTCCTAGTTTTCTGTTCTGGTCGGTGGTCAGCGGGAGAGCGTGGCGACCGCATCGGCGTGCACGCCGGGCGCCGCGGCCAGGAAGCTGTCGCTGTCCGGGGTCCAGGGGCGGCCCTCGGCGGTGGAGATCCGTCCGCCGGCCTCGGCGACTAGCAGCGCCCCGGGAAGCAAGTCCGCGCGGGCCCCGGCGAACTGCCAGAAGGCGTCGATCCGGCCGGCGGCCACGTTCAGCAGGTGCAGGGTGGCGGGCACGGCTGTGCGCACCACGAGCGCGTCGATGAGCATCTCGGTGATCGAGGAGCCGACGCGCCGCACGACCTTCTCGTCCTCGTCCGGCCTGGCCTGGCTCGTGGCCACGATGCTCAGCCCGAGATCCGTGGTCCCCGACACGTGCAGCGGCCGGCCGTCGCGGTGGGCGCCGGCGCCGGCGAGCGCGGTGTAGGTCTCGCCGATCAGCGGCAGGTGGACCGCGGTGAGCACCGGCTGGTTGTCGCGCACCAGGGTGGCGGTCACCGCCCACTCCGGCAGGGCGTGCAGGTGGTTGACATTGCCTTCGACCGGATCCACGACCCACCATTCGCCGACCGGCAGAGCGCCGCCGTCGAGCTCCTCCTCCACCCAGCGGGCGTCCGGGCGCAGGACTTCGAGGCGGGGGCGCAGGATGTCGAGGACCGTGTCGTCGTTGGCGGCGAGCGCGCCCATCAGCTCTTCGCGGGTCTGGTACTGGGCCACGTCGCCGAAGCGCTCCCGCAGTGCCGAACTCGCCGTGCGTACGGCGATCGCGGTGTGTGCGAGCAGGTCGGCGTCGGAGGCGGAGCTGGCAGCTGTGGCAACACCGGTGTTGCGAATCGACTCGGGCATGGCGGGTGCTCCTATCTGGGCAGGGGGATGAGGTCAGCCGGGCGAGAATCGTGGCTTTCGCGCCCGCATTTCGAACACTAGGAGGGGTCATCATTAACTTCAAGTGCATGTAAAGCACGTTTAACATGACTCTCATGCAATTGGATCTGAATCTGCTCGCCGCGCTCGACGCTCTCCTGGAGGAAGGCAGCGTGGCCGGCGCGGCCGACCGCCTGCACGTCACCGCTCCCGCGATGAGCCGAAGCCTCGGCCGAATCCGGCGCACGACAGGGGATCAGATCCTGGTGCGCACAGGGCGCACGATGACTCCGACGCCCTACGCGCTCGCCGTCCGGGAACAGGTGCACGACCTGCTGCGGCAGGTTCAGGGCGTGCTGGCGCCAAGCCGTGAACTCGACCTCGCGACGCTCGAGCGCACCTTCACGCTGCGCTGGCACGACGCACTGGTCGCCCTCAGCGGCCCCGCCCTTCTCGCTGCCGTGCGCGAGCAGGCGCCGGGCGTGCGTCTGCGCTTCATCGCGGAATCGAGCATCGACACCCCCGAGTTGCGGCGCGGCGAGGTCGACCTCGCCGCGAACGCGGACCGCCCGACCGCACCCGAGATTCGCGCCGATCGGGTGGCCGAGACCCAGCACGTCATCGTCGTACGGCGGGGGCACCCGCTCACTCATGTCGAGACCGTCACCGCCGCGCGGTACGCCGCGGCCGAGCACATCACCGTCTCGCGGCGCGGAAGGCTCGGCAACATCCTCGACGACGCTCTCGCGCGGCTCGACCTCACCCGGCGTGTGGTGGCGACCGCGCCCACCGAAAGAGCCGCGCTCGAGTTCGTGCGCGGCTCCGACCTCCTCGTCACAGCCCCCGAGTCCACGGCGCGTTCGGCCGCCGCCGATCTCGGGCTGGTCCTGCTACCGCTGCCGTTCGACCTGCCGCCGGCCCCGGCGTACCTGTCATGGCATCAACGCTATGACACCGACCCCGCCCACATCTGGCTACGCGATCTGGCACGGACCGCGTTGACCAGTGCGATGAGAGGACAGGATCAGACGGCGCGTTGACACTAGGACGTTCCGTGCCCACCACGCGTCGGTCGCAGCCCACACCCACCTCAGATGGCCACGCTCTGCAAGTGCCCGCTTCTCGAATCGCGAAGTGGCGCTTGTCCGAACCACATGGTGTCCATCGTAGGTACCGAAGCGGTGCAGCCGGTAAGGACCGCGGGTTCCTGACCGGTGTCGGGGCCCCAGACCCGCACAGTCTCATCGCGACCACCCGTGATCGCGACTGGTCAGCCGTCGCCGGCAGACGCCACACATGCGGACGCATCGACGCATCAAGGAGTGCATAACCAACATGTCACTCCCGCCGCGCGCCAACTCCTCGCGCCGCACCCCCGGCACCCGTCGATGGGCCAGGCCGGGCCGCAACCCCGCCGCCTCCGGAGTGAGGCGTTCGCGCCTGCTGTAGCGGATTCGGTGCTGGCAATAGGAAATTCCCGATGGTCGATCCGCTGAAGATCGATCTGGATGAGATCAGATCACTTCGGGGCGCAGTTGAATATGAGGGCCGGTGAAATCGCGCAAATCAATACCTCTTCGGTGCGATCGAGATCGATAGCTCGCAGCGACGATTCCCGCCGTCATCAGTTCCGCGCCAACAGCTTCCGCGCAGCAAGTGTGGGGAGCGTGCGGTATCAGCACTCCCGAAGACAAAGTTGTCGCGAAATACAGCAAAGCGCGGTTGACCTGCGGTAACACCAGCTATGGATTCCGGCACATCCAAACCAAGCACGGCGAGGAGTGGCAAGGGCTTGCAGCCATAGAAAACCGCAACTGGCGCGACATCGCTGACATGGCGATCAGTAAATCGTTGGATACCCCCGACCTCGTTGTCCCGCAGGGCGCTCGAACCTGTTACTCAGGGCAGATATACTTGGTCAACGGGACTGCCCCGAGTTTGGTTGACTCGTGGGTTTGGTCTTTCAGGCCGCGACTGCGGGCCGGTTTATTGTCTCAAACTCGATCGGGGTGAGCCGA
>NZ_JBSGCA010000055.1:0-37933 GCF_053601535.1 Nocardia sp. NPDC004718
TGGTGGGGTGGTGGGGGGGGTGGCGTTTGTCGTCCCCATTTTTGTTGCGGGGTTTTTTGGGTGCCACCCACTCCCCGGCCCCCCCGCACCATTGCGGTGCGGCGTCGCCGGTCGTGCTGAAGTTGTCAGGCTACGGGCGAGCTATTCCTGCTCGAACCGCCGCCGGAAGCGATCCTCCATGCGCTCGGAGAAACCGCCGGACTTGCGCTGGCGCCCTCGCCCGCCGCCGGAGGATGCCTGCCCGCCGGACCGGTCGTTCTTGGCGATGCTCTTGGAGGTGCCCAGCAGCAGGAGCACGCCGGCACCGAACATCACGATGAACCCGATCAGGCTGATGATCGGAAAGCCGCCGGGCTTCACGGGCGCTGCGATGCCTGCGACGAGGAGAAAGAGGCCGAGGACGAACAACGCCGCGGCCTGGAGTCTGCGACGACTCGAGGTCGAACGAAGCCGTCCGCCGCGGACGGACGAGGCGAACTTGGGATCCTCAGCATAGAGAGCGCTCTCGATCTGTTCGAGCATGCGCTGCTCGTGCTCGGAGAGTGGCACGGTACCTCCCCCGGCACTAGGACGTGGCTGTCGCCTCCGGGTAGACGACAGATAGCCGACCTTGGCGGCCATCTGTCACCAATGATACGAGTTCGATCAGGGCCAGACCACCTAATGGGCACAGTCGGACTTAGTCCGTCATCAGCCCGCGCACGGCCGCAGCGAAGGCGGAGGTACGCCTGATGGGCACAGTCGGACCTGTTCCGTAACCAGCCCGCGCATCGCCGGGGCGAAGGTGAAGGTAGGCCAACACGCCGATAACTAAGCGGTCATCCCGCCGGTCACTCCGGGGGCGGGCCGCAACCGAGCCGATGCCGCGAGGAGATCTTCCACGTCGTGGAGGAATGCCGCCACCCGCGAAGAGAACTCGTCCGCCTCGTGTTCGTCGACATTCCGGTCCAGGCCCGCCTCCAGCGCCGCCCGGATCTCCGAGCGCGCGCTGAAGTAGTCCGCCCACATCACGAATTCCGGCGCGGCGCGCTGCATCAGCACCCACGCGTTGCGCGAGCGCGCCCTGGGCGCGGCATCGGCGCCCGTGAGCGCGATCACCGCGCCCGCACCGCGCAGCGCCGCCAGGTAGGCGGTGCGGAACCGTTCCCGCGGATCTCGTTCCCCCGCCGCCTGCATGAGCAACCCGTCCGCGCGCTCCAGCAACTTGCCGGCCCGGCCGGGCCGGCCCGGATGTTCCACTCGACCAGACATCGCCGTCCCTCCACCCTCGCGTACCTTGGCCCGTATGCGGCGCTGGAGACGGCGTGCCCCACCGCTTTCCAGCACCGCCCGGACCGAACAGGTATTCGAACGTTTGAATTGAGCTTCAATATAGAGACGCCCACCGACAACTTTCCGCGTCCGCGCGACCGACGAGAGCCATGACCGCCGTCAAGCCCAATCACACTCCCGCACCCGCCGTCATCGATCTCTCGGTGGCGGCCCTGCGCTCCCGGCTGCACGACGCGCTGGCGGTCTACGTGGCCGCCATGGACTATCCGCGCGGGACCGAGAACCATCGCGCGCCGATGTGGACCGAGCACACCACCAGGCCCGGCTGGCAGGCGGTCGCCGCGGTGCTGCCCGACGACTCCGGCCGGATCGATCTGCGCGACGCGCCGATCGTGGCGATCGCCTACGGCTATCGCGGCGCCGCGCACCAATGGTGGCATCAGCAGGTGCACAGCGGAATGCGGCGTTCGGGGTGGCCGGAACATTCCGCGCGCGAACTGCTCTCGGACTACTTCGAGCTCACCGAGCTGCATGTGCATCCGGCCGCGCAGGGCCGCGGCATCGGCGGCACGCTGCTGGAACGGCTGCTGCGCGACCGCACCGAGCGGGCGGTGCTGCTGTCGACGCCCGAGGTCGCCGGTGAGGACAACCGCGCCTGGCGGTTGTATCGCAGGCAGGGATTCACCGACGTGGTCCGCAATTTCGTCTTCGCGGGCGACAACCGGCCGTTCGCGATCCTCGGCAGGCGGCTGCCGCTGTGAGGATCACATGGCGGTGATCGTCGTCGGCTCGGGCCACAACGCCTTGGTGGCCGCGTGCTACCTCGCCCGCGCCGGGCACGAGGTCGAAGTGCTCGAACGCGACGAGGTCCTCGGCGGAGCGGTGTCGACGGTCGAGCGGTTCCCCGGCCACCGGGTCGATCGCGGCTCGTCGGCGCACATCATGATCCGCCACACCGGCATCGTCGAGGACCTCGAACTCGACCGTTTCGGCCTGCGGTACATCGACTGCGACCCATGGGGTTTCACGCCCGCGCACGCGGATCGCCCCGCCCTGGTGTTCCATCGCGACCTGGAGGCGACCTGCGCCTCCGTCGCCGCGGCCTGCGGCCCGCGGGACGCGGACGCCTACCGCCGGTTCGTCCGGGTGTGGGGTCCGCGCAGCGCCAGGGTGATGCGGGCGTTCGGCGGCGCACCGACGCCGGGCAGGCTGGTGCGGTCGTTCTGGGGACTGGACGCGAAGAACGGCGGCAGCGCACTCTCGCGAGAGTTCCTGCAATCCGGCGACGCCCTGTTGGACGCGTTCTTCGAGGACGAACGGTTGAAGGCGTCGCTGGCCTGGTTCGGCGCGCAGTCCGGGCCGCCGATGTCGGAGCCGGGCACGGCGCCGATGGTCGGCTTCGCCGCGCTCATGCACACGCTGCCACCGGGGCGCGCGGTCGGCGGCAGCGGGGCGCTGACCACCGCGCTGGTGGCGCGGCTGCGGTCCGACGGCGGGGTGGTGACCGCGGGCGACGCGGTGTCCGCCCTGCATCGCGACGGGGACCGCTGGCGGGTGCGCACCGCCTCGGGCCGGGAGTTGCGCGCGAGCACCGTGATCGCGGGCTGCCACGTGCTGACCACCCTGGACCTGCTCCGCGACGGCGGCTTCGACGGTGCGGTGCTCGACGATTGGCGCACGCGCATCCGCGTCGGTCCCGGGATCGGGATGGTGGTGCGGGCCGCCACTTCGGCGCTGCCCCGTTATCCCGGCAGTCCGATCGATCACTCCGCCCGCGGCCTGCAATTTCTGGTGTCCGATCGCGCGCAGTTGCGTCGTGCGCACGGCGCGGCGCTGGCGGGTGACCTCCCGCCGCGACCGGTCGTGCTGGCCATGAGCTTCAGCGCCGTGGATCCGACCATCGCGCCGCCCGGCGAGCACCAGATGTCGCTGTGGGCGCAATGGCACCCGTACCGACCGGCCTCCGGGGCGGACTGGGCCGGCCTCGCGCAGCGGGAAGGCGACCGGATCATCGCCGAAGTCGATTCCTACGCGCCCGGTTTCGCGGAAACGGTGCTGCGCAGACACGTACAGACGCCCGTGGACCTGGAGCGCGAACTCGGGCTCGTCGGCGGCAACGTGATGCACGTGGAGATGTCGCTGGACCAGATGATGCTGTGGCGTCCGCTGCCCGAGCTGGCGGGACAGCGGGTGCCGGGCGCGCCGGGACTGTATCTGACGGGCGCGTCCACCCATCCCGGCGGCGGCGTCTCCGGCGCCAGCGGACGGACGGCCGCCGCACTCGCGCTGCGCGACCTGAACCGGCCCAGGTTGTCGCGGTGGCTGCGACGATGACGGATTCGGGCGAACTGCCGCCCGAGGCGACAGAACGGTCCCGATACCGCTCGGCGCGTTTTCTGCTGCCACTCGCCTTGATCGTGCTGACGATCGTCGCGCAGATCGGTTACCCACTCGCCGCGGGTGGCGCGCGCGACCGTGTCACCGTCGCGGTCGTGCTGCTCTCCGCCGCGGCCGCGCTGGCGCACGCGACCGCGACCAGGGGGTTCCGCTATGCCGTCGGCTTCCTGATCATCGTTTCCGGCATCGGGCTCACGGCCGAGGTGATCGGTACCGCGACCGGCATACCGTTCGGCTGCTACGAGTACGCGACCGACCGGCTCGGGCCCGCTCTGCTCACAGTGCCGCTGCTCGTCCCGCTGGCCTGGACCGGCGGGATATATCCGGTGTGGGTGGTGGCCGGGTTGTTGTCACGGCGCACGGTCACGCGGGTCGTGGCGACAGCGGTGGGTGCGGTGGGCTGGGATCTGTTCCTGGATTCGCAGATGGTGACCGACGGGCAGTGGACCTGGTGTGACACCCGCTCCGGACTGCCCGGGCTGGACCTGATTCCGGTGACCAACTACCTGGGTTGGTTCGCGGTCGCGCTCGTGATGGGCTGCTTGCTGGCGCTCTGGGAGCGAGCGGCTCCGGATCCCGTACGGGTCCCGCGACCGGGTGGCCGCGCGATCGTGGTCGCCGTACCGGTGGCCTTTTTCCTGTGGACCTGGCTGGGGTCGGCGCTGGCCCACGCGGTGTTCCTCGGTCTCCTGCCGTCGGCCGGATACGGTTTCGCCGGTATGGGTGTGCTCGGTGTTCCCCTGCTCGTCGTCCTGGCTCGCGCGCGCCGCTGACCCGGGGTGATTCCTCGCACTCGGCGCGCCGACGCGCGCGATGAGTGGCGCGTTTCATTCCGGGCGGACGGCCTGGCACGATGTCACCCGTGCAGCCGAGTCCCGTCACCACGAAGCTCGAAACCTTGGATCGTCCGCCGCGGCGGGTCCCACGCCGTGCCCTGCGTGCCGCTTCGGTCGTCCTGCTCGCGGCGATGCTGGTACCGATGCTCGCAGCGTGCCTGCGGGTCCAGGTTTCGATGGGGGTCTCGTCCAACGACCGGGTGTCCGGACGGATCGTCGCCGCCGTGGTGCCCGCCGACCCCGGGGACAAGGGTCCGCAGCTGAAGGCGCCCGAGACGCTGGCCGCCAAGGTGCGGGTGGAGCCGTACGCCCAGGACGGATATACGGGCAGCCAGGTCTTCTTCGAGGATCTGTCGTTCGGCGAGGTGCAGCAGCTCGGCGGGCTGTCCGAGCAGACCCAGGGCATGTTCCAGTTGCAATTCCAGCGCACCGGCGATCTGGTCAGCCTGAGCGGGCGGGTCGATCTGAAATCGGTGCCGCCGCACGGCTCGGACGTGCAGTTCACCATCGCGTTCCCGGCACGCGTCGCCAAGACCAACGGCAGCCGGGAGGGCGACAACGTCGTCTCCTGGAAGCTGCCGCCCGGTGATGTCTCCACATTGCGCGCCGAGGTCAGTTACGCCGACCCGAACACCCGCTCGTTCGCGGGCTGGGCCGGCATCGCGGGCGGCATCACGCTCGCGGTGGCCGCCATCGTCGCGGCCATGGCGTACATGGACCGCAACCCCGCCGCGCCCGGCGCGCCGGAGGTCGGCTTCTCTCTCAGCCGCTGGTGGCGCTCGGTGACGCAGAATCGCTGAGCGACAGGTCGGTGTGCCGCGATAGCGTGGCCCACATGGTGAGTGCCGACCTGCCGAAGACGTTGCGCGCGAACTCGACCCTGCCTTCCTTCGCCGCCGCGGTCGCCGCGCTCGGCGCGGGCATCGCGCTCTACAACCGGATCACCGTGCGGCGGTTGACGAACACCCCGACGACGGTGATCGAACCGGTCACCGTCTGTATCCCGGCGCGCGACGAGGCCGACCGGCTACCCGAGCTGATCGGCGACCTGCGCGCCCAGGTGGGCGTGCCGCGCATGGCGGTACGCATCCTCGACGACGCGTCCACCGACGACACCGGCGCCGCGGCCCGCGCGGCGATCGACGACGACCCGCGTTTCACGCTGCTGCACAGCGAGTCCGACCCGGTCCCCGGCTGGACCGGAAAAGCCGCCGCCTGCGTCCGGCTGGCCGAGGAGGTGTCGACGCCGGTGCTGATCTTCTTGGACGCCGACGTGCGACTGGCCCCGACGGCGCTCGCGGCGGCGGTCGGCGCGCTGCGCGCACGACGCGCCGCGTTGGTCTCCCCCTGGCCCCTGCAAGTGGCAGGCTCGGTGGCGGAGGCGCTGGTGCAGCCCCTGCTGTGCTGGTCGTGGGCCTCGACGCTGCCGGTCACCGCGGCCGACCGGAGCCTTCGACCCGCCACGGCGGTGGCGTGCGGGCAGTTCCTCGTGTTCGACAACGTCGCGTACCGGTCGGTGGGCGGCCACACGGCGGTGGCCGGAAGCGTCACCGAGGACCTCGACATCGCCCGTACGCTGCGGCGAGCCGGTCACTCCACGGTTCTGGTGGCCGCGGGACCGCTGGCCCGCACCAGGATGTATCGCGACGCCGCGGAATTGGACGCGGGCTACTCCCGCTGGCTCTGGTCGGCCTACGACGGCACGATAAGGGGTGGAGCGGCGGTGGGACTGGTTGCCGCCCTTGCCTATTGGGTGCCGCCCGCAGTGGCGGTGTTCGGCCGCGGGGCGCACCGCCGGGCGGGCCTGATCGGCTGGCTCGCCGCCGTCGCCGGGCGACTGCTGGCCCGCTCGACCGAAACCGGCGGCCCACTGAAACCTTCGGACCTGTCTGCCGCCGTCGCGCATCCGGTATCGGTGGCGGTGTATCTGCTGCTGTGGGTGCGGTCACACCTGGCCCGTCGCCGCGGCACGGCGCGCTGGAAAGGTCGGCCGCTGCCCTGAGCGACCGTGCCGCGGTGACGGAAATCTCATGGCACCGGGGTGATTCCCACCGTCGGCAGGAAGAAGCAGGACTTGGCGCCGTTCTGCACCGTGCCGAACATCGCGGCGAGCACGGTGCCCTTCCCGGTGTCCACCGGGACCGCGCGCACCCCGCCCATCGGGAGGGACGCGACGAGGAAGTCCCGGATCGCCTGCTCGGCCGCGGGCCGCTGGTCCGGCGGAACGGCCGCGGGAACCATCGAACGCGCGACCTCCGGCAGCGGCCCCATGGCGGCCGTGCCGCTGCGGCCGGTATTCAAATTCAGCCAGCTCACCTGCATTCCCGCGGTATTCGGGCCGTCCGGGCCGAGCCCGTAGGGCACGAAGGTGAACATGGCCTGCCCGGCCTTGACGGCGCTGAGGTCCTGGCCGGGAATCTGGACTGTGGTCTTCGGCCACGGCCCTGGAATGGCGCCTGCCACGGCGGGCGCCAGACCGGCCGTGGTGTTGTCGAGGCAGAACGCCGACGCGCTCGGGTACGCGAACGGCTGGATACCGAGCGCGCGCAACGCGTCGAGCGCGGCTTGATACGCGCCGAACAGGTCACCGGGGGCGGCGATCGGCACGGAGTCCTCGGGGAACGCGGGAATCGTGGCATCCGGAGCCGCGAACGCGGCCCCCGGCCCGGCGAGCACGAAGGCGATCGAACTGGTCGCGACAGCGGACAACTGGGTCAGACGGCGCAATATGTTCACGAAACCTCCTCATCGGCGGAACGATCGAGGGGGACAGTACTCCGGCAAACGCAATCAGCAGCCGGGATTGCACACAGCAATTTCGTGGCGAGTCCTGTTTGCCCGGAACGGACCTCCGCGTAGCCCACCGGCGTTCCCCAGCGTCGGCGATAGCCGTATGCTGCATCGGACCATCCCAGTCCGGCGCCACGCGCCCGGGATCGGCGAAGCGCGGAAACTCACCTCGCCCTCGGCAGAGCAGCGCACGCCCGGTTACTAAAAAGATCCGATGAATCGGCGTCGACAAGATCTACGCTCACGGTGATTACTTCTCTTGTTCCAGGCTTCCCTTGCTGGGCATCATGATTCGGCTCGCCCCTGACATCCGTTGACAGGGGGTCGGCGCCAACCATCCAGAGCGACCGAGAGACCTGGCTCGTCGACGTCGCAGCAACCCCCCGGTCACCGGGTGCGGGTGCTTCCGCCGGGACCGATGGAGGAACCGAAGTGATCATCGAGGACCCGTCATGAGCACGTCCACCGCGCCGGACGCCGCCCCCGAGGCCGCCGCGCCGACCGAACCGGACCCGACCGGAACACCGGCCCCCGCCGAGACCGGCGCGACGCCGACCGTCGCGAAGACCCGGCATCCCTGGCGCTGGGTGATCAGTGCCGCCGCGCTGATCCTGCTCGCCCAGTTCGTGCACGGCACGCCTGCTGCTGGATCGGGTCGGCATCGGACACCTGGCGGACGCGTATCCGCGCAGGCTGTCGGGCGGGCAGCAGCAGCGGGTGGCGATCGCTCGCGCGCTGGCGCTGCGCCCCCGCGTGATCCTGTTCGACGAGCCCACCTCCGCGCTGGACCCGGAACTGGTCGGCGAAGTGCTCGACGTGATCGGTCCGCGATCTGGCGCACGGCGGCACCCGCCCGGCCTGCCGAAGAAGCGCTGAGCCGATGACACAACCGCTCTCGACCCCGACACTGCGCGTGCACCGGGTCGCCCAGGACGACCCCCTGGCCGCGCCCCTGCTGGCCGAACTCGCCCTCGAGTACAGCAGCCGCTACGGTCGCACGCCCGGCGAGGTGCACGTCTCGTTGCGCGAGCACCCGGCCACCGCGTTCGCGCCGCCGCACGGCGCGCTGCTGGTCGTCACCCGCGACGGAGAAGTGGTGGCGGGCGGTGCGTTCCAGCGCTACGACGCGCACACCGCGGAGCTGAAGCGGATCTGGACCTCGCGGGAGCACCGCAGGCAAGGGCTCGGACTGTTCGTACTCGAGCGGCTGGAAGCCGAGATCGCGCGCCGCGGCTACCGGCGGATCTACCTGACCACCGGACCGCGTCAGCCCGAAGCGGTCGCCCTCTATCTCGCCGCCGATTACCGCGCGCTCTACGACCCGGCTCTGCCCGCGGAACAGATCGGGCCGCATCCCTTCGAGAAGCAGCTGCCCGCGCTGGGAGCGATCGCGTGAAGTTCCTGCTGTTCACCTTGGTCACCCGGGTACCCGATCCGCGGACCGGCCGCCTGCCCGGCACCCGGGAACGCCTGCGCGACGTCGTCGGCCAGGCGCGGCTGGCCGAGGAACTGGGTTACGACGGGTTCGCCGTCGGCGAGCGGCACGAGGATCCGTTCCTGTCCGCCGCGCCGCCGGTCATCCTGTCCCACCTGGCCGCCCTCACCTCGCGGATCACGCTGTTCACCGCGGTGACCACGCTGAGCCTGCTCGACCCGGTGCGCGCCTTCGAGGATTACTCCACGCTGGACAACCTGTCCGGCGGGCGGCTCGAGCTGATCATCGGCAAGGGCAACGGCGCCGCACAGGCGCAGCTGTACCACGTCACGCCCGACGACCAGTGGGACCGCAATCGCGAAGGCTACGAACTGTTCCGCGCCCTGTGGGCCGGTGACAACGTGACCTGGTCGGGGCGCTTCCGTCCGCCGCTGCGCGAGGCCAAAGCACTGCCGCGGCCGTGGCAGCCGAAGATCCGGATCTGGCACGGCAGCGCCACCAGCCGCGAATCGGTGGAACTGGCCGCGCGCCACGGTGATCCACTGTTCTCGGCGAACGTCACCAACCCGATCGAGCCGTATGCCGAGCTGGTGCGCCACTATCGGGAACGCTGGGCGTTCCACGGCCACGACCCCGCCGACGCGCTGGTCGGCGCGGGCACCACCGGATTCCAGGTGTCGCGCACCTCGCAGGAGGCGCTCGCGGCCTACGGGCCGATCTTCGAAGCGCGGCTGGCGCTGGCGCGCGAACGCGGGCTGCCGGTGGTGTTCGAGACCCTCGACGACTACGTGGCCCGCAGTTCGGCGCTGATCGGCAGCCCGGAGCAGGTGATCGACAAGGTCGGCCGCCAGCACGCGCACCTCGGCCACGAGGTGATCCACCTGTCCGCCGAACGCGACGGCCGCCCCGAGCGGCAGTACCTGGACGGCCTCGAGCTGTTCCAGGCCGAGGTGGCGCCCGAATTGCGCCGCCGCATTCCCAGCCGACCGTTGGCGACCGGTGTCGCCGACGCCGACCCCGACCAGGGCGAGGAACTCGCCCGCCCCGAAGTATCTGGAGTTGCCCCGTGATCCGAACCCGTCACCGAATCGTCGCGCTGGCCGGCGCGCTCGCCGCGGCCACCACCGTGGCCGCCTGCGGCAGTGATTCGGCCGCGCCCGGCGGCGACGCGGGCCCGCCCCAGCCGGGCGGTGTACTGCGCTACGGCCTGTCCCAGGCGCCGACCTGCTCGGATCCCGCCCAGGCGGGCACCAATCAGACGCTCTACGTCGCCCGGCAGATCGTGGATTCGCTGACCGACCAGGACCCGGCCACCGGCGAGCTGAAGCCGTGGCTGGCGCAGAGCTGGGAGACGAGCCCCGACGCGAAAGTCTTCACCTTCCACCTCGTCGACGGCGTCACCTTCAGCGACGGCACGCCGCTCACCGCCGAATCGGTCCGCAACACGTTCGATTCGGTCGTGAAGATCGGCTCGGGCAAGGCGCCGCTGGGCAGCAGCTACCTCACCGGCTACGTCGGGACCACGGCCGTGGACCGGCTCACCGCCCGGGTCGAGTTCAGCAAGCCCAACGCACCGTTCCTGCAGGCGTCCTCGACCGCGGCGCTCGGCATCCTGGCCGACGTGACCACGGCCAAGCCTGCCGAGCAGCGCTGCCTCGGCGACAACGTCGGCAGCGGACCGTTCACCTACGCGGCCTACCGCCAGGACGCCGCGGTGACGCTGGCCAAACGGACCGGCTACCACTGGGGTTCGGCGGTGTTCGCCCATCGGGGCGAGGCCTACCTGGACAAGATCGAGTTCACCGTGGTGCCCGAATCCGGCGTCCGCACCGGCAGTCTCGCCTCCGGGCAGCTGGACGCGATCAGCGACGCGCTGCCGCAGGACGCTCCGCAGATCGAGGCGGCGGGTGGCCGGGTGCTCAGCACCGCCAACCCGGGTGTGCCGTTCGGCTTGCAGCTCAACGTCACCAGAGGTCCGTTGCGCGATCCGGCGGTGCGCCGGGCCCTGCTGCCCGCCATCGATCGCAAGCAACTGGTCGACACCGTGCTCGGCCCGCAGTTCAAGCCCGCCACCAGCACACTCGCCAGCACCACACCCGGCTACACCGACCTCTCCGCACGTCTGGCCTACGACCCGGCGAAGACGCGCACGCTCCTGGATCAGGCCGGGTGGCTGCCCGGAGCGGATGGCGTCCGGGCGAAAAACGGCGAGCGGTTGTCGTTCTCGGTGCTGTTCAGCCAGGTGTTCGCGGGCAACCAGGCGATCCTCGAACTGGTGCAGCAGCAGTTGCGGCAGGTCGGCGTCGAGCTGAAGCTGGACCTGGTGTCCTCGGCGGAGGCCACGGCGCGCCAGAGCAGCAAGGATTTCGATTCCTTCTACGGCAACACCACCCGCGCCGACGGTGACATTCTGCGCACCACCTTCGGCCTCGAAGGGCGCAATCTCAACGCGCGCGGCCCCGTCCCCGCGTTGGACGACGCACTGAACGGGCAGGTCGGCACCGTCGACGCCGCGACACGCAACGGGCTCTTCCGCACCGCGCAGGAACAGGTGCTCGACGCCGGACTGCAGCTCCCGACCGTCGAGCTGTCCCAGGCGATCGGCGCGGGCGCGAACACGCGCGATCTGAAGTTCGAAGCCTCCGCCCGATTGCAGTTCTTCGACACCTGGCTGAGCGGACGGTAGTCATGGCGCGCTATCTGGCCCTGCGGGCACTGCAGGCGATCTGGGTGCTGTGGGCGGCGTTCACGCTGTCGTTCGTTGTGCTTTACCTGCTGCCCGCCGACCCGATCTCGATCGCGGCCGACGGCGGCGGCGCGGGCACGCCGGTGGACAAGGCCGCCATCGCCGAGATGCAGGCCCGCTACGGGCTGGATCGGCCGCTGTGGGAACAGTATTGGACCGCGCTCGGGCACGCCGTGCGCGGCGACCTCGGGCATTCCATCGCGACCGGGCAGCCGGTCACCGGCGCGATCGGTGACGCGCTACCCGCCACGCTCGAATTGACCGGCACCGCATTGCTCTTCGCGGTCGTGGGCGGCGTCGCGCTGGCGTTCGCGGCCACCCAGACCCGGCGGCCGTGGCTGCGCAGCGCCTTGGTCGCGCTGCCGTCGCTCGGCGTCTCGGTGCCGACCTTCTGGACCGGACTGCTCCTGCTGCAAGTGTTCTCGTTCCAATTGCGGCTGGCTCCGGCATTCGGCGGACACGGTTTCGCCGGCACGGTGCTGCCCGCACTCACCCTGGCCCTGCCGATCGGCGCGGTCATCGCACAAGTGCTCACCGCCGGGTTGGAGACGACCTGGCGTCAGCCGTTCGTCGACGTGGCCCTGGCCAAGGGGGGGTCACGCTGGTGGGTGCGGCGCACGCACGTGCTGCGCCCGGCCAGTGTGCCCGCGTTCACCATCGCGGGGGTCCTGGTCGGCAACATGCTCGCCGGATCGGTGGTGGTGGAGACGGTCTTCGCCCGCCAAGGCGTCGGGCGGCTGACCCAGACCGCGGTACTGGCGCAGGACATCCCGGTGGTGCAGGGCATCGTGCTGCTCACCTCGGTGGTGTTCGTCAGTGTGAATCTCGCGGTGGACCTGCTGTATCCGCTGCTCGACCCGCGCATCGCCGCCCGCTCTCGCGGTGTGCGCGGCGAGTCCGAGCAGACCGCCGCCGACACCGCCGAGGAGGCGATCGTCCGTGCCTGACCCCGCTCCCGTCATTCGTACCGCCGGGCTCGTGCTCGGCGCACCGCTCGCCGAGGGGGTGCGGACTTGTGGTTGACGTCACCGAGGAACAGCGCGCAGCGGTGCTGACCGGTCTGCGGCGACCGGCCGTGCGGTGGAAGACTCTGCGCGGCAACGCCGGATTGCTGGTTGCGGGCGCCGTCGCGCTGCTCGCCGTGGGGTGGGCGCTGGCGCCGTCGGTGTTCGCCGGTGGCGACCCGCTGACCGGCGTGCCCGCGCAGAAGTTGCAGAGCCCCAGCGCTCGGCACTGGTTCGGCACCGACAATCTCGGGCGCGATCTGTACACCCGGATGGTGCACGGCGCCGGGCTATCGCTGACCGCCACCCTGGCCGCGGTAGGCATCGCGCTGGTCGCCGGGGCGTTGCTCGGGCTGTTGTCCGGCGCGATCGGCGGCGTGGTGGACGCCGTCGTCATGCGGCTGGTCGACGTGCTGCTGTCGGTGCCCTCGCTGCTGCTGTCGCTCGCGCTGGTTACCGCGCTCGGCTTCGGCACCCGCAACGTGGCGCTGGCGGTGGGCATTTCGCTGGTGGCCAACTTCGCCCGCGTGATGCGATCGGAAGTGCTGCGGGTGCGCCAGGCGGTGTACGTGGAAGCCGCCCACGCCGCGGGCGCGCGCTGGTACACGGCGCTGGCCAGGCACGTGCTGCCCAATTCCATCCAGCCCGTACTCGCCTTGGCCGCAGTGGAATTCGGCATGGCGGTGCTGGCCGTGTCGGCGCTGAGCTTCCTCGGCTACGGCGCGAAGCCGCCCACGCCGGAGTGGGGCACGCTGATCTCCGAGGGCCGCAACTATCTCGCGACCGCGTGGTGGATGACCACCCTGCCCGGTCTCGTCATCATCGCCGTCGTGCTCGCCGCGCAACGCCTCGGCCGCGCGATCGGGAAGGGAGAACGCGCGTGAGCGCCCCGGCATCTCCACTGCTGCACGTCGAGGACCTGCGGATTCGTTATCGCTCGGACACCGGCCCGGTCACCGCGCTCGACGGTGTGTCACTCACCGTGGCCCGCGGCGAGGTGGTGGCGCTGGTCGGCGAGTCCGGTTCCGGCAAGTCCACGCTCGCCCACGCCGTGATCGGCCTGCTCGGCGCGAACGCCGAGATCGCGGGTGGCACCGTGACCTTCGACGGCGCCGTGGTCGACACCGGCTCCGAACGCGCGCTGCGGCGGCTGCGGGGAGCGCGCATCGGCTTCGTCCCGCAGGACCCCGGCCTGTCGCTGAACCCCGTCCGGCGGATCGGCGACCAAGTGGCCGAATCGCTGCTGGTACACGGACTGGCCGACCGCAAAGCGGCACGGGCGCGGGCGATCGAGCTGCTGACCGACGCCGGACTGGACCGGCCCGAACTACGGGCCACCCAGTACCCGCACGAGCTTTCCGGCGGGCAGCGCCAGCGGGTGCTGATCGCCTCGGCGCTGGCCTGCGCACCGGACCTGGTCATCGCCGACGAGCCGACCAGCGCGCTCGACGCGACGGTCGCGCGCCGGGTACTGGATCGGCTCGCCGAGCAGATCGCGGCGCGCGGCACGGCGGTGCTGCTGATCACCCACGATCTGGCCGTCGCCGCCGAACGCGCGGACCGGCTGGTCGTGCTCAACGGCGGCGAGGTGGTGGAAAGCGGCGCCACCGCCGAACTGCTGGCCACGCCGCACCACCCGTACACCAAGCGCCTGCTCGCCGCCTCGCCCAGCCTCGCGCCCGCCGACAGCTACCGCGAGCCCAAGCCCAGGACGGGCGAGCCGCTACTGGTCTTGCGCGAGGTGCACAAGACCTTCCGGGCGCACGGGGGCGACAACGTGACGGCGGTAGCCGGGGTCGGTTTCGAACTCGGGCGCGGCGAGACCCTCTCGCTGGTCGGCGAATCCGGATCGGGCAAGTCCACCACCGCGCGGATCGCGCTGCGGCTCACCGAACCCGACCGCGGCGAGGTCACCTTCGACGGGCAGTCGCTGTCGCGGGCCCGCGGGTCGCGGCTGCGCGCACTGCGCAAACGCTTTCAGGTGGTATACCAGAACCCCTACGCCTCACTGGATCCGCGTTGGCGAGTCGGTGCGATCGTCGAGGAACCGTTGCGCGCGTTCGGCATCGGAAACCGCGCGCAGCGCCGCGACCGCGTGGCGGAGCTGCTCGCGCAGGTCGCGCTCCCGGCCGGTTTCGCCCAGCGCAGGCCCGCCGAGTTGTCCGGAGGACAGCGTCAGCGCGTCGCCATCGCCCGGGCGCTGGCGCTGCATCCGGAACTGCTGGTGCTCGACGAACCGGTCTCCGCGCTGGACGCCTCGGTGCAGGCGCAGATCCTCGAATTGCTCGACCGGCTGCAGGCCGAGTTGTCACTGAGCTACCTGTTCATCTCGCACGATCTGGCGGTGGTGCGCCGCATCAGCGATCACGTCGCGGTGCTGCGGCACGGCCGCATCGTCGAATCCGGCCGCACCGCCGAGATCTTCGGCCATCCGCGACACGAGTACACCCGTGAGCTGTTGTCGGCCATACCGGCGCCCGCCCTGGCGAAAGGCGTGTCCTGATGCCGCGTCCGACCTACCGCCACAGCCGCGTGCTGAACCGGCCGAGCTGGGCTCCGTGCCTCAGCCGCCCGGAACCCGCCGTCTCGTCCTCCGCGATTACCCCTCCCCGCTCACCGGAGCCCACCACCGGCCACAAGCCGAGCACGTGGTGGCACCTACCGAAAAGGATCGCCCTGATGGTGTACTCCGCCTTCAACCGGAAGCCCGACGCCGACGCCGAACCGGCCGCCGCGCCGGACGTCGCAGCCGACCCCGCCGTCTTCGAAGCCGACCCGGCCCGCTGGTGGCGCACCCGGCTGCGCGCGCCGCGCGCCGCCGAGATCTCCGGTAACGCGCGGGTACACGCGGGCGCACCGGTCCGCGCCGAGCGGGACCGCCGCGTCGTCCGCTCCTCGCCCGGCATTCGCGCCGCGCTGTGGCAGCAGGCGTTGTTCTCGGCCCCCGATGTCGCCGGAGCGGGCACGCACCCGGCGCTGCGGCAGCAGATCGACGCGGAGGGCACGGCCTGATGACGGATTCCGGCTTCTTCCTCGCCATCGAAGCGGCGGGGACCGGCGCGCACCCCGCGTCCTGGCGGCGTGCCGACTCACGCGCCGAAGATCTGTTCACCGGGCGGTACTGGGTCGATCTGATCGTCGCGGCCGAGCAGGTCGGCGTCGACGCGGTGTTCCTGCCCGACTCGTTCGGCTTGCAGCCCGGCGGCCCCGGCGCCACCCGGGGCAGGCTCGACGCTGTCGCGATCGCCGCCCGCGTCGCCGCCGCCACTCATCGCGTCGGCCTGATCCCGCAGGCGCCGGTCACCCACACCGAGCCGTTCCATCTGGCGAAGGCATTCCAGAGCCTGGATTTCGCCACGCTCGGCCGGGCGGGCTGGGAGGTCACAGTCTCCGAAGGAGACGAGCAGGCGCTGGCGTTCGGACGCAAACCGGCACAGGAGGCGGCCGCGCTGTGGCACGAGGCCGACGAGGCGATCGAGGTCGTCACCCGGCTGTGGGACAGCTGGGAGGACAACGCGGAGATCCGCGACGCCGCGACCGGCCGCTTCGTCGACCGGGACAAACTGCACTACATCGACTTCACCGGCGACAACTTCGCGGTGAAGGGGCCATCGATCACTCCGCGCTCGCCCCAGGGTCAGCCGATCGTCGCGGTGCGCGCCGACGGCGCGGCCGACACCGAGGTCGCGCTGCGCCGCGCCGACCTGATCCGGATCGGCGCGGCGGATATCGACGCGGCGCGGGCGCGGCGCACCGAAGTGCGTGCTGCGCTGACGGCCGCGGGACGCGACCCCGACAGCGTGCAGGTGCTGCTGGATCTGGACATCCATCTGGCGGACTCGGCGGACACGGCACGCGTGGACGTCCGCACTTTGGACAGCTGGGCCGACCCGGTCCGCACCCCCGCGCCGACCGTCCTTCGCCACGTCGGGACCACCGCGACGCTGCGTGAACTGCTCGCCGACGTGGCCGCCGCCGAGGCCGCCGACGGCGTGGTCCTGCGCCCCCTCGCGCTTCCCGCCGCCGTGCGCCAGCTGTCCGCACTGGAGCGGAAACCGCAGCCCGCAGGCACTTTACGCGCTCGCCTCGGCCTGCCCCGCCCGGCGAGCCGCTACGCCACCAGCACGGAAGGCACGCCGTCGTGACCGACAAGCCCCGCAAGCCCGTCCACCTCGCCGCCCACTTCCCCGGCGTGAACAACACCACCGTCTGGAGCGATCCCGAGTCGGGCAGCCAGATCGATTTCGCGTCGTTCGAGCATCTGGCGCGGACCGCCGAGCGCGGCCTGTTCGACTTCTTCTTCCTCGCCGAAGGACTGCGTCTGCGCGAACACCTCGGCCGCATCCACGATCTGGACGTCGTGGGCAGGCCGGACACCTTCACCGTGCTCAACGCGCTGGCCGGGGTGACCGAGAAGCTGGGCCTCGCGGGCACCATCAACAGCACCTACAACGAACCGTTCGAGCTGGCCAAGCAATTCGCCTCGCTCGACCACCTCTCCGGCGGGCGCGCGGCCTGGAACGTCGTGACCTCCTCCGATGCGTTCACCGGTGCGAACTTCCGGCGCGGCGGCTATCTCGAGCACGGGCAGCGCTACCGCCGCGCGGCCGAGACCGTCGAGGTGGCCCGGGCGTTGTGGGACAGTTGGGCCGCGGACTCCCTGGTCGTCGATCGGGAGGCCGGGGTGTTCGCCCGCGACATCCCGGAAACCCGGCATCGCGGAACGCAATTCGACATCGCCGCCCGATTCGTGCTCCCGCCGAGCCCGCAGGGCCACCCGGTGCTGCTGCAGGCGGGCGACTCCGACGACGGCCGGGAATTCGGCGCGGCCACGGCCGACGCGATCTTCACCGGCCACGGCACCCTGGCGGACGGGCAGCGCTTCTACGCCGATCTCAAAGGCCGCCTGGCCGAATACGGGCGCACCCCCGACGAGCTGAAGATCCTCCCGGCCGCCACCTTCGTCCTCGGAGACACCGAGGCCGAAGCCGAGGAGCGCGCCCGGCACATCCGCCTGCAGCAGGTCGGTCCGCAGACCGCGATCGCATTCCTCGAGCAGGTCTGGGGCCGCGACCTCTCCGGCTACGACCCGGACGGCCCGCTGCCGGAGGTCGAGCCCGCCGACGACGTCACCGTCACACGCGGCCGCGTGCGGCACGCCAAGGATCCCCGCGCGGTCGCCGAGGCTTGGCGGGCCAAGGCGGAAGCCGGCGGCCTCAGCATCCGGGAGCTGATCATCGAGGTCACCGCGCGCCAGCAGTTCATCGGCACGCCCGCGTCGGTCGCCGAGCAGATCGACACCTATGTGCAATCCGACGCCGCCGACGGATTCATCCTCGTCCCGCACCTCACCCCGCACGGGCTCGACGAGTTCGTCGACCGGGTCGTCCCGGAACTCCAGGAGCGCGGCAGCTTCCGCACCGAGTACGCCGGAACCACCTTGCGCGACCACCTCGGCCTGCGCCATCCCCACCGTCGCACCACCGCCCACGAAGGAGCCATAGCGTCATGACCACCAGCATCACCAGCGTTTTCGAGACCGAGTGGGCGCGCTGGCACCACGCGCGCGAGGACCAGTTGCGCGACCCGCTCGGCTTTCTCAGCCTGACCGGGCTGCACTGGCTCACCGACCGCCCCGAGCGGCTGCCGGATGTCCCCGGCACCTGGTGGGTCACCGACGAGAAGGTGTTCATCACCGCCCAGCCCGCCGACCGGCTGGAGTACGACGGGCTCGGCATCGCCGGCGTGCAGATCGTCACCCCCGCCGAAGGCGCGCCCGGACTGCACGTCCGGCAGGAGCGCCGGGTGCTCGAGGTGATCCGCCGCACCGGTCGCTACGCCGTCCGGGTGCACGACCCGGCCTCCCCCGCCCTGCTCACCTTCGAGGGCATCCCGTCCTATCGACCCGATCCACGCTGGGTGCTCTCGGGGCGGTTCATCCCGTTCGAGGAACAGCGGACCGTGGTCACCGGCGCGGTGATCGAGGGACTCGAACACCACCACAGCGCCGCGGGCACCGTCGAATTCCGCGTCGGCGAGGTGACCGAACGGGTCGTCGCGTTCGGCGACCGGAACGACCTGCGCGTGCTGTTCACCGACGCGACCAGCGGTGTGACGACCTACCCGGCCGCGCGGTCACTGACCGTGGGCGCACCGGAGGCGGACGGCACGGTGGTGCTGGACTTCAACCGCGCGGCGAATCTGCCCTGCGCCTTCACCGATTTCGCGACCTGCCCGGTGGCGCCCGCGCAGAACCGGCTGCGCGTGGCCATCGAAGCGGGCGAGCAGGATCCGCGGCAGGGGCGTGCGGCATGAGCGGGTCCGTTCCCCTATCGATCCTGGACCTGTCCCCGATCAGCGCGGGCTCCACCGCGCAGCAGGCGCTGCGCAACACCGTCGATCTGGCCGAGCACGCCGAACAGTGGGGCTACCACCGGTACTGGCTGGCCGAGCACCACTTCGTCAGGGTGGCCAGTTCCTCCTCGATCACCCTGATCGGCTTGGTCGCCGCGGCCACCAAGCGCATCCGCGTGGGTTCGGCGGCCGTGCAGGTGGGTCATCACACCTCGGCCTCGATCGTGGAAGCGTTCGGCACGATCGACGCGCTGTACCCGGGCCGGCTCGACCTGGGGCTGGGCCGGTCGGGTCATCGGCGCAGCCAGTTCGGGGCCGAAGCCGGGCGCAACAAGGGCGGTAAACCGGTGGTCGACGCGGTGACCGGGCGCACCGAGATCCGCGACGGCGTGGTCGTTCCGCCGCCGTTCGACCCGGGCCGCATCCTGGACCGGTCGAGGTTCATCGCCTCGGTGGGCGCGTTGCAGCAGCGCGGCGCGGAGCCGCTGGATTTCGCCGAGCAGATCGGCGAGGTGCGCGCCCTGTTGGCCGGTAGTTTCGTCAGCCCGGAAGGCGTTGCGCTGCACGCTGTTCCCGGTGAGAACGCACAGGTGCGGCTGTGGCTGTTCGGCAGTACCGGCGGCGAGAGCGCGGAGCTGGCCGGGCGGCTGGGGCTGCCGTTCGCCGCGGCCTATCACGTCTCGCCGGGCACCGCGCTGGACGCGATCGAGGCGTATCGCGCGGCGTTCCGCCCGTCCGCCGACTTGGCCGAGCCGTACGTGGTGATCTCCGCGGACGTGGTCGTGGCCGAGGACGACGCCACCGCACAGCGGCTGGCCGCCAGTTACGGCCACTGGGTGCACAGCATCCGCAGCGGGTCGGGCGCGGCCGACTATCCCGATCCGGCGACCGTCGCGCCGCTCACCGCGGAGCAGCGGCGTCTGGTCGACGACCGCCTGGCCACCCAGTTCGTGGGATCACCCGGCACGGTCGCGGAACGGCTCGCCGCGCTGCAACGCGTCAGCGGGGCGGACGAGTTGCTCGTCACCACGATCACTCATCAGCACGCCGATCGCCTGGAATCGTATCGGCTGCTCGCCGAGGCATGGGGACTGCGCGCGGCTCGCGCCGCCTGACCGGGCCCTGCCGGTGCGTCTCGTGCGCACCGCCAGACTCCGGGATCATCTCGCCTGTGTCGATCGGCGTCCGGCCCGGCCGCACCGGCACCGGAACGCCGCGCGCTACCGCTGAACGCCGATTCGGCCCGACGCGTGTTCCGGACAGTCGCCCGACCGGTGATCGCCGACTCGGCCCGACGCGTGTTCCGGACACTCGCCCGACCGGTGATCGCCGACTCGGCTCGACGCGCACGTCCCGGATGACCGCCCGACCGGTGATGGGCCGTTCGACTCGACATGCGTTCCGGACGACCGCCCGTGCGTACCGCTGAGCACCGCCGGCTCGACGCGCCGTGATCAGAGGACCCCGTGCGCGGTCAGGCGCTGACCGGAGTAGCCGTGACGCCGTAACCGAGGTTGGTCAGTACCTCGCTGGTCGCCTTGGCGAAATTGAGCGTGATGAAGTGCAGGCAGGGCGCACCCTCGTCGATCAGCCGCTGGGCGATCTCGGTGGCGATCTCGATGCCCGCCGCGCGCACCGCCGCGGCGTTCTCCGCACCGTCGTCACCCGCCGCCTTGCGCAGCCGGTCCAGCACGGCGGCGGGCAGCGGCCTGCCACACAGCTCCTCGGCGCGCTGCACCGTGCGCAGTGACGTGATGGGCATCAGCTCCGGAATGATCGGCTTCGCGCCCTCGATCGGGTCGAGCGCGACGAGGCGATCGCGCAGACGCAGATAGTGCTCGACGTCGAAGAACATCTGGGTGATCGAATACTCCGCTCCCGCACGCAGTTTCGCGGCCAGGAACGCGGTGTCGGTCGCCAGGTCCGGCGAGCGGTGGTGGCCCTGCGGGAAGGACGCCACGCCGACGTGGAAATCGCCGAGGTCGCGCACGATGCGCACCAGCTCCTCGGCGTAGGAGACGCCGTCGGGATGCTTGTGCCACTCGCCGAGCGGGTCACCGGGCGGGTCGCCGCGCAGCACCAGGATGTTGCGGATGCCCGAGTCGGCGTACGCGCCGACCAGCGAGCGCAGCTCCGCGACGCTGTGCTCCACCGCGGTCAGGTGCGCGACCGGCAGCAGGGTCGTCTCCCGCGCCAGCTGCCCGGTCACGCGGACCGTGCGGTCGCGGGTCGAACCGCCCGCGCCGTAGGTCATCGATACGAACGCGGGGTGCATGCACTCGAACTGCCGGACGGCGCGCCACAGCCGCGCTTCGGCGGCGGCGTCGCGTGGCGGATTGAACTCCACGGAGAACGGCACCGTGTGCCCCGCGTGCGCCCGCAGACTCTCCACGACCGACGGTGTGGCGGAGACGTTCGGGTGCGTCCGGGACGCCCGGCCAGGGGTCGAGCCGCCCCGCACGTTGTCGAAAGTCACCGGTTCAGTGTAGAGGTGGCCGGTGGCGGCCCTGTCGGGTCGCTCGGACCCTCCGCGTATTCTTCGCATCGGGCGAGTTGTTCGCCACGCCGAGCGACACGCGCGACCGCTCCTCGCTCGGCCCCGAATCATCCGCAGCGCCCGGGCACCCTCCGCGACCCCGTGCGTCCACCATTCGCACGACCTTGGAGGCTCCTCTGTCCGCCGCAACCGGTACTCAGACGCCGCGCCCAGCGGTGCCGCAGCCGGGCACCCCCGCCTTCGTCACCGCCGTGGAAGACGCCCTGACCCATTTCTTCGCCACCCGCCGCCCGACGACCGAGCGCCTCGGCCCGGTCTTCGTCGAGGCCACCGACGCACTCGAGCAGTTCGTGCTCCGCGGCGGGAAACGCACCCGGCCCGCGTTCGCGTGGACCGGCTGGCTCGGAGCAGGCGGCGATCCGCACGCCCCCGACGCCGCCGCGGTGCTCACCGCGTGCTCCGCGCTCGAGCTCGTCCAGGCGTGCGCGCTGGTCCACGACGACATCATCGATTCCTCCCGCACCCGCCGCCGCTTCCCCACCGTGCACGTCGACTTCGAGCAGCGCCACCGCGACCGCGGATGGTCCGGCGACTCGGCGCACTTCGGCGCCAGCGTGGCCATCCTGATCGGCGATCTGGCACTGTCCTGGGCCGATGACATGGTGCACGCGTCCGGCCTCGCACCCGCGGCCATCGCCCGGTTCGCGCCGGTGTGGGCCGACATGCGCACCGAGGTGCTCGGCGGCCAGCTGCTCGACATCAGCGGCGAGGCGGGCGGCGACGAATCGGTCGAGGCCGCGCTGCGGATCAACCGCTACAAGACCGCCGCCTACACCGTCGAACGCCCGCTGCATCTCGGCGCCGCCATCGCCGCCGCGGGTCGGGAGCTGATCGAGGCCTACCGCGAGTTCGGCACCGCGATCGGGATCGCCTTCCAGCTGCGCGACGACCTGCTCGGCGTGTTCGGCGACCCGGCGGTCACCGGCAAGCCCTCCGGCGACGACCTGCGCGAGGGCAAGCGCACCGTGCTGCTGGCCGAAGCGCTGCGACGCGCCGACGACGCCGATCCGGCCGCGGCCGCGCTGCTGCGCTCGAGCATCGGCACCGACCTGAGCGCGGAGCAGGTGCAGCGGCTGCGCGCGCTGCTGGTCGAACTCGGCGCGGTCGACGAAGTGGAGCGCCGCATCACCGAACTCACCGGCACCGGCCTGGCGGCCATCGAGGCCAGCTCGGCGACGCCCGCGGCCAAGGAACGGCTGCGCGCCATGGCGCTGGCCGCCACCAAGCGTGCCGCGTGAGCGCTACGGCGAGGAGCCTTCGATGAGAACCGTTGCGGGACCGACCGATCGCGTCGTGGTGGTCGGTGCGGGACTGGCCGGGCTTTCGGCCGCCCTGTATCTGACCGGTGCGGGTCGCACGGTGACGCTGCTCGAGCGGGCCGACCACCCCGGTGGCCGGGTCGGACGCTACCGGGGCGCCGACTACGACATCGATTCCGGCGCCACCGTCCTCACGCTGCCCGAACTGATCACCGACGCGCTCGCCGCCGTCGGCCGCGCCCCGGAGACCTGCGTGCCGCCGCTGCGCATCCACCAGCTGGCTCCGGGCTATCACGCCCGGTTCGCCGACGGCGCCGAGATCAGGGTCTTCGCCGATCCGGACGCGATGGCCGCGGAAGTCGAGCAGGCCTGCGGCCGGGCCGAGGCACGGGGATACCGGCGCCTGCGCGCCTGGCTGGCGCGGGTCTACGCGGCCGAGTTCACCGAGTTCATGGACACCAACTTCGACTCGCCGCTGGATATGGTGCGCGTCCCCGAGAAGCGCCGCGCCTTGGCCGAATTGGTGCGACTCGGCGGCTTCGGCAGGCTCGGTCCCCGGGTGCGCGGGTTCCTGCGGGACCCGCGCCTGGCGCGACTGTTCACCTTCCAGGCGCTCTACGCGGGCATGCCGCCCGCGCGGGCGCTCGCCGTGTACGGAGCGATCCCGCACATGGACACCTCGCTCGGGGTGTATTTCCCCGAGGGCGGGATGCGGGCGATCGCCGCTGCGCTGGCGCAGGCGTTCACCGAGGCGGGCGGCACGCTGGAACTGAACGCCGAAGTGGTCGGGATCGACTACGCGGACCGCCGCGCCCGGCGCGCCCGCACCGCCGACGGGCGTTCGTTCGACTGTGACGCGCTGGTGCTCACCGCCGATCTCGGCTCGATCGACCGGCTCGGCGTGCGGCCCCGGCGCGGGCTGCGCGCTTCGCCGTCGGCGGTCGTCGCGCACGGCACCGTCCCCGCCGCCGTCGCGGCGGACTGGCCGGTGCAGGCACACCACACCATCGAGTTCGGACAGGCTTGGGACCGGACATTCGCCGAGATCACGGCCCGCCGGGGCCACGGCAAGCTGATGAGCGACCCCTCGCTGCTGCTGACCCGGCCCGCGCTGACCGATCCGAGCCTGTTCATCGAACGCGCCGACGGACGTCACGAGCCGTTCTCCCTGCTGGCGCCGTGCCCGAATCTTTCGGCGGCGCCGCTGGACTGGCCGCGTCTCGGCCCCGCGTATCTCCGCGAGCTGCTCGCCGTGCTGGAAGCGCGCGGTTATCGGGGCATCGCCGAGCATTTCGCCGTCGACCGGCTCGACACACCGCGGACGTGGCTCGATCGCGGCATGCTCGCGGGCACACCGTTCTCCGCCGCCCACCTCTTCCGCCAGACCGGTCCCTTCAGGCCGAGCAATTTCCCGCGTTCCAGCGACAACGTGGTTATCGCTGGTTGCGGCACCACTCCTGGTGTGGGCGTGCCGACCGCCCTGCTCTCCGGAAAACTGGCGGCAAACCGTATTGCCTGCGCGATCGCGCCCACTTCGCATGGAACCCCGCGCACCAGCCGGATAGTGTTCGAGGCGACGCCGTAAACTAAGCGCCGACCTATTCGCTCGCGGTTGCGACCGCCGACCATTCGGGGGGACCGACACCAGATGGCATCCCCCGAAACGCGCACCGCAGAGGCCGCCTCCGCCGGTGACATCCGCTCCTCGTCGCCCGCCTCCGCAGGTCGCGAATCGGCCACCCCCCGCGGCGTCCTGTGGTGGGTCCGCACCTCCGCCGACTTCGCCAGAAGCCCGGAGGGCCATGCCGCACTGCTCGGCTTCTTCGGCGCGATCATGATCATGTTCGGCGGGTTCGGCGCGGGCAGCGTCCGCAAGCGGGACCCGCTGCTCGAGGCCATGCACCTGTCCTGGCTGCGGTTCGGCCACGGCTACGCGCTGTCGACCATCTGCATCTGGATCGGCGTGCTGCTCATGGTCACCGCGTGGGTCCGGCTCGGGCGCGCCACGATCGGCACGGGCGACCGGACCGACGCCGAGGTGACGCTGAACGAGTTGCGCGCCATCGTCGGCATCTGGATCGCGCCGCTGCTGTTCGCCGTGCCGATGTTCAGCCGCGACGCCTACTCCTACCTCGCGCAGGGCGCGCTGCTGCGCGACGGCTTCGACCCCTACCGGGTCGGTCCGGTGGCGAATCCCGGTGTGCTGCTGGACAACGTGAGCCCCGTGTGGACCACCACCACCGCGCCGTACGGCCCGGTGTTCCTGCTGCTCGGGCGCGCGATCACCGCCGTGACCGGCGACAACGTGGTGGCGGGCACCATCGCGATGCGGCTGGTCATGCTGCCCGGCCTGGCGTTGATGATGTGGGCGGTGCCGTATCTGACCAAGCACCTCGGCGGCAAGCCGACCGTCGCGCTGTGGCTGGCGGTGCTCAACCCGCTGGTGCTCATCCACCTGATCGGCGGCGTGCACAACGAGATGCTGATGGTCGGCCTGATGTGCGCGGGCATCGCGCTGGTGCTGGAGCGCCACCATGTGGCGGGCATCGTCGTCGTCGCCATCGGCGTGGCCATCAAGGCCACCGCGGGCGTGGCGCTGCCGTTCCTGGTCTGGATCTGGATGCTGCACGAACGCGAACGCCGCGCCGCGCAGCGGGTCGGGCGCGACCCGGCGCACCTGCCCGCCAGTGAGCAACCCGGCGACGCCGCGGAGCCCACCGAGGACATGCCGCATCCCGCACTCATGTTCGGCAAGATCGCGGGGCTCGGTCTGAGCGTCTTCGCGGTCGTCTTCGTCGCCGCCTCGGCCATCGCCGGCGTCGGCATCGGCTGGCTGACCGCGTTGTCCGGGTCCAAGAAGATCATCAACTGGCTGTCGCTGCCGACCGTGATGGCGCACGCCGTCACGTGGATCACCCCGCTGCGGCTGGAATCGGTGCTCGAGGTGACCCGCGCGATGTGCGCGCTGGCCCTGGTCGCGGTGCTCGCGTGGACCTGGTGGCGGTTCCGGCACAGCGAGCGGGAGGCGGTGCTCGGCATCCTCATCGCGTTCGTCGCGATCGTCATCCTGTCGCCCGCCGCACTGCCCTGGTACTACTCGTGGCCGCTGGCGCTGGCCGCCGGGTTCGCGCTGTCCACCACGACGCTGATGGCGCTGGTCGGCGTGTGCACCTGGCTCATGCTGGTCTTCCAGCCGGACGGTTCGATCGGCCTGTACAACTTCTGGCACGTCGTCGCCGCCACCTTCGCCGCGGTCGTGGCGGCGCTGTCGCTGCGCACGGTGGACCCGCTGCGTCTGCGCGCCACGCCGCCGGGCAATGTCGCGGCCACGCCCGGCGAGGCCACCGCTTCGCCCGCCGCCACCCCATGACCGAGGACCGCCTACCGGGTTCCGCGCTGCTCCCGCTCGCCTACCGCGAGTGCAGGCAGATCGCGGCCACCCATGGCCGCACCTATTTCCTGGCCACCCGGCTGCTGTCGGCCGAACGACGACCCGCCGTGCACGCGCTGTACGCGTTCGCGCGCATGGTGGACGACGTGGTCGACCGGGCGGGCCGTCCCGCCGCGGCACACGATCGCGACCCGGCCGCGGAACTCGATCTGATCGAACGGGACCTGCGGACCGCACTGGAATCGCGCCTCGGCAGCGCGAGCGCCGCACCGCACGCTTCTTCCGCCGACCGGCAGAACGGCCGGAGCTGGGAATCGGGCCCGCGGCCGCGCGCCCTCGTCCTGGCGGCGGTCACCCACACCATCCACCGTTACGACATTGCCGCGCAGCACTTCTGGACGTTCCTGGATTCCATGCGAATGGACGCGCCGGGCGCCCCGGCGTTCCGTAATCGCTATGCCACCATGGCGCAGCTACGCGAATACATGCGCGGCTCGGCGGCCGCGATCGGCTTGCAGCTGCTGCCGGTGCTCGGCACGGTCGTCCCGGTGTCCGCGGCCGAGCCCGCCGCCGCCGCGCTGGGCGAGGCGTTCCAGCTGACCAACTTCCTGCGCGACGTCGCGGAGGATCTCGACCGCGACCGTGTCTACCTGCCCGCCGACGCCCTCGCCGCGTTCGGCGTCGACGACGACCTGCTGTTCGAATGTCGCCGCACCGGCCGGACCGATCCGCGCGTCCGGCGTGCCCTCGCCCACCTCATCGCGGTCAACCGCGACCTCTACCGCCGCGCCGAACCGGGCATCGACCTGCTCGAACCGCGAGTACGCCCCGCCATCCGCACCGCGGCCACCCTCTATGCGGACATCCTGCACCACATCGAGCGCAGCGACTACGCCGTCTTCGACCACCGCGCGGTAGTCCCCCGCCACCACCGCCTCCGCATAGCCGCCACCGAATTCACCACCGCCACACTCCGTAGCCGCCTCACCCGCTGACCACGGCCCCGATTCTTTCGGCACTGGTCCGATTGCAGCTTCACGATCCATCCCTCCTCCGAGCGACGGCCCGGACAAGACACCACCATCAGCGCCCCGCCAACGAGGCCTCGCCCTGTCCAACGTAAGAGCACCAGCCAACCTCCGAGCGCGGCCGAACCGACACGCCGCGCCGCGGTGCCCCCAGCGAGGACCTCCAGGCCGCTCGGCAACCGCGAAACCCCTGGTAGCGACGTCACCACCCGACACAACCACCCACACCTCGACCACAGGATCCGAGCGACGCGACACCGAGCACCACCACGCAAGCTCAATAGAACCGGCACAGCAGCCGCACCGATGCCACCCCCACGGAAATCAGCCCTGCGACAACCGCGAAACCCCTGGTAGCGAGGTCACCACCCGACGCCCACCAGCTCAACCACAGGATTCGAGCGCAGCGAGACCGAGCATGCGCCGCGCAAGCCCGGTAGAACCGGCACAACAGGGGCAGCAATTCCACCAGCGCGGACCTCGGGCCTGCGGCAACGGCGAAACCCCTGGTAGCGAGGTCACACCGGACGCAAGCACACCACCTCGACCACGGGTTTCGAGCGAAGCGAGACCGAGCCTGTTCCGTTCGCGGCCCGGCTCGCGTTTGCGCGGCCGTCGCGTAGGCGACGAAGGAGCAAGCGGCGGTCGCGCACACGCGAGCCATAAGGGGCCGCGAACACGCCGCGCCCGCGCGGCCAAGAACTCAGAACGGATCCGCGGCGGCCCGGCGCAGGACTTCGCGGGCAAGGGGGCCGTGTAGGGCGTCTACCGGCTTGCCGGGCAGGGTGTCGTCGTCGGTGAAGATCCACTCCAGGATCTCCTCGTCGGTGTACTTGGCGTCGCGCATTACGGTGATCAGGCCGGGCAGCGGCTTCACGACCGCGCCGGTGTCGTCGAAGAACCGCTCGGGGACACCCGCCACGCCTTCTCTGCGGACGGCGATCAATTGATGGTCGCGCAACATCTGGTGCACCCGGGTCACCACCAGCCCGAGTCGTTCGGCCACCTCCGGCAGCGACACCAGGGTCACCGACTGCGGAAGGACGTCGTCACTGCAGGGAAATGCACTCACCCGGACAACGGTAGACGGTCGTGCGCCGCACGTCGTGAGACACCCGGGGTGGTCCGAGTCGATACCATCGTGGGGGCCGCACGGAGCGGCTGACTTTGTGAAAGCCGGAGGACTTCTCTTGATCGGCCAGATGCTGGAAGGGCGCTATCGGATCGATGCGCCGATCGCCCGCGGCGGAATGTCGATGGTCTTCCGCGGGGTCGACACCCGCCTGGACCGGCCGGTCGCCATCAAGGTGATGGATCCGAAGTTCGCGGGCGACCCCCAGTTCTTGTCCCGATTCGAGTTCGAGGCGCGCGCGGTCGCCAAACTCAAGCATCCTTCTCTGGTCGCGGTGTACGACCAGGGCATCGACGGCGATCATCCCTTCCTGATCATGGAGCTGGTCGAGGGCGGCACGCTGCGCGAGTTGCTGCGCGAACGCGGCCCGATGCCGCCGCACGCCGTGCGCGCTGTCGCCGAACCCGTGCTCGCGGCGATCGGCGTCGCGCACTCCGCTGGACTGGTACACCGCGACATCAAGCCGGAGAACGTGCTGATCTCCGACGCGGGCGAGGTGAAGATCGCCGATTTCGGTCTGGTGCGCGCGGTGGCGGCGGCGAACACCACATCGGCGAGCGTCATCCTCGGCACCGCCGCCTATCTGTCGCCCGAGCAGGTCACCAGCGGCTCCGCCGACTCGCGCAGCGACGTCTACTCCTTCGGCGTGCTGATCTTCGAGCTGCTCACCGGCCGGGTTCCGTTCACCGGCGACACGTCGATCTCGGTGGCCTATCAACGCATCGAGAACGATGTGCCGAGCCCGAGCGCTTTCATCTCCGGGGTACCGCCCGAGTTCGACGAACTGGTCGCCAAGGCGACCGCGCGCGAACCCGCGCACCGGTTCGCGGACGCGAACGAGATGGCGGCCGCGCTGCGGCTGATCGGCGCCGAGCTGCGGCTACCCGCCTATCGGGTGCCCGCGCCGCAGGACTCCGCCGAGCATCTCAGCGCCGGCTACCGAGCCGTGCAGCCGGATCGCGACGACCAGCCGGGCTTCGCCGGGGCGTCTGCCCACCCGCCGCAGCCGGTGCAGCACACCCGAGTGGTCACCGCCCAGCGGCCCCGCATCGACCACGACGCGCCGGATGCCTACGACCGGCCGCAACCGGTGCGCCAAGCGCACCCCGCGGCGCCGTATCCGCCCTATTCCGACGACATCAACCGCTCCCGGCGCACGGTCTGGGTGTGGGTGGCCATCGTCGCGGTTCTCACACTGCTGGTCGGCATCGGCGGCTGGTGGCTGGGTGTCGGCCGCTATTCGGCGGTGCCACCCATCGCCGGGCTGGACACCGACAAGGCGGTCGCCACGCTGCAGAATGCCGGCTTCGAGACCGAGATCCGCCAGAAGGCGTCGGACGCGATCCCGGTCGGCGGTGTGGTCGGCAGCGACCCTTCGGCCGGATCCAAGATCACCAAGGGGTCGACGGTCGCCGTCCTGGTCTCCAACGGCAAGCCGAAGGTGCCGGACGTCAAAGCGGGTGACCAGGTGTCGAAGGTCAACCAGTTGATCCGGGACAACGGCCTGCAACCGGTCGACGCGGGCGAAGTGTCCAATACCGCGCCCAAGGGGACGGTCGCCCGGGTGGAACCGAACCCGGGGACCGTGCTGCCTCTCGGCGCGCAGGTGAAGGTGTACCGCAGCAAGGGTTCCCAGCCGGTGAAGGTTCCCGACGTGCGCGGCAAGTCGACCGACGAAGCCACCAAGATCCTCACCGCCGCCGGCATCGCGGTGCGTGAGACCAAACCTCAGTTCGACCGCAGCGTCGAGGCGGATAAGGCCATCGGGACCCAGCCGGGCGCGGGCGCAACCATCCAATCGGGCGACGGCGTCGTCCTGCTGATCTCCAATGCTTTGAAGATGCCCGACGTCCGCGGGTGGACCGTGGCCAACGCCCGCGCCAAGCTGGAGAGCCTCGGGTTGCAGGTCGAGGTGAAGCAGTTGGCGCGCGCGGACAGCTCCCTGGTGGTTTCGCAGACTCCGGCCATCGGGGTCAACCTGGAGGCGGGCGACACGGTCACCATCGTGGCCCTTCCCTAGCGGGAAGCGCACCGGCCGCGGGCCAGGGATGACCGCGCGGCCGGGGATCGGAACTCAGCGCAGCATTTCGGCGACGAGGAACGCCAGTTCCAGCGACTGCTGGGTGTTCAGCCGGGGGTCGCAGGCTGTCTCGTAGCGGCCGGACAGATCGAGGTCGGAGATGTCCTGGGCGCCGCCGAGGCATTCGGTGACGTCCTCTCCGGTGAGTTCGATGTGCATGCCGCCGGGATGCGTGCCGAGCGCATGGTGTACCTCGAAGAAGCCCTGCACCTCGTCGACGATGCGGTCGAAGTGGCGGGTCTTGAAGCCGGTGGACGACTCGTGGGTGTTGCCGTGCATCGGGTCGCACTGCCAGATCACCTGGTGACCGGTGGCCTGCACCTTCTCGATGATCGGCGGCAGCACGTCGCGGACCTTGCTGTGGCCCATGCGGGACACGATGGTCAGCCGGCCCGGCTCGTTGTTCGGGTCGAGCCGCTCCACGTACTCCACGGCCTGCTCGGGCGTGGTGGACGGGCCGATCTTCAGGCCGATCGGGTTGGCCAGCAGTTCTGCGAACGCGATGTGCGCGCCGTCGAGCTGGCGGGTGCGCTCGCCGATCCAGAGGAAGTGCGCCGACAGGTTGTAGAGCACCGGCTCGCCGATCGCGTTCTCGCTCAGGCGCAGCATGGCGCGCTCGTAGTCCAGCACGAGCGCTTCGTGGCTGGCGTAGATGCGGGCCGACTTCAGGCTCGGGTCGTTCACCCGGCACGCGGTCATGAACCTCAAGCCGCGGTCGATCTCCTCGGCCAGCGCCTCGTAGCGCGCGCCCGCGGGCGATTTGGCCACGAAGTCGCGGTTCCAGTCGTGCACCTTGTGCAGGTCGGCCATGCCCGCGCCGGTCAGCGCGCGCACCAGGTTCATCGCGGCGCTCGCGTTGGCGTAGGCCCGGACCAGGCGCGACGGGTCGTGCTCGCGCAGCGCCGCGTCGGCGACCAGCGAGTTCACCATGTCGCCGCGGTAGGACTTGAGCCCGCGCGAATCGGTGTCCGAGGAACGCGGTTTGGCGTACTGGCCCGCGATCCGCGCGACCTTCACCACCGGCAGGCTCGCGCCGTAGGTGAGCACCACTGCCATCTGCAGGAGAGTACGAATGTTGCCGCGAATGTGCGGCTCGGTGTTGTCGGCGAAGGTCTCCGCGCAGTCGCCGCCCTGCAGGAGGAATGCTTCGCCGCGGGCGACCTCGGCCAGCTGCCCGCGCAACTCCTCTACCTCGGCGGGCACGCAGATCGGCGGGACGCTCTCCAGCACTGTGCGCATGTTGGCCGCCTGCTCCGGATCCCAGGACGGCTGCTGCAGCGCGGGCCGCGCCAGCGCGTCGTCCAACCGCCTGCGCAGCTCGGTGGGCAGCGGAGGCAGTTCCGGCAGGCGATCGATGGGTACGTCGACGGTCCAGTTCACGACTTCAGAATACGGACCGCACGCCCCGTGGGGATACCCAGTCCCAGGGCTGGAATCGCTCCACCCAGGGTGAATGCGCTCTGCCCAGCGGGTGCCGCCGCGGAGCAAGACCGTGTGGTTCGATTTGTCGCCTTCAGCGCCATCGCGGAATTCGAGGATTTCTTGGCGAGGGCGGCCGGATCTCGGCCTTTCGACCGATGCCCGATATTTTCGGACCGGTTGCCCGACTCGATACCGGCGATATGGCGAGAATTCATTTCCGAAGCATTCTTCTATCCAGTTTCCAGGGCAGGATTCCCTCCTTGCCACACTGCCCTCGCGCTCGTGCCCTCGGTGCGCGATCTTCTACACTGCATACGAGAACACCAGCCATTCCGCACCCAATTGCTGCCGAAATCCTGCCAGCGCAGATATCAGAGAGGCACAGTGCTTGAGATATTTTTATGACTGCGAATTCATCGAGGACGGAGTGACCATCGATCTGGTCTCCATCGGCGTTGTCTGCGAGGACGGCCGGGAGTACTACGCGGTGTCCACCGAATTCGATCCTGAACGTGCGGGGCCCTGGGTGCGCAAATTCGTACTGCCACAGCTGCCTTCGCCCTCCTCTCCGCTGTGGCGCAGCCGCGACCGGATCCGCGACGAGCTGTATGCGTTCCTGGTGCCGCGGCCGACCGTGCAGCCGGAGTTGTGGGCCTGGGTGTCCGCCTACGATCACGTCGCCCTGTGCCAGTTGTGGGGCTCGATGGTCGATCTGCCCAACGCGCTGCCGCGCTACACCAACGAATTGCGCCAGCACTGGGAGTCGTACGGCCGTCCCGAACTTCCGCCGATCCCGCCGGACGCGCACGACGCGCTCGCCGACGCCCGGCACAACCTCGCCAAATTCGAGGCAATCGAGGCCGCGCGCCGCGCGGCGCCACGCCTCTGACATAGGCGGCATAGACGCGAAAAGGCCCCGAGTCGTATTCGACTCGGGGCCTTTCCGTGGCCGGGGGCGTCAGTGGCCGTGCTTGCCGTTCGCCGCCTCCTGCGCCTGCTGCAGCACCTTCAGCTGCTTGTGCTCTTCGGCGTGCTCGATCTCGAAGTGCCGATCGCTCTCCTCCTGCGGATCCGCGCGCAGGAAGCTGCCGGTGCCCGGCTTGCCCGCCGAACCCAGCTTGCTCATCTTCTTCGGCACGGGCGCGCCCTGGTACTCCAGCGGAACCGGGTGGCCGTGGTCGTCGACCGGGCCGAGCGGCTGGTGCACCTCGATGTACTCGCCGTGCGGCAGGCGCTTGATCACACCGGTCTCGATACCGTGCTCGAGCACCGCCCGGTCGCTGCGCTGCAGGCCGAGGCAGAACCGGTAGGTGAGGTAGTACGCCACCGGCGGGGCGACGAGCAGGCCGATGCGGCCGATCCAGGTGGTCGCGTTCAGCGAGATGTCGAACTTCAGCGCGAGGATGTCGTTGACGCACGACAGCGTGAGCACCACGTAGAACGCGATGGCCATCGCGCCGATCGCGGTCCGGACCGGGACGTCACGCGGACGCTGCAACAGGTTGTGATGCGCGGTGTTGTCGCCGGTGAGCCGCTTCTCGATCCACGGGTAGGCGATCAGCACCGTGAACACCAGACCCATGATCAGCGCGACCCAGAAGACGGCGGGCACGGTGTAACGGCCCAGGTACAGCTCCCACGGCGGCATCAATCGCGCCATGCCGTCGGTCCACATCATGTAGAAGTCCGGCTGCGAACCCGCCGACACCTGCGACGGGTTGTACGGACCCAGGTTCCAGATCGGGTTGATCTGGAACACGCCACCCATGAGGCCAACGATGCCGAGGGTGAAGGCGAAGAACGCGCCCTGGTCGGCGGCGAACACCGGCACGATCCGGGCGCCCACCACGTTGTTCTCCGTGCGGCCTGGCCCGGGGAACTGGGTGTGCTTCTGGTACCACACCAGCGCCACGTGCGCGGCGATCAACGCCAGGATGATGCCGGGGAACAGCAGCACGTGCGCGATGTAGAGCCGCGGAATGATGATCTCGCCGGGAAAGTCACCACCGAAGATCAGCCAGTGCATCCAGGTACCGACGATCGGGATGCTCATGGTGATACCGCCGAACGCGGCCCGCAGACCGGTGCCGGAGAGCAGGTCGTCGGGCAGCGAGTAACCGAAGAAGCCCTCGAACATCGCCAGGATCAGCAGCAGTGAGCCGATCACCCAGTTCGCCTCACGCGGCTTGCGGAACGCGCCGGTGAAGAAGATACGGAACAGGTGGATGATGATCGACGCCGCGAACAGCAGGGCCGCCCAGTGGTGGACCTGCCGGACGAACAGACCGCCGCGGACCTCGAAGGTGATGTTCAGCGCGGTCTCGTAGGCGCGCGACATGGTCACGCCGCGCAGCGGCTGGTAGGCGCCGTTGTAGACGACCTCGCTCATCGAGGGATCGAAGAACAAGGTCAGGTAGACGCCCGACAGCAGCAGGATGATGAAGCTGTAGAGCGCGATCTCGCCGAGCAGGAACGACCAATGCGTCGGGAAGACCTTGTTGATCGACCGCTTCATGAACGCGGCGGCGCGGTAGCGCTCGTCCGCCTCGCTGGCTTGGGCTGCGACTGAAGGACTCATGAACGGCGCTCCCAGTAGGCCGGGCCGAGCGGCTCGATGAAGTCGCCGTTGGCGACCAGGAAGCCCTCAGCGTTGACGGTGATCGGCAGCTGCGGCAGCGCGCGAGCGGCGGGACCGAAGACCGGCTTGCCCCACTCGGTCGCGGAGAACTGCGACTGGTGGCAGGGGCACAGGATCCGGTTGGTCTGCTGCTCGAACAGCGAGGTCGGGCAGCCGAGGTGGGTGCAGATCTTCGAGTAGGCGAAGTAGTCGCCGAAGTTGAAGCTCTCCTGACCCTTGCGCTTGATCGCCTTCTGCGCGTCCTCGGTACGCAGGCGGATCAGCATGACGGCGTTGCGGATGCCGCGCAGCGACTGCAGGGTCGCGTGCTCGTCACCGCGCCACTTCTCCTTCCACGGGAACACCGTCTCCATGGCGCCCGCGTCCAGGTCCTCCGGACGCACCAGCACCACGTCCTCCGGGCGACCGGTGTCGCGGCGGATGTAGATGGTCTCGCCCGGGTAGTCCGGGGTCCAGCCGGAGACCCACAGCGGCGACTTGTCCCCCTTGGCCCACGGGTTCTTGATCAGACCGCCGACGAACACCAGCAGCGCGCCGACGCCGAGTACGCCCACGCCGGCGCCCGCGGTGCGGGTGATCATCTTGCGGCGGCCGAGCGTGGAAGTGTCCAGCGCGTCCTGCAGCTCGGCGACCAGGGTGCGGCGCTCGACCTCCGGCGACGGACCGTCGTGCCGCTCCTGGATGGAGAGTTCGGCGGGGATGAACAGCTTGCGGATCAGCACCACCGCGACGCCGATGACCAGCACCGAGATGCCGAAGGTCAGGCCGACCAGCGGGGTGAACAGCGAGTAGAGCCCGTGGCCCTCCTCGTCCTTGGCCTTGAACTCCCACGGCCAGAACAGGAACACACCGACCAGCGCCGCGGCCGCGATGCCGGACACGGCGAACCAGAAGGTGACCGCGCGCTCGGCGCGCTTCTCCGCCCGGGTCCCGGGGATCGGAAAGCGCTCGCGGCGGTAGGCGACGTTGACGCCGTCGCGCTCGGTACCGAGCTTGACCAGCTCGTCGCGCGACATCTTGTCGAGGTCCGCCTCGGTGGGCTCCGCCGGGTTGGCGTTCACCGACTGCTCCTTCGACAGATGCGCGTCATGGCCCTCATCCGGCCGGCCCATGTCGTCTCGCTCCTTCTCGCTATTGCTCATGACCTGGATCCGATCCACATCGCGGCGCCGACGACGAGCGTGATGCCGACCACCCAGATGGCCAGGCCCTCGGTCGCGGGACCGAACCCGCCGAGATCCCAGCCGCCCGGGCTGTGCTCCTCGGTCGCGTTCTTGACGTAGGCGATGATGTCGCGCTTCTCCTCCGCGCTCAGCTGGCGATCGGAGAACTTCGGCATGTTCTGCGGGCCGGTGATCATCGCGGCGTAGATCTGCTGCTCGCTCGCCGGTTCCAGCGGCGGCGCGAACTTACCGGAGGACAGCGCGCCGCCGCGTCCGGTGAAGTTGTGGCAGGACGCGCAGTTCATGCGGAACAGCTCCGAGCCGCGGGCGATGTCGTCGCCGCGCATCGACTCCTGGGCGATCTGGCCGTTCGCGTCGCGGACGACGGTCGGACCGCCGCCGTGAGCAGCCACGAACGCGCTCAGCGCGTCGGTCTGGTGGGCGTCGAACTTCGGCGGCTTGCGCTGCGCCTGGGCCTCGTTACGGGCCATCGGCATGCGGCCGGAGGACACCTGGAAGTAGACCGCGGCCTCGCCGACGCCGATCAGGCTGGGACCGCGGTCGGCCACACCCTGCAGGTTCGCGCCGTGGCAGGTGATGCAGGACGTGTCGTAGAGCTGCTCGCCCTCGCGGATGAGCGCGGACTGGTCCTCGTGCGCGGTGGCCCGCTGCGGGTCCGGCGTGAGGGCCGATGCCAGGAAGCCTGCTCCGACGAGGCCCACCAGCAGCGCAAGTCCGCCCGCGATGCGACGGCGAACGCGCCGCTGCCTGCGCGTCTTGCTGGCCTGGCCGTTCCCGGGGCTGGCGGGCTCTGGCGCTGACGGGGGAGATGAACTCATCTGTGTCCCTTTGGAGTAGACGGAACCGACTTGTGCGAAAGCTCTCGGGTCGCGCCGCGCCCGCCGAGGCGGCGCGGCGACCACGATCAGCGGACGAAGTAGATCGTGGCGAACAACCCGATCCACACGATGTCGACGAAGTGCCAGTAGTAGGAGACGACGATCGCGGCGGTGGCCTGCGCGGGGGTGAACTTGCTGACCTTGGTGCGCAGGAGCAGGAACACGAACGCGATCAGACCGCCGATGACGTGCAGACCGTGGAAGCCGGTGGTGATGAAGAACACCGAGCCGTAGGAGCTGCTGGAGATCGTGGTGCCCTCGTGCGCGAGGTTCATGTACTCGTAGCCCTGGCCGCCGACGAAGAACGCGCCCATGATCAGGGTGATGACGTACCAGCGGCGCAGGCCGAACACGTCGCCCTTCTCCGCGGCGAACACGCCCATCTGGCAGGTGAACGACGACGCGACCAGCACGGTCGTGACCGGCACTGCGAGCTTCAGGTTCAGCTCGGTCGGCTCCGGCGGCCAGTTACCGTGCGCCTGGGCGCGGGCGACGAAGTACATCGCGAACAGGCCGGCGAAGAACATCAGCTCGCTCGACAGCCAGATGATGGTACCGACGCTGACCATGTTGGGCCGGTTCAGCGAATGCACACGCTGGGTAATGGCCGATCCTGGGGTCCCTACTGCGGTCGTCACGGGGGTAAGTATGACTCGTCGTAGTACGACGGCAGTACCCGGGTACGAAACTCGTTCCTCCGTGTCTGAAAACGCAGGGAAGAGCGGGCTCTCGACCAGGCAGGGCCGGTACGAGCCGGATGCGCGAGCCGGGAACGAGTCGCACGCGCGGACGAACGCCCGGCCAGCATGACAGGCGAGGGTAAGGAGAAGCTGAGATGAAGGTGAAGGCGACGCCGGGACTGTGGCGGCGACTGTTCCGGCGCGACCGGGACCCCGCTCTCGACCCGGACCGAGCGGACCTGGTCGTGGTCGCGTCGAGCTTCGACGACGCGGAGGCGTGTTCGGCCGCGCTGGCGCGCGCGACCGGGCTGGCACCGGATGCTCCCGCAGTGCTACGGCATCACCTGCGCATCCCGCCCCGGCACGTGCAGGCCGTCTGCGCGATCGCCGCGCAGGACGGCTACTCCCCCGCACCGCAGGTGAGCGGCCCGGGCACCGACGAGTTCGAGCCGGTGATCCTACGGCGCGTGCAACGGCTCGACGCCCTGCACTGCTCCCAGGAGCGCTCCCGCATGGCCGGTCTCGCCCAACGTCACGACGGCCACGCCGACGGCTGGGACGCCCTGCAACCGGGCCCGCAGCCGTAACGACCCGTCTTCCGGCCGACGCCTCATGCGGCCACAACTCTCGCGCGCCCCGAAGAAGGCGCAATCCCAACCCGAACCGCGCACCCGCGCCCAGGGCTTCGCCACCAACGCGCCCAGCGCACCCCGACCACAGAGTTTCGAGCGAAGCGAGACCGAGCATCCGCCCGTTCGCGGCCCGGCTCGCGTCCGAGTGGCCGCCGCGTCCGCGACGAAGGAGCAAGCGGCGGTCGCTCGGACGCGAGCCATAAGGGGGCCGCGAACAC
>NZ_JBSGCA010000056.1:0-37775 GCF_053601535.1 Nocardia sp. NPDC004718
TGGCCCCGGTACTCACGAACCCACTTCTGCTGCGGACCAATTCCCACCTCCACACCTCCACGATCGAGGTGTTGCAACGATCAGTTGAATCCGGCCAATACACCTCATGGTCGTTCAGTCGTCGCATTGACACGCGTGAACCGTGCTAGCGGATATCGGGGCGGGTGCGCCCGTAGTGCCTGCGGCTGTCACGAGGCAATCCATCCCCTGCGGTCATCGTGACAACACTCGGAGGGCGTAGACACCCCAGGTTCCCATTCACTCACTCCTTTGCCGGGTGGGGTCCCTGGGCGCCGCTCTCCGGACGTCTTCCGATGTGATTCACGTTCTCCACGCGGGCGATGGGCAGGTCCGCCTAAAACCTCACCCGCTGAGGGTGGGCCGTCACGCCGACGGGGCGCTCAAGTATTCCGAGATACCCTCTGGGACATGGCGTTCACCGTTTTCACAATGACTTCGACTACCAGCGCGGGCTTCAGTTCACCGATGAAGACGAGTTCTGCTGCGAAGACGGCGGATTCCTGGTCGCCAAGAGTTCTCTCGGTGTGCGGTACTACACCGAACCAATGGCAGGAAGCGCACTGGCGAGACCACCCGATCCACAAGCGTCCGATGATTGCGTTCGATAAGGCTCGTTCCCGCTGAACGGCAGACCCGACTACCCCGTCCGGTGGGGTCCACGCCCGAGATCAGGCGCGCCGAGTGTCCGGCCGCTAAACGATTTCGCGTTGAGGTAATGGCGGATGGTCTGCCAGGAGTACCCCGGCAGCTGGTGGCAGAGGTGGGCTAATACTGGTGCGATGCCGTTGTCTCGCAGGTTTTTCTGCACATCGATTGCCGATGTAGCCGATGCGGCACTGATGGCAAAGCAGGTAGCTGACCTTTCCGACCGGCCACCCATGCTGATCAGGGTCAACGTGATCGAGCGGGAGTCGGTCGCGGCGCCCTAGGTGATCGCGGGCCCGCAGGTGTTGCTGGCCAGCACGTTGACAGTGGCAGTTACTACTCGGGGCGGCTGGGGTTATCGACGTGTGGTGTTGGCTGTCGCGTTGCTTGCCGCGCGTTCGGCGACTTCGGCGGGGGCTGCGGCGATGACGTTGTCGAGCGCGGAGCGGGAGGTCTGTAAATCGATAATGGCTTTGGTGATCCGCTCGCGCTCTTTGGCCAGGTCAGCAAGGAGGTCGGAGCAGGTTGGCACCAGTCGCTCGCCTTCGTCACGCAGGCAGGGCAGGATTGTCGCGATGGTGGCGGTGTTCAGGCCGGCTGCGAGCAGGCTGCGGATGCGCCGCACGGCGTCCACGTCCGCCTCGCTGTATTCGCGGTAGCCGCTGGGCCGCCGTTCGGGCTGGAGCAGGTTCTGTTCTTCGTAGTAGCGCAGCAGCCGTTCGTGTACGCCGGTCTTGCGGGACAGCTCACCGATCCGCACGTCATCCTCCTCATGGATGCCTCGGGCGGGCAACGCCGCTTGACTCTCACACTAATGTGAGAGTCTAGCTTCGCTGGCATGGGTAAAAACGCTGCGTCGCTCGCGGCCTTATGCGTGAGCGTCTTCGTTGTCGGTACGTCGGAATACCTGGTCGCGGGCATGCTGCCCGAGGTCGGTACGGATCTTCAGGTACCGCAAAGCACTGCGGGGCAGGCGGTGACCGCCTACGCGCTCGGCGTGGTGATCGGCGGGCCCGCGGTGACCATGCTGACCGCGCGGCTGCCCCGCAAGCCCCTCGCACTCGGGCTGATGCTGGTGTTCGCCGCGGGCAGCGCACTCAGCGCCTTAGCCCCCTCGTTCACGGTGTTGCTGGCCGGGCGGGTGGTCTCCTCGCTCAGCCACGCCGCGTTCTTGGCGTTGGCGCTGGTGATGGCCACCAATGTGGTGCCAGAGCACAAGACTGGCTCGGTGATAGCCACTGTGGCCTCCGGGTTCACCGTCGCTACTTTGCTCGGGGTACCGCTGGGCTCGCTGCTGGGACACGTGGCTGGCTGGCGGGCTCCGTTCGCGGTGCTGACCGCGCTGACCTTCGCCGCCATCGTGCTGTTGGCGCTAGTACTGCCCAAGCAGCAGTCGCCCTCCGCCAGTCTGCGGGACGAGCTGCGCGTGGTTAGCCGCAAGCCGGTGCTGCTGGCTATCGCCACCACCGCAGTCGGCTTCTCCGGAGTCGCCGTCGTGTTCACCTACATCGCGCCCCTGCTCACACGCATCGTCGGATTCTCCCCGGCTGTCGTCTCCGCTCTCCTGTTCGCCTACGGCGCCGGCAGCTTTCTAGGCAACCTGGCCGCCGGCAAGCTGACCGACAGGTCGATGTCCGTCACTGTGCGTGGGGTGTTCGGCGGATTGACCGGCGTGCTGGTGGCCATGCCGTTCGCCGCCGCCTGGCAGCCCACCGCCGTACTTGCAGTTCTCGGCCTTGGCCTGCTGGCTACCGCTACCATCGCCCCGCTGCAGGGCCTGATCCTGCGCCATGCCGGCTCCGCCCCGACCCTGGCCGTCGCGGCCAACGTCGGCGCCTTCAACCTTGGCGCCGCCGGCGGCTCTGCCCTCGGCGGGGTCATCGTCGCCGCTGGTGCTCTGCGCTGGACCGGCCTGGCCGGGGCCGTGCTGAGCCTCAGCGGCCTGGCTCTGACCTACCTGGTTCTGCCACGAACCGGGACCGCGCAGCACACCGAAAATGCCCCAGTGGGCACTGCTGTTTGATCCCCGACCCCGCCATTCCCGGAAGGTCTCTCTTGACCATGCGCGCTGTCCGGATCGACCGACACGGCGGTCCCGACGTCCTGACTCTCCGCGCGGTTGCCGCACCCGACCCCGCCGGCGAAGTCCTCATCCGCACCGCGGCCAGCAGCCTGAACCCGGTGGACTGAAAGACCCGCGCCTGGGAGGTCGGGCCGCCGCTGCCGGGCACGCTTGGCTGGGACATCTCTGGCCGCGTCGTCGCGAGCAACGACCCCGCCCACGAGGTGGGCGCCCAAGTGATCGCCATGTCCGCGCAGATTGCCACCGGCCGCGGCACCTGGGCGGAGCTGGTCGCCCTGCCCGGACACCTGCCTCGTACCCACGCCGGCCACTGTGCCGTTGGCGGACGCGGCGGCCCTTCCGCTAGCCGGGACGACCGCCTTGCAGGCCCTGCGCGCCACGGAGTTGAGCGCCGACGAGCGCATTCTGGTCGTCGGCGCCGCCGGAGCGGTCGGCGGCATGGTTGTCCAACTCGCCCGCTTGGCTGGCGCCCACGTCGATGCCCTGGTCTCCCGGCCCGGTCATGACAGGCAGCGACGGAGCTGAGTGCGGAGCGGGCCTGGCACCGCCCGGACGACCTGCCCCGCGGCCGGTATGAGGTCGTCCTCGACACCGCAGGCACGGACGTGACTGCGGCCCTAGTCCCCGGAGGGCGCTTCGTCTCCATCGCCGACCATCCCCTGCCCGACGTGCCGGGCGCCCGCAAGAGCTACGTCCAGGAGAACGCCACCGACCTCGCCCACCTCGCCAAGCTCGTCGACACCGATGAGCTACGGCTGCGGATCGCTGCCCGCTTCCCGCTCGACGACATCCGCACCGCCCACGAGCGCTTCGAAGCCGGTGGCCTCCTCGGCAAGGTCTTCATCACCTTCTGAAGCACATCGCGTGCTTCGCCGACGGATAGGAAACGGCCGCGTTTATCCGAACGCGGCCAGGAACACCGACGCCCGAACAGGAGTGACCCGGACAGCTGACTGGCCGAATCGGGCTTCATGTACCGGGTGACACAAATCGTAACTGCCCCCGCATCGCAGGGTGCTGGCGCCGCGGCGAACACTACACTTTCCAGGATGTTGATAGCAGCCCGGTCACCCTCGAAGAGGGGGTCCTGCCGTCATCGCCCAGCGATATACCGTCCCCGCCGAAATCCGGGCCACGCGTCGCACGACCGGTCGCGCGGGTGCTGCGACCTCACCACGCATCGAGCCACACAACGCAGCAGCGAGAAGCCTCCAACCGAGTTGACATCCCGTTAGGAACTCGACGGCGCCCGCTACCGCGCCGACGCGTTCGCCCGGGCTCTGCTCGGATTCCGCCATCAGGGCATCACACCCCACCCGCCTCGCCACCATGGCAAGGTGGAGCGCTACAAGCGGATCATCGCCGAAGGTGCCTCGGTGACCGCGACCCCGAGCCGCCCGGCGAGATGGTCGTAGCAGGATCAGACCCGAGTTAAGCCGAACATACATGGACCGACACAATGGTGGTGACGTCAGTAGCCGACCGTATCGCCGACATGGTCGGTGTGACACCGGCACCCAACACCGACGGTCGGGTGCGCGGCAGGCTGCGCCGGATGACGGCCACTGTCCGTCACGCCCGTCGGTGAGCACGAGTCCAGCCGACATGCGTACTGGAGTTCAGTTACCGGGGAGCTGGACCAGGTCAGGTTGTTCGATCTCGGCAGGGTATCGATCACTCGATATCGCTACCGGAGCAACAGCATCCCCACCCCTTGGCCGGGCGCCGTGGCAGGTCCGACCCAACAACCTCGGCGAAACCGTCGAACGCACCATCGCTCGCCACCGCGCCCACCTGACCGCCGCCGAGCCCGACGAGCCGACAAACCTGCCCGACATCGCCGACGTCGCGGCCGATCTGCATCGCGGCCCGGTCGAACCGGCACGGCGGCAGGACCGCACAGCGGTCCGCACCCGTCAGCGCTACGCCGACATCCACGGATTGCTGGCCGAAGGCGAGACCATCCGCGGCATCGGCATCCGACTCGGGCTGGCCCGCGGCACGGTTCGGCGGTTCGCCCGCGCCGAGTCGCCAGAGGAGCTACTGGTCAACAACCGCACCGGATACAGAACCGGCCTGCTCGACGAGTTCAAGCCCTACCTGCATCAACGCTGGAACGAGGGCTGGCGCCAACGCCGCCAGGCTGTTCGAAGAGATCCGACTACGAGGTTACCGAGGTCGAACCGGCCTGGTCCGTGCTTACCTGCAGCGGTTCCGGACGACGGCACACACCCCGCCACCGAAACCGAAACCGCCGACAGCCCGCAAGGTCACCGCCTGGATCATGACCCACCCAGCCAACATCGACCGCAGCGATCAGCGTCAGCTCGACGCCATCCTGAAGACCAGTCCCGCACTCGAACCGCTCGCCGCCCAGTCCACACGCCTTCGCCACGATCGTGACCGAGCGTCGCGGCCGGGAACTCGAACAATGGATGACCAGCGTCGATGCCGACGACCACCCGGCCTTGCACTCTTTCGTCCGAGGCTTACGCAGCGATCAGGATGCGGTCACCGCTGGCTAACCACCCAATGGAGCAGTGGGACGGTCGAAGGGCACGTCAACCGGATCAAGATGCTGAAACGGCGGATGTTCGGGCGCGCGAAAGCAGACCTGCTTCGGAAGCGAATTCTGCTGAGCCACTGACGAATACGAGATACGGCTTCGCGAAATTGGGCCAGATCCAGATTTGGGTCGGCATTGACACCAGCGGTCGCTTACCTGCAACGCGCCGGGCAGGGCCCGGCGGATGGCCTCGGCGTAGGTCGCCGATCCGTCACGAACGACGATGTCCACGCCGGGATGCTCGCGCCACCACGCTTCGAGGGTTTCGGACTTACCATCGCCCAGAACATCGACCCGTTCGTGGGTGACCGCATCCATCACCGCCGTGCCGTAGCGATTTCGACGCCGCAGCGCGAAGTCGTCCACGCTGACTACCCGAGGAGTCGGCCGGTGTGCGAGCGGGATCCGCAGAAGTACCCGACGGCAGATCGGCGACGGTCCGACGGTGATAGCTGTGGAGCTTCGCCGACGCCGCGCCGCAGCGCGAGCACACCGCAGGACACGGCGCCGTCCTGGCCCGAACAACGACCCTCGACCCCTCATCGACAACGTCGTCGATCACCAGAGCTGACAAACCCGAGAACGCAGGTCCAACAGCAACATTCACCACACTCACCGAGGCATCGTCCCGTCAGACCATCACCTTGAGCCACCGGAAGTGAGCCAGAGTCGGAGTTCCAACAGTCCCGATGCCCGGGGTCGTCGGGTAGGAAAGTGAGGTCACCGGAGTCGATCACCTCGATCTGTTCGTTGGCCCACCTGATCTGGTGGTTGGTCGTTCACACTGCATGAAGGGCTCATGCGTCACAGCTGAAGGACGAACTCCGCATCAGCCCGGAAGGGAGATAGCCGCGGTCGTGAGCCGCACTGGTTCTGAGTGCTGTCGTGTCACTGGGCAGGACGGTTCGGTTACCCTTGCTCAGGGATGATCTCGCTGTGCTGGCCGGATGTACGAAGCCGCTTCGCGGCTGGGGCCAGGCTTCGGGATTCCGGAATCGTTGAGGCCGCCTCCGAGGGGTTTCGGTTTCTCAAGGGTGGTTGCATCCGGTGCGTCTCGGTTTCGTTTCCTGTAATGCTGTTTCGACGGTGAGCGGCGGCGGGACTTGGAGGTCGACACGGGCTCCCCTTGCAATGTGCGGCGATCATAGCGCGCTCGGTTGTTTGCCAGTGACATGTGTCGGTCACGGGAAGCCTCAGCGAAGGACTACTCCGCAGGCTATTCGCCTCAACGCGAAATTCCCGCGGTGGTTGCTCAGCATGTGCTATACCGTCGACAGAGTTTTCGATCTTGGTGGCACCGTCGGCGATGATTGCGGGGGCGGTGAACGCCCGGCCCCGGTAGAAACGAGGTCCGTAGGGCGTTGTTCGCGCATTCGGCCCTGCGTTTCCTGCCGTTGCGGCGCGGCGAGGATGGTCTCGGGTTCCGCGGCGTCGGCCTGGATGTAAGCGGTGCGGTAGCGGGCCTTGGTTATCGGGAGACGTACCCTAGGCGACGAGGCGGGCGGGGTGAGTGGCCACGACCTCGCCAGGATTGCTGGCGCGGGTCATCAGGCGGGCGATGGCGTCGGCCACCTGGTCGGGCTGCTCGAGAATCACCGAGTGCCCGGCACCCTCGACCATCACGAGGTGGGAGTACTCGACGGCCGCGGCCATCGCGACCGAATGCGACGGCGGTGTCATCAGGTCGCCGCAGCCGCATAGTACCAGCGTTGGGATCCGCGAGAGAACCACGAGCGCGTCGGTCCGGTCGTAGACCATGAATTCGCTCAGGAAACTCGCCATCGTGAGGATCGGCGTCTCGTTGCGCATCGCGTTGGCCAGCGCCAGCACCCGCGGACTGACCTTGCGATCGCCGAACTCGGCGGTACGGATGAAGGGGGCGAAGAGTTTGCAGGCCAGAGGTTTCGCGTGGTGCATCAGGCCCGGGGCGCGGCGGACGGCCTCCTGGAACGCGGAAACAACCGGGTTACGCAGGAGCCGGCCGAGGCCCGCGTCGGCGAGCCCACTCGCGGCGGTCGCCAGGAGCGCGACGCCCACGATACGAGCGCCGATCTCATGCGGGTGCCGTGCGGCGTAGGTCAGCACGGTCATGCCGCCCATCGAGTGGCCGACGAGGACGACCGGTCCGGTGGGGGCAACCGCGTCGAGAACGTCTTGCAGGTCGTGGCTGAGCTGCTCGAGGTTGTAGGTCTTGCGGGACGCCGCCGCGGAGTCGCCATGTCCGCGGTGGTCGTAGCAGACCACCCGAGCGTCCCGGTATCGGCGCAGTAGCGCGTCGCGGACGTAGGTCCAGGACTCGGTGCGCAGGCAATGGCCGTGCAGGAGGACGACGGTGAGGTCGGCATCGCGCGGACCGTACTCGCGAACCGCGAGAGCGACACCGTCCTCGGTCGAGACCGTGACACGCTGTTCCGCCACGCTGGGCATGGTGGTGGGGGTCGACATGAGCGGCTCCGGTTCGCTGACGGGAACGTATTGGACATTTGGCCTTGTTCGCCACGGGCAACAGGCCCCGAAAGCGAGGGCCATTTCCAAGCTGGGCCGATTACCACCTAGTGGCCATCAGAATGGATTTCTGGGTGGTGTGGGTGGAACCGGCTGCGCGGCCAGCTCCCTTGTCGCCCTGCTGACGTCGTTGTCGATGCCGGGTTCGATGCAGGCTGGTCACGGCCGTGGTAGCTCGAACCTACCTGTTTGATGTGAGCACTCACTTCAATTATTCACCTCCATAGTCTCATGTCAACCCCATCGCGACAAAGATCGGCTACTACTTAGCAAACACACTCCGGTACCCGGACCGGTCAGAATGCGCCCCATTCGCCACGAACGCCCAGGCCGCCGACCCCGGGCCGTGGGAGCAGCACCGCCACCAGCCGCCGTTACCTCACCAGCTGTCATGGCCTGACCTGCGCAGTCCTAATTTCGAACATGGAACCGATGGCAGGGGCAAGGCTTCCTCCACGTGAGGCGACCCGGCCCCAGTCGGCTGATCGGCGGTTTCCAGCGATCATCGCAACGGTGTGAGCTATCCGAAGGCTAGCGGTACTGGAAGATTTCGGCGGGTGCGCGGTCGCCTAGAACGACTCTGGGACGGCCTTTGAGTTCGCCCTCCCCTCGGGCCAGAACGGCCGGGTGTGCTGTGTGAAATCGGTGGCCTTCGCAAAGTCCTGGCGCAGAAGCTCGTTGATGCTTCTATGTCAAGCATCCGGTCTGCGCCGGGCGATGTGGTGGTGCCAGGAAGCCTAATCGGCGGCCATAGCCTGGTGAATGACGTCGATGAGATGACGTTGCAAGATCCCGGGGGCGGCCCGGGCACCTCTGCTGGGCTCGCGGCGAGCGAGGAGTTCCCGAGCGGGTGGGTGGAACCGTTTCTGCACGATGGCTGCTGTGTAGAGGACGCTGTTGAGCCGTCGATTGCCGCCTCCGTGCAGGCGGTGTCGTTCCTCGTCGGCAGAGTAGACCGGGATTGGTGCGCAGCCGGTGTAGCGGGCAAGTCTGGCCGAACTGGAGAACCGAGTGATATCTCCGATCTCGGAGATCAGCACCGCCGCCGAATGTGGGTGATCCCAAACATATCCAGCAGCGTTGGCGCCGGCGGCGCTACCAGGTTCTTTATCGTGGTGTCGAGGTCATGAATGCGCCGGTTGTAGTCGAGGACCTCGGCGATCATCTCGGCGAGCACGCGATGGACGTGACTGCCCAAGCCTGCTTTGTCCAGCCGCGTACTATCTCACCGCCGAACGTCTTCGGGTACACCATCTATCTATAGTGCCGCCACAGGTAGGCCCGACGTTCAAGGTGTGCTCGTCACTAGTTCCGAATCGGCGCAGCGAGAGTCACCCGATTGGATCGGTTGGATCGCGAGATCGTAGGCTGCACCCTCCACGCAGCCACCGGACACCGGACACCGACCCCACCGCGCCGTCGCCCCGTCACGCCATGGAAGCGCCGGGGTTTCTCGGTGCCGATCCGGAAGTGTTGACCACCTGCGCAGGGGCAAAGGGCCGACTCTGGATCTCGAGAATTCTCGCGATTTCGCACTGATTAAGCATTACCTGCCATCTTTTCCGCTGCGTCCGGCGTGCTCGTGTTGCAGAAGATAGTTCAGTGAATTCAAATTCGGCGATTGTTTGAAACCTAGAATGCTCCTACTGTCGTTTTGTTCAAAAAGTACCTGGGCATTCAACATTTGGACTCAGGTCGAGATATCATACGGAGTGCCCCTGGAGCGCTATGCCCGTTCAGGGGTGGACCGTAGTTTTTCTGCGGCATTGAGAGCGCTGGTTCGAATGCGTTCATATCCAGTACAGCGGCATAAATTGCCCGATAAGGCAGACTCCACATCTTCGACAGTGGGGTGAGAATTATCTCGCAAAAGGGCAACAGTGCAGAGGATCTGGCCAGCCATGCAGAAGCCGCATTGAAATCCGTTATTTTCCAAGAATGAGGCTTGGACGGGGTGTAGTTCGTCGGCGGATGATAATCCATCCAATGTAGTTATCTGGTGTCCATCCACTCGCTGGCCGGGGAAGATGCAGGACTTTATCGGCGTACCGTCCACGAGAACTGTACATGCCCCGCAATCACCGCTGCGACAACCGACCTTCACTGCGCAGGAGTGCCGTCGTAAGACATCAACTAGTGCCTCTCCGGGACCGATAGCCAGGTACTTCTCGACTCCATTAAGACTCACGACTATTGTGTCAACTTTGTGCAAGATCTTCCATCCTTTCGAGTGATTGCCGAATGGACCGCCTCACAATGACTGGGGTTACACGTCTGCGGTAGGCCGCAGTTGCGAGTGCATCGTCGTTCCATGTCGGTGCCGCGTCGTCGATAATGTGGCGCAATAGTGGAAGTGATGGTTCATGGAAGATTGTGAACGAGAATGGCTTGCCACTCGCTCCGCCGACTGTAACGCGACATTCGCGAGCGTACTTTGTCGCAAATGGATTGAGGACGGTCGAGGCAGCGGTAACTATCGGCCAACTACTCTCTGCAATTCTAAGTTTGCAATATCCGCTTGGAGCGGTGGCCCGTGTGGCAGGAATTCGAATCTCACACAGGATCATCGGCTCGTGTGTGATTGCGGTGGTAAACGCATCTTCAAAGAAAGTGTCCGCTGGCAGATGGCGTCGGCCGTGCACGCCGTCAACAACCATCGTCGCGTCCAGTGCGACGAGGACGCTCGGCATGTCTGATGAGGGGTTCGCGTAGCTGGCTGAGCCGCCTATGGTGCCCTGGGCCAAAATCTGAGGTCCGCCAGTAACCCCGGCCGCGGCAGTTCTTAGAAGAAATGGTAACTCTGTCGCGGCTACTATCTGTTGGTATGTGACAGCTGCGCCCAAGATCCAATGTCCAGTTGTATCTGTTCTGACCTGGGTAAGTTCTGGAATGCGGCTTACGTCGAGAAGGGCATCTGGCCGCAACTCTCCCGTCGACAGCTTTGGGATCACCATCGTGCCTCCGCCGACTATGACAGCGTCGGGATTGTCAGAGAGGACCGCGAGAGCATCGCTCAGGGTGGTTGGGTATGCATACAAATTCATGCTATTGTTTTTCTGCTGCGTGACTAGCGTCCAACAGGATCAATGCCCGTTCGGGTGTTACCGGCAGTTGCATGGCCGCGCCCGGTGCACCACCGACCGCATCTCGTACTGCGGCAGCGATTGCAGCAGCGGAGCCGCCTACTCCGCTTTCTCCCGCGCCCTTAGTACCCAGGATACTGAATGGCGACGGTGATTCCAAGACTCCGACGGCAATGGTTGGAACTTCACGAATTCTCGGTAGCATATACCGTTTGAAGTCGGTACTCACTGGCACGCCATAATCATTGTAACGCTCTTCTTCGAGAAGTGCCAATCCCAATCCCATTCCTACACATCCATGCAATTGACAGTTCGCAAGATCGTGATTGATGATTTTTCCGCTGTCGTGCACCACGGTCATGTGCTTGACGGAGGTAACTCCGGTGGCAGCATCGACCTCTACCACCGCCATATGTACAGAATAGGCGTAGGTCGGATACGTCTGCAGCCGACCAGCAGGATCAGGAATCGGTTGAGTATTACCCGGTCCGTAAGCGCGAGTGGCCTCTAGTTCAGCCGTGCCAATTCCGGGAATTGCTCTGCCCAGTGTGTAGTAGTCATGGACGAGCGCCGAGAAGGGAATAGCGTCGTGTGAGCGTCCTGGTGTCGAATACATTCCGTTGGAGGCGATGATCTCTGTTGGTTCGACGCCGAGTAAGGTCGCCGCAACGGCGTTCAACCGTTGCCGTAGGTCTCCGGCGGCTAGCCAGGCGGCAGTGCCTCCCGTCAAGACAGCTCGACTTGAGTAGCTTCCACCACCGAACGGCGTACGATCGGTGTCACCCTGAACTACACGAATTTGACCAATGGGGATCCCGAGCTGCTCTGCGACAAGTTGTGCAATTGCAGTCTCACTGCCCGTTCCGGGGCTGGTGACCCCGGTCAAGACCGTGGCGTGCCCGCTTGTGTCGAGGCGCACGGTGGTCGTTTCATAACCACGCGCCAGAGTGCCGCCGACATCTGTCCCTTCCGGCGTCAGTTCGAATCCTAAACCGATGCCGATTCGCAGTATTTCGGCTGAAGACTGGCGCTTTTGGCACTCCCGCCAGTGTCTGTATTCGCCCGCATCTAACGTTTTCTGTAATGCCTGAGGGTAGTCGCCGGAGTCGAGAGTCATCGAGACCGTTCGATGTGGAAGCCTATCTGGTGTGAGCAAATTATGTAGCCTGACCTCGGCTGGGTCGATATTTAGAACCCTGGCCACCTCGTCCATCACAGATTCTAATAATAGACAGGCGGCTTCTTTGCCGAAACCTCGCGCGGCATTCCAGGGTCCTTTATTCGTAGTGACGGCTCTCCATTCGACGCAGAAATTGCTTATGTCGTACGGGCCGGGAATTGCATTTGCCGCCACGCTGGGCATAAGCGCTCCTGGCGATGAGCTTAATGCTCCTATATTTCCGTCGATTGTTGCGTGGAGTGCTGTAACTTTGCCGGTGGGCTCGTATGCTGCGCAGAAGGTCATGTCATATTCTCGGGCGCCGACGAGCATCGCTTCGCGTCGATGTTCTACCCATCGAATGGCCTGGCCCAATCTCATAGACATGAGGCAAGTAAGATGCTCCTCGGGTAAACACGGAATCTTGAAACCGAATGCCCCGCCAAGCGGCGGTGTGATAACTCGTATATCGCTTTCAGCTATTTTCAACTGACGGGAAAGTTCTGCACGCAGCCAGTGGGGATTCTGACTAGTTGCGTGAAGTGTCAATCTATCGACCGAACGGTCCCAGTGCGCGAAGCAAGCTCTTGGCTCAAGCGGTACTGCACTGCTTCGGCCCAAATTTACTTGTCCTTTTACGATCGCTTCGCTAGCGGAGAGGATCGCATCCGCGTCGCCCTGGACGACGGATTCCTCCATCACCACATTCGATCGCAGCTGGGTGTGCAACGCACTAGCATCGGGGTGGGTTGCCTGCTCGATCGTCAAGAGTGGGGCCTCTGTATCATAGGTGACGTCGACAACTTCTGTAGCGTGCTTTGCTTGTTTCGGAGTATGCGCCACGACGAGTGCTACCGGCTCACCCCAGTAACTCACAGTACTAGTTGTGAGACAGGGCAGCTGGATAGGACCGTCGAGGCCGGTCAAATTTGGCGGCGGCCACCCGAAGCGAGGGCCAATCAGTGACTGGGCCTCTTTGCCCTCTAGCGCAGCCACAACGCCCGGCATCGAAAGAGCTCGAGTGAAGTCGATGTTTCTTATTTTGCCGCGCGCGATAGTGCTTCTCACAAAATCAATGTGAAGGCTGTCCGCTGGCCCTAGGTCATCGGTGTAGGAAACTCGACCTTCAACGAAGCGATGGCCGTCCACGCGGCGATACGACCCAGGTTCGACCGCTGACGTGGTATTGTTGTGAGTGCTCACATTATCAGTCTGCGACTTGGATCGCACCTGTGTCAACCATCCGGCGGCGCGACACAGTGCACCGCAAGATCTGCGACAAGGCTGCGACGAGGTGATGGGGGTGCATTATTTTCGCTGTCGATCGGCGTGAGCCCCGCTACGCCGTTGCCGCGCAGAGTGAGATCTCTGTCAGATGTCGCTCCGGGCAACGGTTTTGGTTCGTGCGCGACTCGCGATGTCATGCGGTTGAGAGGAGAAGAGTGTCCAGACGCGAACGAATCCTGCGAGCGACCTCGGATATCATTCGGCGTGAGGGCTTGACCGCGCTCACTACTAAAAAAGTGGCTACGGAAGCGGGTTGTGCCGAAGGTACGATCTTCAACCACTTCGGTGACAAGGGCGGACTGCTGGCAGCCGTTCTGGCTTCAAGCCTTCCCGAGGTACAGTCTCTTTACGAGTCGGCCGATGCTGCTCGGCAACTGGGACTGACTGAAGCGCTGACATCTGTCATCCTGCGTTTGATAGATTTCTATCGGGCCAGCTACCCACTTGTGGCTTCTGCGCTGGCTGAGCGTGCTCTTTTCGAGCGATATGCTGCTGCGCATCGAAAGAACGGTACCGGCCCTCGTCAGGCCTGGACTGTGGTTAGAGAGTTACTTCATCGTTACCTCGAAGAGGGGGTATTGAGACAGGACGTCGATGTCGACATGTTGGCGCTGCAAATTGTCGGCGCATGTCAGAATGCCGTCTGGATCGAGCTCGTGAATGGCCCCGAAGTTATCGGGGTCTCGGGTGAAGAGTTCGCCAAACGTCTCGCCGCAGCTGTTGCTAGCCAGGCGCTATGAGCCCGTATCGTCTACGCATTTAGTACTTCAACGGCACTCGGTTCGGTAGCGTGCTGGTGTGGTTGTATTTTATTGCAGCGGAGCTGAATTCGTTGTATGCCCGGATCGGTGGCTGGTTCACCCGGTCGAGGCTGCGGGGCTGAGCCCGACAGTACGTGACCAGGCTGGTCGCGGGCCCCGAGCGCAACAACGGAAGGACGCTGGCCTAGGACGCTGGCCAGGTGAGCCCGGACGGGATGCAGCGGCTGCTGCGGCGAGCCGATTCGGACATCGAAGGCGTATGCGACGACATGCGTGCCTACGTTATCGAGCGGCTCAGTGACCCAGATTCGGTGCTGATCGCCGATGACACCGGGTTCCTGAAGAAGGCGTCCCCTTGGCCGGGGTGCAACGCCAGTACTCCGGCACGGCCGGTCTTTCCCGTAAATTACTGGCGGAGTTGATTGTTGGGTCGACATGCCGCGTGACGGCGGGAAAACTTGGGTGTGTTGTCTGCAGGATTGTCGATCCGTTGCCTACCGGTTGGAAAACCGGCCGCGGGCACTGGCTGCTGGCCCGGCGCAGCATCACCAACCCCGGCGAAATCGCCTAGTATGTCTGCTACGGGCCGGGCCGCTCCACCATCGCTGATCTGGCCTGGATTGCTGGGATCCGCTTGGCCTGTCCCCGGTGAATGAGACCGCTTGGTTTTAGAGTCCTGTTGGCCTTGATGAGGGTCGGAAGGGACACTGAGGACGTAGCAGGACGCAAGCGGCATTCCGCGGAAGAGATCGTGCGGAAGCTGCGCCGTGCCGACGAGCTGGCCGCGGAGGGTCGCTCGGGTGAGGGGAACGCCGCCGAGCTGAAGGTCTCAGCGGCCACGCTGTACGACTGGCGCCGCCAGTATGGCGGGATCGACACCGATGCGGCTCGGGAGTTGAAGGAGCTGCGGGAGCAGAACGCGCGGTTGAAGCGATTGCTGGCTGAGGCGGAGTTGGAGAAGGACGTGCTGCGGGAGATCGCCAAGGGAAATAATGAGCCCGGCCGCTTGCGGTCTTGTCGTGGACATGCTGAAAGAGGGCATCGCCAACGCTGGACTCGATCCCGCGCCGCCCCCGATTCGCGTAGCGACTCGGTGAATGCCAGTGACGGGAATTGCTCAGGTTCAACCGGCGGATGCACCAAAGCCTGCTGCAGAGAAACGGGAATATGCTGCGCGGCCGGGTGGGCAACGCTTGGTAGAGCACTGAGGTCACCAACGGCGTTGTCGTACTCGTCATGACGCGCCAGCCGAGGATCCGCCGCGATGCACGTCAGTACAGAATGCGGTGTAGCGAAAGCCGGAAAAGGGCGCGCAGTGTGAAATCGGTAACCCGCCACTAATCCGGCCGCGAGGATACCGACCACACATTCGATCAGTCGACAGTATTTGGGATTTCGGTGGGAGATTCTTGCCGTATCGACGGCTTGGTGTGCATGATAAAGTTTATCAGGCCACCGTGCATTAGTGTTCTGGAGAGCGGCTGGCCGACGCCGCGACCGCTGCCAGCTTCACCGATGTTAGCTCCGCAGCTGAAACCTATGTCTTCTTCGATGTTGCCACTCGGTCCCCCACTTCGCTGACTCGAATTTCCGGCGGTAAAGCGCTGACATCGACGGTAGAGACGACGCGGTCGGGCCTGAAAAATGCTGCAGCATCGCAACACGGATTCTGCGTAACTCGATTAATTTTCTTCAGTCGAAGTCTGCTATGTTAAATTTTTCCTATGCACCATCTGCACGCTGGTGATATTCATGATTCTTCATTCTGTCCGAATTAGATTATCGAGGAGGCGTATACCTGACGCATGCCTGGAGGCTACCGCGTCGCTGCGCGCTCGCTGAGGTATTAGCTATTGCAAATAATAAAGCGATCATGATAACGGCGCCGTACCTAGTCTGAAATATTTGCAAGAACACAGATCTATCTTTCGGTACCGTCGGCACTGTGGGAAAATTGCGTCACATTTTCAATAGCGCGGTAAAGAAAAGGATAATCGGCAAAAATCGAGGCATATCTCCTGATTGACTCCGTGAATCAGCTAGTATCCGATGGTTCCGAAAGGGTGTCGTGGATATCGTATTGCCAAGTGAAGTGGTTTACTTCCTTAACCTTATCGGCATCCCTTTCCCGGATGTCAATGCAGACGATGTCCGCGCGCTCGGTAAGTATATTCTCGACTTCGCAATAAGCGTTCAGCATTCGCATGAGGCTGCGACGGGTGTTATCACCGATATAGGTGCAGTATATTCGGGTGAATCGTACGATGCGTTGGTGGCGGCGTGGGCGAGGATGAGCGCCACGCATATGACTGAGCTAGATGATGCTTGCAGGGTCGTGGCTACCGCTCTGGACATCGCTGCGGAGGTGATAGTAGCAGTTAAGGTGGCGGTGCTAGGCGAACTTGCAGCGCTTGCCGCAAGTTATGTGGTTGTCCTTGCCACGCCGGGCGCATTTGCTTTTAGTACTGCCATCCGGGAAGTTACCCGTAGGTTGTGTAATGGCATGGAGGAGATGCTGGTTTCTTATATCGCTGCAGAAGTGATCGGCAAAGCGATCCAACCCTTGGAAGACACTATAAACAGCCTCATAAAGGAGACGGTGCGAGAAGCTGTCGGATTGCCGAACGGATTCGGAGCACAAGCGCCGCCGTCTACTGCGGGTGCTCATGCGCTAATTATAGAACCGCAAGAGGTCAACCGATACGCAGACATCCTCGATCGTCATGCCGAAGATATTTTGCAACACGCTAGAAGATTCGCCGACAACGTGGCAGAGTTAACATTCACTACATCCAATAGCTGGGATAACATCGAGAATCCAACATTTTCTGCGGAGTGGGATAGCCTGGCCTCCGCGCCGAGATCGCTGCACGCTAGTTCCGGCGCCAGTGCCGATAAGCAGTGGATTCCGGTTGACTCTGAGCTACCGCTACTAACAGCTAGACCTGGCCTCATAAACGGGACAGAATTCGATGTGAACTCAGGCCATTCACTGTCGGCCAACACGGATGAGAAACTGTCGGCCAACACAGATGGGAATCATTCGCTTTCCAACGGTAGGCCTAGTCCACAAGCCACCGCAGCCGAGAGGGATGGCGGCGATCGCAGCGCAATGACTGAACGCGATGCCGCCCCGGGAGCGCCGAATCCCTGGCCCGAGAGAGACAATCAGAGTCCGCGCTGGACTGACGCCAACAATCTTCCCCCCGAATACCCGAATGGTCGAATTACAGGGATGGGGCAGACGTCGGACGACTATATCGGCGCACATTCTTCGGTTGCGGATGCGCAACAAAGGGTCGCTTCGAGTGCTGAGATCGTAGCATCAAATGGCGAAGCTCATGCTGGGTTTCCTAAGCAAGCTGATATACAGGAAGGGCAATTGTTGCCAGGGCAGCCTCAGGCGGCCCCTCAGATTCCGTCGCATAATTCTCCGTGGGGGCGTTCCGCTTATCCGCCAACCCCGCGGGCCGACGCCTCGCAATCTGTTGGACGACAGCTGTCCGCAACTGCCGCTAGTCCCGCTGCACGGAAGCCGAAGAAGACTCCGTGGTCGAAGACCCGCCGTAAGGCACCCAACGACAAGCCTGCGGTGGCGAAAGACGGTATCGTCGCACCGCCCTTGAAACCATCCATCAGCGCGCCGGCCAATGAACGATCCTCCCGAGATAGAAACAAAGACATTGACAGCATCACCGCTGAATCCGGTGAACCGTATACCGTATCCGGATCGATCGAACCGGTGCGCAAACATATAGTCATCCCGCCAACTCGCTCGTGAAAAAGTAGATGTGGGAGGTCGGCAGACCTCCGGCGCGGTAGGTGATGGCCAACTTGCGGATCTCCCGATCGACATCAGGTGCCCGCTCACCACGGCGGCCCCTGCGTTGCGGTTGGCGAGCTGGTCGGATCGTTCGGGAATGACGGCGGATACGTTTGCGCCGCAGCAAGGAGCGGTTGGCGGCCGAGGTGTATACGTCTTGCCGGTGATCACCACCTATGGGTTGCGCCGTGGTGGACCGCCGTCGAGCCGGGGTACCGCGACCGCCTCAGCGCCGGAGGCGGTGCGCAACGGCGCAAGACCTTGGTGGTGCGCGGAGCCGGCAGTCTACGGGAGGGGTTCGGCTGGCTCACCGGCGTTGCGGTTCCAGGTGGATTGAGACTGCTGCACCCCACATCCAGGTCTCCGTCATCGATGGGCGGCTGACCGTGCGCCACGCCGATAGAACCATCCCGAACGGCACCTCGCTGAAACTGGGACAAACGGCTACGAGAGTTCGTGCGCCCGCACGTGCTGATCCCCGACGACTTCGGGATACGAGAGTTGACCGCGGTCCAGGCCGACGACCTCTACTAGCTGATCGGCGAACGCGCCGCGGCCGGCGGGTCGATGATCTTGACCTGCAACCGGTCCCCGGTCGACTGGTATCCGCTGTTCCCGAAGCCGGTCGTCGCCGAGTCGCTGCTCGACCGGCTGAGCAACACCAGCCATCGGGTGTTCGTGAACAGCCCATCTCACCGGCCCAACAAACGGCCAGGCACCAAGAACCACCACGATATCCAAGACACCCCGGAAGGAGGTCGAGTAGAACATGATCTAGGACCCGCCACCTGTCCGATTACGTGAACGACGGGGTGGGGGATTTAATAAACGCTGACAGACACGCCGCGGTGCTGGGCACCTGCGCGGCTCATCGTAACCGGATTCCCGAGCAGTTCGCCGCCCAGGCCGCTGCCCGCGGTGAGGTGATCTGGGCTCTGGACGAGCCGGTTGCGTTGAGGCCCGCCCAGGTGCAGGACTGGTACATCGAGGTGAAACGGGGCGCCGCCGAAGCATCCGACACAGCTTTCCCTTCGCAAGAGAGATTGCGCAGCGTAGACAACCAGTTACACCGATGCGGGCAACACGCTTTTCAGCGAGAAACCGGAACAGCGCGGCCAGTCCCGTGCGCAGCTCCCCGGGGTCGCGGGAGAACCCGACCCGCACCCGGTCCAGGCGGCCGAAGCACGAGCCCGGGACGACCAGCACCCCGTATTCCGCCAGCAATCGCTCGGACAGCACGGTGATGTCGATGAAATCCCCGCAGGCGCGGGAACGCGATGACCCCGCCCGAATAGGCGGCGCTCGCCGACCTTGCCGACGACCTGAAACAGGAAACCGAACGCAACGGCGGCCACCGCCCGAGACGGCCCCTGGTCTCGGCCGACTATGTGAGCTGGACTCGGTCCGCGCCGATGGAGACGCCGACGATCGTGCATGGTTCGGTGCCGTTGTTGCGCCAGGCGTGCCGGGTCCCGTTCTGGATGACCACATCGCCTGCCCGCAATACTCGCTGCTCGCCGTCATCAAGATCCAGTGTGACCTCGCCCGAGGCGACCAGAACGTAGTCGAGGGTGTCGGTGGTGTGCATCCCGGCGACGTCGGGCTCCTGGACGGCCATCGCTCCCGGCATCTGCCGTTCGAGTTCATGCAGAGCCTCGGTCACGTCGAGGTCCGGAGGCGGGACCATCTCGCCCGGCGGGATCGTGTTGATCATGAAACGCGATCCATCTCGGGGCGGGTACCACGCCTCGGCGCTGCGCGGGGAACCGTTGTCCGGGAACGTGGGTCGTTCGTCTCGGCCCCACAGCCGGTAGGCGGCGAAGCCGGGCATCAGCTCGGTCGTGATGGCCTCGACATGACGGTCGTCGACCACGCGAGACTTACCCTCGGGATCGTGCCCGGTGACCACCCGCCGAACCGTTGGATGCTTCATCCGATCACTCCTTGATACGGTACCGTATGGATACGGTATCGTATCCATACGGTACCGTATCGCGCGTGCGAGGGCTCGTCAATACGGTGGCGTATCCTACCCCTGTGGTGAACGAGTCGACCCGGCTGTCCGCCCGGGATTGGGCACTGGCCGCGCTGAAGGCGATCGCCGACGGCGGGCTTGCCGCGGTCGCGGTCGAACCGCTGGCGCGCACACTAGGCGTGACCAAGGGCAGTTTCTACGCCCACTACAGAAACCGAGACGAGCTGATCGAGGCGGCACTTGGCGAGTGGGTACGCCGCCACGGCGAAGGCGGACTCGCCGAATTCGCCGCGATCGCCGACCCGGCAAGGCGACTGCGCGAACTGCTCACCACCGTCGTACAGGCCGTCCAGCCACTGGCGCCATCAGTGCACCTGAGCCTGCTCGGCGACCGCAACGATCCCCGAGCCCAAGACGCGATTCATCAGGTGAACCGGGCCCGACTGACACTGCTGACCCAAACCTACCGGCAACTCGGCCTGCCGCCGGACCGCGCGGCAGGCCGAGCGCGCATCGCCTACGCGGCCATCCTCGGCCTGTTGCACCTGGCCCAAACCGACAAAGACTCCCCGACCTCGGCTGCGCTACCAGACGAGGTGGCCGCAATCTTCATTCCGACATGACCATTTGCGCTGGTCCAACACCGCCGCTGGGGCAATGCAACGCACGCTCCATGCCGGGTCCCTTTGTCCTGCTGCGTCCCGCTTTGCTTCCGAAATAGCTTCGCCATAGGGATCTTCTCGACCGGGCAACTCTGCTGGGCGCACGCGGCGAACCAGAGTGCCATGCCGAACAGGCATTCATGACAAACTCGAGGTCATGGCCACACCGCCGGAATCGACTAAGACCTCGCTCCGGCAGCGGCTGGCCGCCAATGCCACCGAATGCTGGCCGCATTTGGCCCGAGTCCACGTTCGATACCACGGCGCGTTCGCCTACGTCACCGGTGAACTTGCCGACTGCACCACTCTGCCGCTGATGCGACTGCGCTACACCGGATACGCAACCACCTGGGGATTCGCTATCTATCTCGCCAGCCAAGACGGCTACGAGGACTCCATCCTGCCCAGCCGATATCCCGCCGGCACTTCCGCCGAAGCCCTCGACTGTGCCTGCGGCCTTTACCTCAACGACCCACCGCCTAGCAACCCCCAACGAACCAACGGGCGCACCCACTCGCCTCCGCTGGCGACCCCTCCTCCCACACAGCTCGGCTCTCGGCTAATGTTTTGCGATACATCAACGCGGCCAACAACTCCCACCGAAACCCTGATGAGGTGGCCCAACGTCCACTACGCGTTGGCAGTCTCGTACGCATCAACCACCTTCGCCGAAATCCGTCCCCGGCTGGAGACGTCCATGCCCTTCTTACGGGCCCACTCGCGGATCGCCTGGGTCCGTGCGCGGTCGGCCGCCGGCTGGGCCTGGCCCTTGCCTCGTCGAACGCGACCGACCCGGCGTGCGTGCGGTGTCCACTGCTCGAACAGGCCACGCAGCTGGCCGGCGTTCAGCACCGAGAGATCCATCTCGTAGGCCACGCCGTCGAGGGCGAAGGCGACCGTTTCTTCGGCCGGGGATTCGCCGTCGTAGTCATCAACCAGTTGGACGGTGATCGTGCGCGCCATAGAACTTCCTCCTGATTTGGGTCAACAATGGTGAAACATCATCGTAGTCCGCGCACCCGACCCAGCTCCCGAAGCTGAGACCGGCCTTGTTCACCACCGCCTCGATACACCCAACTCAATCATCCGGCCGAAACCGTGGCCACCGGCCGCCTCACGCCACGACGTCACCGCCCTACCTCCCGTATGTAAAGAACCCTGGCCTGTGGGGCGGTCACCGCGTCCGGTCGGGGTTCACTTATATCTGTCGGGGCTGCGGAAACCTGAGCCTACGCATGGCCTCTGACTGCGTGATCGCTCTCGTAGGTGCGCCAGTCCTTCGAGTATCCGTGCTCAGCCACCGCTCCGGCCGCATACGGATGAGAATCGATCCCGGCCTGACATTCTGTTCGGCGTATGCCGTGCCCTCCTGCTCACCGAGATACCGGACCGAAATAAGACTGGCCGTTTCGACGGTAGCCGCTTCGACACCGGTGACAGATCCTTCCACCGCGACATACCGGTACGGAAGTGTTTCCGTTTGAGCGGTAAGGGAGAAACGGCCCGCGGCGCGGATCAGCTTCTCCTTCACCGACTCGGTATCAGTCCAGATGTGTACCTCACCACCCGGTTCGTAGGCGTACCAGATAGGCACCGCCAGCGGTGCCCCGTCCGGCCGTTCGACAGCGATCACCCCCACGTGAAGTTCGGCCAGAAACGCCTAACGCTCTTCATTGGTGATCGTCGGCATCGAACACGGTCCTTCTGAAGTCGCCGAAACTGACAACGACAACAGTCCACAGCGACGATGTATTCCGGCATTTCGGCCGGACCCGCGCAGCACGATGACGACCTCGCGGCCGGCAATCGCGGTATCGGCCAAACGGCGCCGGTAGTGCCTGTGCAACCGCCGCGACGGTATCGAACAGCCCGGACATGCCACCGGCTCCTCCCAGGTGGCCGCCTAGATACGAACCGTGGAACCCGCAACACCAACCGCACCGATGACCGATCGACACAGCCAGCCGGGGCCGGGCCGGAGGGGTGAGCGGTGGTCTCCCACGGGTCTTCCGGGAATCGCGGCCATGGGCAAGGGGTACCCCGGCTCGCGCGGCGGCCACCGTGTCCGTCGGGATCACTCCCGCCGGGAGGCGGACATCAACCGGTAGGCCGCCGTGATAAGAAAGATCAACGCGCCGATCATCACGACCGTGATCGCGACGTTCGCGACGTCGGGTACCTTGCCGCCGATGAAATGCTGCTTGATCAGGTTGGCTACGACAATCACGACGACATACACCCACCACGGCGCCCATCGGCCGTCGTTGGCCTTGTTCTCGTTCTCGGCCAATTTGCCCTCCTTACGCGGTACGCGGACACACCGTCGACATAGTTTTCGATCTCGGCGGCACTGTCGGCGATGATCACGGGACCGGTGAACGCCGCGGCTCCGGCCGAAACAAAATTCCCCAGAGCGTCATTCGCGCGTTCAGCCAGGTTTCGGCTTCCAGATCACCCGGTGGTGAGACCCTACAGGGCCTCGACGCCCGCGGCCCCACTGCTCGACAGCGGCCCCGGTCTGCTTCATAGAAACCTTTGACACCGAGGAGGTAGTCATACATTCCGCAGGAACGTCAGTATCCACCTGACGGGACCCCGGTGTTCGGTCCAGGGATTGTGAGGGCCGGTCATTGATGTGTGCAGATCGCAGCGTATCCGGCCGGGGTGCGATAGCCCAGGGCCGAATGCCTCCGCCGCTGGTTGTAGTCGGTTTTCCAATCGGCGATCACGACCCGGGCCTGGGTTAGTGACCAGAAGTTGTTGATGTTGAGGCATTCGTCGCGAAGACGCCCGTTGAAGGACTCGATACAGCCGTTGCGCCAGGGCTGACCAGGCGGGATGAACGCCAGCCCGACACGTTCACCGGCCCAATCGGCCATCACCGAGCACGCCAGTTCCGGTCCGTTGTCGCAGCGCAGCACCGCCGGATAGCCTCGCTCGGCCGCGATGCGGTCGAGTTCGTCGATGAGCCTGTCGGCGGTGATCGAGCGCTCGACCAGCCCGCCCAGACATTCACGGGTGTGCTCGTCGACGATGGACACGATCTTCACCGGTCGGCCGTCGGTGGTGGCGTCGAACGGGAAATCGGTCGCCCACACCCGATTCGGTGCGTCCGCGGTCACGCCGGTGATCGTGGAGGTGCCGAGGCGTTTGCGGCGCCGCCGGACCGGCACTCGCAGCCCCTCGGCCCGCCACAGGCGCTGGATCTTCTTGTGGTTCACCGTCCATCCCTCGGCGCGGGCCTCGTGGTAGGCGCGGCGGAATCCTTGCCGTGGATGGGTTTTCGCCCACTGCCGCAACCATTCCCGTAACCCGGAATCCGGGTCGGTGCCCCGCTGGTCGGCCGGTGGACGGCGTTGAGTGCTGCGATGCTGCCCGGTCACCCGACACGCGGCGCGTTCACTCATCCCGAACAATCGTTGCAGGTGAGACACCGCCGCGCGCCGGCGTTCCGGGTCTAGAAGTTTCCCTTCGCGATCTCCTTCAACGCCGCCTTCTCCAGCTCGGCCTCGACCAGCAACCGTTTGAGCACGGTGTTCTCGCGTTCGAGTTCCTTGAGCTTCTTCGCGTCGTCGGCCTTCAGGCCGCCGAACTGGTTGCGCTACCGGTAATAGGTGGCCTCGGTGACCTGCAAGACCCGGCACACCTCGGCCACGTCCTTGCCCTCGGCCAGCAGCCGATCGGCCTCGGTCAGCTTCCGCACCACCTGCTCAGGGGTGTGTCGTTTACGCGTCGCCATGATCCTTGTCGAGCCTTCCCGCCCAAATCCTGGGCATTCAGAAACTCACAAACCCCGGACCGAACCAGAGGGGTCAGGTCACACCCGCTGTCACCCGTTTCTCATGCCCGAGGGCGGGGCGGTGTTCATGTGAGGCATCGGGCGGTGTGTGGTGCGCAGTAAGCTTGACCTTGACACCCTCGGTGGTCCAGGCCGCGTCCGCGATCGTGCGCGGCGCCCGGCCCGCCGTACGGCGGGGTCGAGCACCGCTGGCACGTTCTTGTCGCCCTGGTCGTTGAACCGCGCCCCGAACGCGGTGTAGTACCGCCACAACAGGGTTGGTCGCCGATGCGGGCAATGGCGGCGACCCGTGCCGGCGCGGTGTTCACGACCAGTCCCCGTCCGCCAGCACCGGCTCGCCGCCGGGTCGCTTGATGAGCGTGACCGCGCCGATCGCGCCGGTCGCGGTGAAGCCGGATGTGCACGCCGCGCGGGCCGCCGCGACCAGCGGGTCAGCCAGGCTCGGGGCAGTTCGGACGCCGCAGCGACGACCCGGGTGACTGTGTCGCGGGCGTCGTCGGCAGCTAGCTGCGCGACCGGCCGACCAGCGCAGCCAGCAGATCCAGGTCCTTACGCGGCACCCTTCGGGATAGCGCCTCGGCACGACCCAGTCGGCTTCTACGACTTCGTGACCAAGAGTCACGCAAACGCCGTACGAAACGGGCCTGATCAACCGAGCGGTTGCCCCTAGGCAGCGCAACGGCTCTCGCCTATGACTAAGGCCTATCTATGCGGCGATTCTGGTTGAGGTCAGGCTCTCAGAGGTGGACACGAGAGCAGGTTCACGGCACGAGAAATGGACATCACGATGCACTACTTCGCTTCCGGATCCATGAACGCGCCGATCGCAGATCGAACGGTATCCGGCGTCGATCGACTTCAAGTCGTAGATCTGACAACACCAGCAAATCGACGCCCTCTTGATGTCTGGTGTCGTAGCAGTGGTTGGCGCGGGAGCCGTAGAGCACATCTAGCCCTCTTAGAGCGACGTACCTGTAGTCGAGAAGCACGGATGATGCCTACGACACCCCTCATACAGAACTCACTCTCGCGACTTATAGCTTCCTACTCGCCACAGGAGTATCACCCATGACCGACCCACCGGTTTTATATTGAGGCGGTAGGTGGTATCGGTTTGGATGTAGCGCCGTCGCTGGCACAAGGACTCTCCGCGCCGGCCTTTAACATTGGTCGATATCGCCAATTCCGACCTGAGCAAGTCAACATCTATTGGCAACCGACGTGGGCGCCTTCGCTACGGTCACATCGCCTACGCGATAAGCCATAAAATACTTCGCCGAGCAGTGGATTTACGGCGCCCGGTCGGACACCGAAGGCGACGAGGACACGCGGCCTGAAGCACTTATATGCTTGCCGATACGACTGAATTAAATATCGCAGGACAAACCATGAGATAGCCATAAGACTTGCCGACCAAGCGCCTGAACGGTCCACCGGTTAATTTCATCCAAGTAACTTGGTAAATATAATTCTAGTGCATATATGGTCAAAATAATCCTATACGGCACCTAGCCACCTCTGTGAACATCCAAGTGCGCTGATGGAGGAGTCGTTGAAACACTCCTGTCTGCATGAGGTGATGGTTGCGCATAGTGCAACTGGGTGTAGTTGCATTCGATTTGAAGGGGTACCCGATGGTGACAGTTTTTGGCATGGAAATGGTGACGCGTTTCAATTTCCAGCTGACGGCGGTGTGACTGCTAGTTACCGCCCGTCTTTGGCATTCGACAAGATGTTGATCCGGATCACTCGCATAGGCGACAAGAGACCACACCACGCGAAGCACGCCACCGACGCCGTGAAGGCCGAGTTGCCATGTGCGTCGTAATAACAAAAGTAACGGAGATAGGACGCGGGACGCCAGAAGACGTTCGTATACCATTTATATACAGATCTCCGCATTCCCATCTTCTTGCGACGGTGCGTCGCAATTACGCCGGGCATCTCAAGGCTGTGGAATCTTTCCCGCGGCCAATAGTCCTGCACGCAACGACTGGGGTACAGCTTGTCATCCGACTCGACGAAACGCAAGGCCATTCAAATAGCTTCATAAGGGGGCCGAAAGACTCTCCAAGACTGCTCGATCTCACGTGTGTCAATACATACCTTGAGCTGTGGCTCAACCCATTGGGAGCCTACTCATTGCTCGGCGCGGGCGCCGGCGCCGTTTTCAACGCCCCCAGTGGGGTCTTGATTGACTTCGTTGATGTGGTTCCCCAAGCTCGGGAGTTGGTGGAGAAGATTCGTGACGAGCAATTTTGGCCTGCCCGGTTTGACATACTAGACCAATTTTTGTTGCACCGCCTGGAGCGGGGGCAAGGTGTTATGGCCGGCGTGCACAGGGCTTGGCAGCTTCTGGTAACCAGTGGAGGAGCAATGCCTATCGCGCGCATTGCCGAGTCTGTCGGATGGAGTCACAAACACCTCATCACCAAATTCACCCAACAAGTCGGCTTGTCGCCGAAAACTGCCGCTCGAATAATTCGCTTTGATCGCGTACGCAGTCTTCTTCGGCAGAACCCACACCCTCCCCTACATCAGATAGCGGCCGACTGCGGATACGCCGATCACTCACACCTCGATCGCGACTTTCGGTCCTTTAGTAGTTTCACACCTTCTGGGTACATTGCACATATTCGTGGCCCTCTGAACGAAAGTTTCCATCCCCATAATTTTAAAGAAGAATCAATTTCTTCACGACGCTCGCCGAAGCCTCACCCAAAGCCGTCAGTAAGCTGTCAAATAAGATAAGCGAGTGGCCGCAGAATTCGTGAGAATTGTTTTCCTCGCTATCGCCGCTTGGGCCTACAAGTTCACTCAAGGCCCTTGCCGCTCCCGGCGAAAGAAGTCCACTCCCGCATTGCTCACGCGATGGGATTTATTGCCTTATATTTTGTACGGGCACGATCTCGCATGCAGATTTTCGCCGCGCTTACATTAAGTGCGTCCCAAATCCAAGTATCCGGGTCTGTCAATTACGACTGAGTGCGGCTGAGAAACCGCCTCGGCGATCGAGGAAGTCGCGTGTGCGCATCTTCAAATATCTGCAAAATGCATTGATAGATCAGGCAAATGCTGCGCACCAGCCCTCCGGACTGTGGCCGCGGATGCAGGGCGCAGCGTACTCGGCCGGAGTCATGCAGCCCAGCGCCGAATGCCGATGCCGACAATTGTGATCGGCCTTGAAATCGCCGATCACAGCCCTGGCTTCGAGCACGCTCGTCCAGTGGTTTCGGTTCAAGCATTCTGTCCGTAGCCGCCGGTTGAACGATTCGACGTACCCGTTGTTCCAGGGTGTGCCCGGCGGAATGTAGGAAATCCCGACCCTGTCGACACAGAACCGTTGCAGAGCGTGAGAAATCATCTCCGGACCGTTGTCCGTCCGCAGCACCCGCAGCGGGCCACTAGCGGTGGCGAACGCCTTCTCCAACTCGCCGACCAGCCGCTCGGCGGTGATCGAACGCTCCACCACATGCCCCAGGGGACTCGCGGGTGTGTTCGTCGATCATCGACGCGATCTTCACCGCGCGGCCATCGACAGTGGAGTCGAACTGGAAATCCAGCGCCCACACCACCTTCGGCGCATCCGCGTCGACCGCTGGTACCGACGAGACCCCTGCTCGCTTCCGCGGGTGATGCGCGCGGACCTGCAGGCCCTCTTCCCGCCAGAGCCGGTGCACCTTCTTGATGTTGACCTCGCTGCCCTCGTCGAACCGCAACCCAGCCCACGCCCGCCGGAACCCATGACCTTGATTCCTGACCGCATACGAGCGCAGCCAGACCCGCAATCCCGCATCCGGATCAGCCGGTGTCTGCGCGGCCGGCAACCGCCGATAGCTCGACCGGTGAAGCCCGACGATCCTGCACGCGAACCGTTGCAACATGCCCTTGACCTCGCAACGCATGTCCACGGCACGCCGCTTGGCCGACGGGTCTAGAAGTTTCCAGTCATGATGGAGTTCGCGCACCGCACCGACCGAGCCGGGTCTGACCCAGAATTTTCCTGACCTCCACGGGGTGTCTTTCGAAGGACCCGTCGGCCCGCGTCCCGGTTGGTGCGGTGGGCGCAGCATGATGGCAATTTGCTCACCGCATCGTCCGGATTCGGGTGTGACTCCGAAGTTTCCTGACCCCTGGTGGTGTCCTTCTCGGGACCGGTCGGCCCGGGTTCGGACCGGTGCGGTGCGCTCCCCGAAGTCCCACCCAGGTCCTGCGCATCCACGGTCGTGACCTGATAGGAGCCTGCCGATGCCGGCCCATGACTGGCCTGTCCGACCCGCCGCACCACGCGCAGCACCTGCCGATCCTCGAGAAAGGCAGCACCTGCTCGATGAGCTCTACCCACTGCGCGGCCCCGGTGATCTACGCTGGTGTCGACACCCACGCCGGCACCCATCATGTCGCGATCGTCAACGAGCACGGCAAGAAGGTCGCCGACCGCGAATTCCCGACCACCTCAGCTGGATACGCTGCGATCGAGCGTTGGGTCACCAGCTTCGGACTCCTCGCGCGGATCGGTATCGAGGGCACCGGATCCTACGGGGTCGAGCTGTCGCGCTACCTGCACGAGCGCGGCCACGACGTTGCCGAGGTGGCCCGCCCGAACCGCAGGCTACGCCGCTCCCACGGCAAGACTGACACCATCGATGCCTACGCTGCAGCGCGGCGGCTCCTGGACGAGTCCGGCGTTACCGCACCGAAAATGCGCAACGGCGCGATCGAATCCGTCCGCGCGTTACGCGTGGCACGCAACAACGCGGTCAAAACCGCCACCGCCGCACTCAACGCGCTGCGCCGCCTGGCTCGCGCCCAACTGCTGGCCACCTGCACCGCATTCAGGCCTGCCCCCGCCCGCCTCGCCGATCCACTTCAGGCGACCAAGCTGGCGTTGCGCTCACTCGCCGGACGGGTCAAGCAGGCACACGAGCAAGCCGACCTGCTCGAACGACACTTGCATCGACTGCTCGAACAGGTCGCTCCGAAAACCCTGAACATCTTCGCACTCGGCCCTGATACTGCTGCGGCACTGGTGATTTCGATCGGCGACAACCCTCGGCGACTGATCAGCGAGGCGGCCTTCGCCCACCTCTGCGGGGTCGCACCGATCCCAGCGTCCTCCGGCAAGACCGTTCGACACCGCCTCCACCGCGGCGGTGATCGACAAGCCAACCAGGCCCTGCACACCGCAGTGATCGTGCGCCTGCGCTACGAGGGGTGTGACCCGAATACGCAAGAAAGGGGCAATAGCGGGATCCGGCAGGGTATATGTGGGATCCTCCCGGTGGCTGGGGCTCCCGCTGCTTGTTCGGGATGGGTTATTCGTCTTCGGGGGGGAAGGCGCTGTCGAAGAAGGTGTCGTCGGCGTCGTCGGGGAGTTTGCCGTTCATGACCAGCGCGGTGCGCAGAGGGGTCGATCCAATTGCCACTCGTTCTAGAAGTCGTGCCACCATCATTGGGGAGCGTTCCGGAACCCGCGTGCGGAAACGATTTTCGGTACGGTTTCGTCGTCGCGATGGATCAGCACCCGGCGGGTGGTTGGGATCTCGGCTACGCGCGGGTCAGCTCGACCAAGCAGAGCCTCGGCCGTCAACTGGCCGCGCTCGCCGCAGCCGGGATTCCGCATCCGCGGATTTACATGGATAAGAAGACTGGCGCGACCGTCGATCCGCCCGGCCTGATCAGGCTTGTGGCCTACGCGCGGCCTGAGGATCGGATCGCGGTGCACCGATCCTTGACCGTGTCGACACAGTCGACCAAGCCGGCGCCGAATGCGGCGTCACCCCGGTTACCACAGCCTCAGGCAAGACCAGCGACGTCTACTTCCGCTGGGCGGCCAACACCCGGGCCCGCAAAGCCATCACAGCCTTTGCACACAACGCGCGCATGCAATCCCCTGGGCTGCAAAGCTTTCTCTTCCAGGCCCTCACCAGGGCCAACAGGACTCTAAATCCGATCTCATCCCCCAGACAGGCCACGGGAATCGGGGAAAAAATCCCATTCCTAATACCACCACGGTTGGTCGATGTGACCAAAGTCGCGGAAGTCTCCGAATCGGCCCGAATAGAACACCAGGCCCGCGCCCTCGCGCCAGCGCATACCGGTCACCGCCCCATAGAACACTCGATGATCGCCCACGTCGTGCGTGGAGTGCACACGGCACTCTAACTGAGCGAGAGCGTCTGGAATCAGCGGCACCCCTGAACCTCCGATGTCGGGTCGGATATCTTCGAATCGTGCGCCTCCTCGTGTGGCGAACCGCCGAGCGACGGACTCTTGACGTGAGCCGAGGATCGACACAGCAAAGATACCCGTCGCATCGATGGCTTCGGTCGTCCGGCTGCCATGAGTGAGACAGACAAGCAGAATGGGCGGATCGAGGCTCACCGAAGTTAGCGAGTTGATTGTCATAGCGGAGGGCCGCCCCGTTCCGTCGTCTGCGCTGACTACGGCGACACCGGTAGTAAAACGCCCCATGCTCCGTCGCATGTCCAGTGGTGTCGGACAGTGAAAAGCTTGCAGCATCACGGCTCCTACCTGCTGTGGTATCGGACTTCGAAGGTGACCACTCCCTCGTCGGTACGCCAGGGGCCGTGCGGCATGCCGGGCGGTCTGCAGGCATACATTCCTGCAGTAAACGTTTCGCCAAGGGTCAGATCGATGAAGGATCCGTGAAGAATATAGACCTCCTCCCAGAAATCATGCTTCTGCACACCCATCGGTGTGGAATCCGCACCGGGCTCGTACCTCAGGATACGGGTCGCGACATTCCCCTCCGAGTCGCGGGCAAGAATACGCTCAGAGATGGCAGGATCGTCGCCAGCACAGATTGTGAACGACACATCGTCGACGGGGAAGAACTCCAGCTCAGGTTTGGCCATCACGTGCTCCTATCAGGCTTCTGCCACTTTATAGTTGGCAAGAAACTGCTCGACGTCGTTCAGCAGTTCATCGTAACCGTAATTACGGTAGGTATACGCACCCTTCACAACGAATGGCGCTCCGGCATAGAACATCTCATATTGCTGGTGACGGCCCGCGAACTCGGAGCCAATGATGTCCCAAGCGAGCTTGAACAGTTTGATCCGCTCCTCCGACGACACGCCGGGAGATTGTACATAGTGCGTTACGTCACCGGCAGTTAGCGGGCTGGTGAGATCCGCGATACTGGATGGCAGTTGCAGCACTCCCCCGCCCACCAAATCACGCAAGATAGACAATACCCGCGGGTAGATCTCAGATTGCAGGCCCATGGAGCCATAGAGGGCCCGCTTACCCGGCACCCACTGGCCCGCGTCATCTTCGGTCGCAGTGTATTCTGCAGCCAATACAGCTGATTCGACCCCAGCGATAAGCGCGGCAAGTTCGCCCAGCTTTTCTTGCACGCTCGGTATCTTGTCGACACCATTCACCTGCGTTACCCGCCGCGCGACCCCCGCGATGAACCGGAGCTTTGTGGCGAATCGGATTTGAGCTTGCCAATTGCCGAGCACATGCGCGCCGGTGTCGAAGAATTGCCGCCGAACCCCGACAGTGTCGCGATCAATGAACACGCGGTCCCATGTTACGAGTACGTCGTCGAACACCACGAGGGCGTCCGGCTCGTCGTAGCGACAAGTCAACGGATAATCGAAGTCGCTAGTCGCGACTGGCGCGTATGGACGGCGACAGTACAATTTGAGGCCCTGCGCGTTGGCGGGGAGTACGAACGACACTGCGAAGTCCTGGTCATCCGGCCCCAATGGCTTTATACAGGACACGAAGATCTCGTCTGCGATGGCGGCGCCGGTAGCAAGCATTTGCGAGCCCCGCACGATCAGTCCCTCGTCGGTCTCACGCACCACTCCTACCTGCAGGAATTCGCCGTCCCATCCCGAGGCCGTCGTCGCCCGCGATACCTGCGGCGGGATAATCGCGTAAGAAACATACAGATTTTCGTCGAGCAGTCGCCTATGAAAAGCAGTGACATTGGCAGAGAAATCCCGGGCACCTTCAGTGAACACCTGCGGGTGTGCAGCCATGGCAGCGACGAAGGTCCCAACATGGTCGGGACTGCGGCCTACCCAGCCATGGGTGTGTCGGGCCCAAGTCTCGATTGCCTCACGACGGGCGCGCAGATCCGCAGCACTGCGTGGAATCCCGAAGACCCGGTTCGCCGTGTCCCCGGTCTCCGGTGCGATGTATTGCATGCCTGACGCCGGATCGGCCGCCAAATCGAACAGTTCGGCAATGGTTCGCGCTACAGGCGCGAACGCTGGGTGAGTTGTGACATCGCTAACTGGTTCACCATCAATCAGGATAACCCGCCCATCATTAAGCGAGTCCAAATACTCGTCCCCAGTTCTCATCGTTTATACTCCTTCAACAGTGTAGGTATGGCGAAGTACGCGCCCATCGGGCAACGCGAGTTCAAGATCCCATTGAGCTCCGAAGATGAATTGACCATCGAGCAGCGGCAGGGTGCCTGCAAAGCAGACCAGGTCCCCACCGTTGTCACCAACCCGCTCAGCTACGACATCCAGTAGATCAGTGGGTGTGCGCAGCGTAGCGAGGGTCCCGTCTTGGTAGAGGCGGCCGTCCACCCAACTTCGGGCACGGCAGGCGTCCCAGTCGAAGTCTGTCCATTCGCCGACCGCAACGACTTTCGTGCCGATCGGTTTAACGCAAGCCTGCTTTGACTCACCGATGTCGACAGTCTCAAGCTCGCGATCGGTATGATCGGAACCGATGCCGAGGTAGTACCGACCGCCGTGCCTCAGGATCACCGGCTCGACTTCGCCGGAGGTCTTAGCCCCTAACACCCTATTCACGGCCGCCGTGGTGACGCTGGCGTTCGAGATCGGATACAGCATGGGCACCGCCTCGGGAGGAGCGACCCCAATCGTGGCCAATTCCTCGATGTGCTGGTGGACAGCGGCGGCATCACGCCCTGTGTAGCCAGCGACCAGCGTTCGGGCGCGGTCGAACTGGAGGACTTCATCAGAACCAAGAACCGTGCATACAAGCGAACCAGCGCCAGTCATGTCGACACCTCAAACTCGTTCAAGCAGCGGTAGTCGTCTAGTCCATCAGCAAGCACAGGGAATTCGGCTCTAGTACGAGCGACTACCGAGAGATCGATCTCGGCGACCGTAAAGCCTTCCGAGTCCCCCGCCTCGGCAACCACCTCTCCCCATGGATCGACGATCCGGCTGTGCCCGCCGAGCTCGACACCGTTGTGCGTGCCAACTCCGTTGCATGCGATCACGACAACCTGGTTATCCACCGCCCGTGCTGCAGTGAGCAAACGCCAGTGCGCCAGCCGAACTTTCGGCCAAGCGGCAGGTACCAGCACGAACTCGGCTCCAGCGTGAACCAGCTCAGCCCACAACGCCGGAAATCGCAGGTCGTAGCAGGTGGTCGCCGCAGTCCTACCAAATTCGGTCGATGCAACACTAAGCCGGTTACCACGTAGCAGTAGCTCCGCCTCACGAGACTCGTAGCCGAAGACGTGAATCTTGCTGTAACGGTGAACTATTCGGCCATCAGGGCCAATCAGTAGTGCTGTATTGCGCAGGCCACCGCCTGAAGCACGCTCCACAATGCTTCCTGCGTGAACGTAACAGCCGCGAGCACGTGCGACGTCTTGAATAGTTTGCACAGTGGAGCCGTCCAAGTTTTCTGCGGCTGCAGGATAATCATCAAAGTGGTTATACCCTACTCGCCAAAGTTCAGGAAGAACTATCAGATCAGCGTTCTCGTCGAACTCGGTGAGCGTCCGGCCGACCCTTTCGAGACGATGCTGCGGACTTTCATCGTCGGGACTGGCAATCTGCGCCAGTGCAATTTTCACGGTGCCCTCTCAATCGTATATCAGAATCGCGGCTGCTTGAGTGAGCATTGAGTAGTATCAAGATGTTCACGTACGGCGCGGATGGCGACCTCGGTGTCTTGCGCTGCCAGGGCGTCAACGATCGCGGCGTGTTCGACGAGGACCTGCTTCTTCCTGTGTTCATCGGAAAGTACGATTCGAACGCCCATCCGCATCTGCCGGTCACGTAAAGACCGGTAAAAATCCAGCATCACTTGATTACCTGCGGCCTTGATTACTGTGGTGTGGAATTCAAGGTCGTGAGCAATGAACTCGACGGGGTCGGTGTCCGCTTCCTGCCGATTCACCAAGTCGTGCAGACGCTCTGGGATCAGCCCAGGGTTCGGGGCAACCTGGGAAATCGACCACTCTTCTACGATCCGACGGGCCTGCATCACGTCATCGACATCCTTGTCCGTCAATGCCGGTACGTAAGCACCCTTATGCGGCACACGCCTAACGAAGCCCTCTGCTTCTAGCCGCAGCAGAGCCTCACGCACCGGCGTACGCGAGGTTCCCGATGCCGCAGCGACCTGAGTCTCGGACAAGAACAACTCTTCATCGCGGGGTAAGGTGAAGATGGTGTTTTTCAACCATCCATAGGCCATATCCGGCGCAGAGATCGAGCTGATTCTTGGCATCGTCATTATAGGTGCCTTTCCAATTTCGTCGCGAGAGTGCCGTGATCGCCAAATATGCCAGCTTGCGTCGGTCGGAGATGATCCAGGCTGTCAACTTACGCACTCGGAGCTTGAGCCGAAGAGCTTGGGTACATACGAGTTGCAGAGGGATCAGCATGAAGCCTCCCAGTTGGGCGGCCAGAAACCCGAACGCGTACGTCCTCAGTGCTGGAGATCGTGGCGTCCGAGGCACTCCCTGAGGAGAAGACCGCAGCGCAGCCCCTGCTGCGGCGCTGTAAGCCAGATGTCGTACGTCTCTACCGCCGTCCGTTCCCATACGAATCGAGCCCGCGTTCACTGCCGCACTCATTTTCTAGCCACGCAGTGAACACTGTTTGGTAGTCGTCATGCCATCTCCTCACCGATTCGCATCTACAGGATCATCGCGTCACGCCCGCCTCGGGCATATCAGTGACAGATCACTGGATGAGGGCCTTGAGCCATGCAGCAGATCCAGGTTCACGTGGGGCGAGTCACGATGTATGTGTACTAGTTGTATACGATCAGTCTACAATCCGCAAGGGTGCAGCCTACTGCTTATAGCCGAAGTAGCCGAAGCCCTTGGTCAGCCGCCCGATCCCTAGCCTCGATCTTTCACCGGGCCTTCGGCCCGGCGTGATCGGGTTCGGATTGGTTTCCCGCGGCTGATCAGCAGCCGGTGGGCAACCGTGGGTAGCCCGGTCAGCGGATGGCTGCCGGGTTCCACGGGCCCGGACGAAGGTCTTTTCATCGGTCATCGGGATGGTTCTTGGCTGGTCATCCTGGTTGCAGGCGGTCAAGGGCGGTCAGTAGCAGGCTGGTGCCGCGGTGGTGTCGGGATAGGCGCAGGTGGATGCGGCGGGCGTGGCGGGCGATCCGTGCGGGGATCGAGAACATTTGCAGGCGCAGTGTTTTCGGTTCCCAGCGACGGGCGGGATGGTCGCGCAGGGCGAGGGTCTGGCACCAGGCGGTCAGGTCGAGGGCGAGCGCGACGATCGCGACCCAGATCCGGTTCGCGTTGAAGGATTTGAACGGCAGGTTGCGCAGCCCGGTGTCCTTGGCGGCGCGGATGCGATCCTCGCAACGGGCGCGGCGGCGGTGCCGCAACTCCAGGTCGGGGAGCTGCCCGCGGCGGGTGTTGGTGGCGAACGCGGTCACCCGGAGGCCGTCGAGGGGGCGCCGGCGTTGCCCGGACGCAGTAGCTCGGCCAGGGGTTCGCCGGTGCCTGCCTGGCCGTGGTCGACGAAGGCGAGTAGTGGATGGAAGCCGAATCCTCGTTTGAACATCGGTGCCGCGTGTTCTTTTTCCGAGTGCGAGTCGACCAGGGTGGCGTCCAGATCGATGGTCAACGGATCCTGCGCGGTGATCTCCGCATCCGGCGCATGGTCGTCAGCGGCCCGCCAGGCTGATGCCCGGGCGATGGCACGGGCTGAGGCGATGGCGGCCAACGCTTTCGGCGCATCGACAGCCAGCGTGGTGATCAGCCGCGATACCGTGGGATCCGACGCCACCGAACCGAACACTGCCGGTTCGCCACGCAACAACGCCAGGTCAGCGTCGCAGTCGCCGCCGACCGCGACCGTCACCGCCAGATCCAGCAGGACCTTCCCCGGATCACGGACCGCCAGCGGCTTACGCCACGGCGCCAGGACCTGCGACAACGCCCGATCCAGACCGGCGGTCGCCGCAGCGCGCACCAGCACCACCGCCCCGGCTTGCGACACCACACCCGACCCGACCTCGTCAACTTTCGGCGTCGGGTACCACGACGTAGACTTCCGCACCAGAAAGGTGCTCCTCACACTGCGTACTTCGATCCTCAGCAAATCGTATTATCGCAGCTCAGAGCACCCTTCGCCATTTCCCGGCCACCACCAACACACCCGCCATGATTGGCCGAGGCTAAAGTCTCACCCGCCAGCAAGCAGACCCACCCGGCGCATCCAGCTCCACGTCCGTGGCACAACTGTGCGGGGCGAGCAACAGACAGCGAATACGCCCACAGGGACCTAAGCCTTAGTTCCGTCTCTGAGCAGGCGTTTGGACACTTCCGGCGATCATGGTCGAAGCCCTTAATGAACATGCGCGACAGAAAGACTCCGATAGCTACAAGGCATCGGCGCACAGTATTCTTCCACACGGGACCGCTCGGGGCTTGTCTCCGTTTCGGCGCGAGCCGTACCGACGCCCAGCCGGCGAGCCGATGCAGTGGTCGACCCGAGGCTGCGACACGGGCGTTGCGTACAGAAGGGTCGAGGCGGTCGTCGTATACTATTGCTTGCTACGTGCACCTGGCTGCTGGGATTACCCGCGCGGATTACTGGCTGTGACTCCACCAGCGGACATACTGTCCTCCTATAGCCGACTAACAACTCACCGACAAGCGACCCCTTGGTCAACCCGTCGAAACAGGGCCGCGCTTGTCCGTCCCTGAGACGGTGCGCGATGGCATGTAGTCGGCATAGAGGACTTTCAGGATGAACGAGGTCACGTTGTTGCAGGAAGCGGCACCGCCCAGAAGACAAGCGAAATTTCTTCAAGCCGCCTCAAGGCTCGATACGATCGAATGACGGGATGGATTCGCCGAAGGCAGTACATACGTCTACTGGGGACATGCATTTGAGGGGGCATGAAAGCCCCGCTGGGCTGCGTCGCGCAGATTCGACTTCCGCACCGGCTCCCGAACACTGAGGCCGGGCGAGCCGATCTTGTCCATCAGCGGGATAATGCTAGACACTTAACAAAAGCACCCTTATTCTCGTTACGCGATTATCTGAAGGAAAAATGAAATCGGTCGACATGGCTCGGATCGCGGCTGCCGCGCGGCTGCTGGACCCGGTGATCCGGCGCACGCCGCTGCTGGCCTCGCGAGTGTTGTCCGAGCGCGTGGGCGCCGAAGT
>NZ_JBSGCA010000057.1:0-37574 GCF_053601535.1 Nocardia sp. NPDC004718
CGTCCGAGCGACCGCCGCTTGCTCCTTCGTCGCGTACGCGGCGGCCGCTCGGACGCGAGCCGGGCCGCGAACGGCGGATGCTCGGTCTCGCTTCGCTCGGAAGACGTGGTTGAGGTTGGCTGGGCGCGCTGGTCTCCGACCTGGGGAAAGGGTGCGCGCGGGGAACGCGGGGAAGCGGTGCGCGCGGGGAACGCGGGGAAACGGTGCGCGCGGGGAAACGGTGCGCGCGGTTCGGGTCCGAGGGGGCCGACGGGGTGTTCGGGGCCATCTGGTGGCCGATTGGTTTGCCGGGGTCGAGTGACCGCGGCTTCGGCATGTCCGACCCACAAGGCCATGGGTATGTGCCTGAAACGACTCGGAGCCCGCGCGGGGCGCGAGCTCCGAGAGGGGCAACTTGTCCGGGATCAATCCTCGGTGGTGGCGTCAGCCCTAAGGTAATCGCGGTGGAGCGGGGAACGCGGCTTCGGCTGGGGCCGGGCCGTGTGGCGGGTGTACGGCGGGGTGCTGTGGGGGTAGCTGTGGCGGACTGGTCGATGCCGGTGCGCCTGCCGGGGCCTGGGCGAGTGGGGTTCGTGCCGCGGGCGCCGGGCCGATCGACGGTGTGGGTGTAGCCGTGGCAGGGGCGCCGTTCGGGATCGGTGCGCTGCCCGGAGCCGTGCCGGCCGGAACTCCATTGGCCGGTGTGGGTGTAGCCGTGGCGGGGGCGCCGTTCGGGATCGGTGCGCTGCCCGGAGCCGTGCCGGCCGGAACTCCATTGGCCGGTGTGGGTGTAGCCGCGGCAGGGGCGCCGTTCGGAATCGGTGCGCTACCGGGAGCCGTGACGGCCGGAGCTCCGTCGGCCGATGCGGCTGGAGCCGGGGGATGGTGCGGGATCGGGGCGCTCACCTGCGCCGCGACCGGGTTCCGGCTCATTTCCTCCTGGTAGGTGTCGTTGTAGGTCTTCCATATCGTCGTGACGATGCCGGTGAGCTGGTTGAGAATCAGCGAGCCGTGCTCGAAGTCGGCGCGCAGGCCGTCGGAGACCGGGTGCGCGTTGCGCAGGGGGAGTCCGAGCGCACCCGTGTCGGCGCCGAGTTGCAGGAAGCGGTCCAGGATGGTGCCGAGCACTTCGACGACCTGTCCGTCCGCGGCGGTGTAGACGTAGCCGTTGGCGAACTTCGCGTACTGCCTGCCCTGCGCGGCGGCCAGCACGTCCGACCGCGCGGCGCCGAGCGGGCCGTTCGGTCCACCGGACTGCGACCAGTGCCTGGCGATGATGTTGTCCTGCACCATGTTCAGCAGCTTGGTGGTCAGCGCGGCGAGGCCCGCCACGTCGGATTCGCCGGGCGGGGCAACCTGGCTGTCGTGCGTGCCGGGGGCGCCCGGCGTACCGGCGGCGATGTCGCGGATCCGATCCATCAGCGCGTACGCGGCGTCGCCGGGGCAGGTGGTGTTGCCGACGTCGCGATGTGCGAAGACGATCGGCAACCGCACCGCCTCACCCTCGGCGTACGAGGTGAAGGAGGTGCCCTCGGAATACATCGTGGTTGAGCCTTTGGGATCGAGTCCGGCGACCTTGGCGCGCCACCCGACGAAAGCGCCGACCGCCTGGATCGCCTGCTCTGTCGGTTGCTCGGACTCGTAGTTGCCCATCAGCGCGACGCCCGAGGTGTTCTCGTTGAACCCGCCCGCGTGCGCGCCCTGCACCGGGCGGTCGAGGCCGCCGAAGCGTCCCTCGAAGACCTGGCCGTACTTGTCGACGAGCGCGTTGTAGCCGATGTCGCACCAGCCCAACGTCTTCGCGTGATAGGTGTAGATCGCGCGGACGATGCCCGCCGACTCGGACTTGCTGTAGTCGTTGCGGCCCGCGGTGTGGTGCACCGTGATGCCGCCGAGATGGTCGTCGTAGGTCGGCTGGTCGCAGCGGATGGATTCGTCGGCGCCCCACTGGGCGCGGGTGATCACGCTCGGTCCGCCGCCGGGCAGCGCGGCGGCGACGCTGTGCAGGTCGCCGTCGGCGGTGGCGCGACCGGGATCGATCAGCACGGCGGTCAGGTCCGCGGACTGCTGGGCCGGGTCGTCGGAACGCGCGGCGGGGTGCGGAGCCGGGTCGCCCGGTCGCGACTGGTCGTCCGCGATGGGTCCGGGCCGCGCCACCGGCTGGATCGTCGGAGCTGCTTGCTTACGGGTGACCAGGACCTGCACGGCGTTCGTGTTGCCAACGTAGATCGGCTCCGTGCCGTCGGTCGAGCCGGGACCGGAGTGATCGGTGCGGTAGGTGTCCACCGCCTCGGTGTCGTACCAGGGCCCCCAGGTGCCGTCGGGCTGGCGGGCGCGGATCGTGGCCTTGGTGTCCGCCAGTCGGCGCGCGGTGAGTGCGACCATGCTGAACGAGGTGCCGCTGGAGAGTTCCTTCACCTGCGCCCCCACCTGGCTCATCAGTTCGGGGGCCACCGCACCGGGAGACAACGCGGGGGTGTCGGGAGTGGTGCCGGGCTGGAGCCGGGTGGGATCGGCGATGAAGCGCACACTGCTCGTTGGCGCCCCAGAAATCGGCTGACCAGCGGAATTCGGGCTTTCGGGTGTGTGACTCGGAGTGAATTCCGAACCGGAGGTTTGGACGGAATTCGAGCTGGGTAGTCGCATTCCTTCCGGTGGCTGCGCGCCTGGTGGCAGCGGCCCGTCCGGAATCGGAATGCCCGGGGCGCTCTGCAGCATGCGCAGATCGGAAAGATGCAGATCAGGCAGGCTCAATCCGGTGAGTTCGCGCAGCGGTAACACGATATCGGGCGCGCGCGTGAGTGCGACCTCGGCGAGTTCGGCCGCGACGGCGGCCGGCTCGCTGTTGGTGGCGGTGCGGTAGTCGTTCGAATCGCTGAGCATGAGCGTGCCGAGCGGGGCAGCTACCGCGAGGGTGGTGACAACCGGTAGCACGTAGGAGCGTTTCGGTTTGCGGTACCGCACGAGCGTCTCCAATCAGGTCGTACCAGTGATCATGTGTGATTCAGGGTCACTTCCTGATGTATCAACAGTCACAATTGCCACATTTGTCACATGGCTAAACCTCTGGTTGAGGATTATGTGATTGCCTGAATGTAGCTCGATGATTGCTAGCGCGTCTGGAAAACGTGCGGAATAGGTGGAGATCTACCGGATCTGTAGACCGTGGGAGTGAACGGATGCATCGTAATACGCGCATGCGGAGATCAGGAAAATGCAGGTGAGAGCGATATCAATGAGCCGGGGCCGAACCGGGCGTCCGCATCGGCGAGCGATTCGCCTCCTGGTGCGCACTTCACTGTTGCTCGTCGGAGCCGGAGTGATCGCTGGAGCCCTCGCCGCGCTTCCGGCTCGGCCGGGCGACGTGCCGTATCGCCCGCTGGCCGGACCCGGGCACGGCCGAGGCCTGAGCCAGGTCGGCGCGTACGAAAGCGCCCGAGCGGGGTGGGGAGCCGACCGTATCCTCGCGCACTACTACCCCGGTGCGACGCTCGGCACCGTCGCGCCTTCCCCTGTTCGGGTCCGCCTCACGGCACAGGACGGCTCCTCGCTCGACACCTTCGCCGCGACCGGCCTGCGAGTGGCGGGCCGACAGGTGCCGCCCGGCCAGGCCGCACACCTCACGCCGCTGCCCGATGGCGGCGCGAATGTGGTGGTGACGGTCGGCTGCGACGGTGAGGTGCTGTGGCAGGCGCCGACCGACGACCCCTGGATTCATCCCATCGACGCACGTCCGAATCGCCCTGTGGCGGAACATCTCACGGTGTGCGGTGGTCCGTCGTACCGCGGCGCCCTCGGCGTCGCCCTCGAGGATGGCGCGGCACGCACGATCAACCAGGTGGATGTCGAGGACTATCTCCTCGGCGTGGTCCCGGCCGAGATGCCACCCAACTGGGCGGATAAGGGAGCGGTCGAGGCGTTGCGTGCCCAGGCGATCGCGGCCCGCTCGTATGCCTTTGCCGAGCAGCGTTATCCGTACGCGCAGACGTGCGACACGACGGCCTGTCAGGAGTATCCCGGTACCGCGCGGGAGGACCCGCGGACGGCGGCCGCCGTCGCGGCCACGGCGGGCGCGGTACTGCTGCGCGAAGGCCGGATCCTGCGGACGGAGTACTCCGCCGCACCGGGCGGTGGGGAACCGGCGGATATCCACACCATGGACGTCGGGCCGGCGCCCGGTGAGCTGCTCACCACCGCTCCGGCCGACGATCCACGGACGCAGGCGGCGGTCACCGAGTCGGCGGCGCAGGTCACCGAGTCGGCGATCGATGCCGAGTACCGCCGTATCGGCGGCGCGAACAGTTCCCTCGGTGCGCCGGTCGGACCGCAGATGATCCTGCCGCAGCGTGCGGGGATCTACCGGATGTACACCAACGGCATGATCATCGTGACGCCCACGCTGGGCGCGCAGGTCGTGGACTACTCGCGCATGGTGCAGGCGGTGCCGGAAGCTGCCGGTGCGCAACAGGTTCCGGCTGGGACATCGCCTGGTGCCGCTTCCACGCCTGGCGGTGCGGCCCAGCCTGGACAGGCAGGCACCGCACCTGCCGGCGGACCTGCGCCAGTCATCGGGATGCAACCCTCAGCGGAGAAGTCTCGAATCGCAGAATCGCCGCCCGCATCCCCGCCTGCCGCGGCCGTGCCGTCCAGTTGATGCGACGCCGCCGCGGGTCTCGTCCCTCCGGCCCGGTCCGTGCGACTCGGCCGGTGCGCGCACGAACCCGCGAGCAAAGCGTCGTTCGGACGATGGGTCTCGTACCAGCTGTGTTTTTCGAGGTTGACTTTGACGTAACGTCAACTTGCAAGCTGGTTACACCGACGAGAGCACGAGGGAAGACGGGTCGTGGGCGGCAAGGAGTGGTCCATCCAGGATCTGGCGAAGGCGGCTGGTACCACCAGTCGCACGCTGCGCCATTACGGACAGTTGGGGCTGTTGCCGCCCAGCCGGATCGGAGCCAACGGCTACCGGTACTACGACCAGCACTCCCTCGTGCGGTTGCAACGCATCCTGCTGCTGCGTGAACTCGGCCTCGGCCTTCCGGTCATCGCCGAAGTCCTTGCCGGAGAGCAGGAAACCGCTGCCGCGTTGCGTACGCACCTGGAACTGCTCCGGCAGGAACAGGATCGGATCCGGCGGCAGATCGACTCGGTGCGAACCACGCTGCACAAGACGGAAAGAGGTGAACAACTCGTGGCAGCAGAAGTTTTCGACGGCTTCGACCACACGAAGTACAAGGACGAGGTGATCGAACGCTGGGGCAAGGACGCCTACGAGAGCGGTGACCGCTGGTGGCGCTCGATGTCCGACGCGGACAAGAAGAACTTCCAGCAAATCCATCTCGACATCGCCGCCGACTACGGCCGAGCGCACGCCGACGGACTCGCGCCCGACGCCGACGAGGTGCAGGCCATCGTCCAGCGCCACTACGAGTGGATCGGCATCGGCTGGCAGGGTCGTCCGGTGGTGCGGGAGGCGTTCGTCGATCTCGGCGAGATGTACGTCGCCGACCCGCGGTTCGCGGCGAACTACGACGTGCACGGCGCGGGCACCGCCGAGTTCGTGCGCGACGCGATGAAGGTCTACGCCGAGCAGCGGCTGTAGCGCACAACTCTCCGGCGGCCGGTACGCAGGTGCGCGTACCGGCCGCCGGATCAACTTTCGTCGTCGCGTCCGAGCGCGTGCATCAATTGGTCCTCCGTGATCGGAGGCACGGGAAGCGGGTGGGCGGCCTCCGCGCGCAAGCCGTCGAGTATCAGACCGAGGTGGCGCCGCCAGGCTTCGGGCGCGATATGACTGGTCGCCTCGACGATTCTGGTGTGTGACCAGGTGATGAACGCGATGTCCTCGAGTACCCAGTCGGCGCGCAGCACGCCGGCCTCCTGCGCGCGGGTGATGATCCGGCGCATCAGGCCGTGACCGTGTTCCTGGGCCTGCGCGATGGCGCGACTGGGTGCGGCTCGCACGGCGAGTTCGCTGAGCAGCCGGTCGGCGGCCTGTAACGCGCACACCTGCTCCACCAGGTAGACGAACGACTCCCACGGGTCATCGATGGCGAGCGCGTTCTCGGCGATACGGCTGCCCGCTTCGATCCGGTCCTCGACCGCGGCCGCGATGAGGTCGTCGCGGGTCGGGAAGCGGTTGTAGAGCGTGCCGATGGCCACCCCGGCGCGGGCGGCGATCTCTTTCAGCGGCGCGTCGAGACCGCGTTCCTCGAAGACGGCGCGGGCGGCGGTCACGAGCGCGTCCCGATTGCGCTGGGCATCGCTGCGTAACGGCTTGTCCACGGGCCGATCCTACAAATCGGGCAACACACATATGTTGAGCATTGGTTCAACTTAATGCTACTGTCCATCGCGTAACTTGAACCATGTCTCAACTTAATCAGGAGTGGCAATGTCCAAGACCATCGCGATCTTCGGGTACGGACCCGGCCTCGGCGTCGGCACAGGACGCCGATTCGGCCGCGAAGGCTTCCGGGTGGCCGTCATCGGCCGGGATCCCGAAAAGGCGCGGCGGCACGCGGAGGAGTTGACGGCCGAAGGCATCGAGGCCGCGGCCTTTCCCGCGGATGTCACGGTTGGCGCGCAGGTCACGGGGGTGATCGAGAAGATCGAGGCGACGTTCGGGCCGATCGACGCGGCCATGCACGGCGCGGCGGGCAACATGAGCGATCGCATCCCTTCCACCCTGGCGGTGGATATCCCTTCCCTCGATGCGCCCATCGCGCTGAAGCTGCACTCGCCGATCCTGGTGACGCGCGCGCTCGCGCCGAAGATGGTGGAGCGAGGCGAAGGCGCGCTGCTGTTCTCCTCGGGTTCGTCCGAGCACTACGTGGCGCCCTATCTGGCCAACTTCGGCATCGCGCTGGCCGCGCAGCGCGGTTACCTGCGCCAGCTCGAGGTGGAATTGCGCGGTACCGGCGTCTACGTCGGCTTGCTCAACATCGGCGTGCTGATCGACGGCAGCAAAGCCGCGCAGATCATCGATGAGAATCCGGAAGTGATCCCGGCTGGCCTGGAGATCGTCCGTATGAGCGGCGACGAGCTCGGCGATCACTATTGGCGGCTGTACACCGAGCGGGACAAGGTGGAGCTCGACGTAGGTTTCCCGGTCTGAGACCCGTCCCGAGAAGACCCTCGAGCGCGCACCGGCTCCGGCGACCGGGAGCACCCGGAGCCGAGCGCGCTCACCGGGCCGCGGCAGTAAACAACCGGTCAGTTGCCAAAGAAGTCCATTTGGGCAAACATCCGGCGAAATGCTGAGGTCAGGAACGTGAAACCGGGTGCGGCGAGTGGTGTCGCTCAGCGCAGTTCCGACTCCACCCGGACGCGGCGGGGACTTCCGATACTCTGGGCTCCCGTGACCGTCGCATCGTCCCCGGGTACCTCCGTCCATTCCGCCTCACAGTTCGATCTGATCGTCGTCGGCTCCGGATTCTTCGGGCTGACCGTTGCCGAACGCGCCGCCTCCGTGCTGGGTAAACGGGTTCTGGTGATCGAACGGCGCCACCACATCGGTGGCAACGCCTACTCCGAGCCGGATCCGGAAACCGGGATCGAGATCCACAAGTACGGCGCGCACCTGTTCCACACGTCGAACAAGCGGGTATGGGACTACGTCACCCAGTTCACCGAGTTCACCGGCTACCAGCACCGCGTCTTCGCGATGCACAAGGGACAGGCCTACCAGTTCCCGATGGGCCTCGGCCTGGTCTCCCAGTTCTTCGGCCGCTACTTCTCGCCGGAAGAGGCGCGCGCGCTGATCGCGGAGCAGGCCTCGGAGATCGAGACCAAGGACGCGCAGAACCTCGAGGAGAAGGCCATCTCGCTGATCGGCCGCCCGCTCTACGAGGCGTTCGTCCGCGACTACACCGCCAAGCAGTGGCAGACCGACCCGAAGGAACTGCCCGCGGGCAACATCACCCGCCTCCCGGTCCGCTACACCTTCGACAACCGCTACTTCAACGACACCTACGAGGGCCTGCCCCGCGAGGGCTACACGAAGTGGCTGGAGAACATGGCCGCCTCCGACCTGATCGAGGTGCGCCTGAACACCGACTGGTTCGAAGTGCGCGAGCAGTTGCGCGCCGAGAGCCCGGACGCGCCGGTCGTCTACACCGGCCCGCTGGACCGCTACTTCGACTACAGCGAAGGCGAGCTGGGCTGGCGCACCATCGATTTCGAGACCGAGGTGCTGCCGCTCGGCGACTTCCAGGGCACCTCGGTGATGAACTACAACGACGCGGACGTGCCCTACACCCGCATCATCGAGCCGCGCCACTTCCACCCCGAGCGCGAGTACCCCACCGACAAGACGGTGATCATGCGGGAGTACTCCCGGTTCGCGCAGACCGGCGACGAGCCGTACTACCCGATCAACACACCGGAGGACCGGGCGAAACTGCTGGCCTACCGGGAGCTGGCCAAGCAGGAGACCGCCACGGCGAAGGTCGTCTTCGGCGGCCGTCTCGGCACCTACCAGTACCTGGACATGCACATGGCGATCGGCAGCGCGCTGAGCACGTTCGACAACGTGCTGCACCCGCATCTTGCGGATGGTGCGCCGCTCGTGGACCAGGAGGCTTAGGAGCGGAATGACCTCCCAATCCATTCTGGAAGACATGACCACCGAGACCCGCGCCAAGTCGCTGTTGCAGCGCATCATCCTGCCCCGGCCGGGCGAGCCGCTGGACGTGCGCACGCTCTACGTCGAGGAGTCGCAGACCAACGCCAGGCGCGCGCACGCGACCACCCGTACGTCGCTGTCGATCGGCGCGGAGTCCGAGGTCTCCTTCTGCACCTACTTCAACGCGCTGCCCGCGAGCTACTGGCGGCGCTGGAGCATCCTGTCTTCGGTGGTGCTGCGGCTGGAACTGGCCGGTCACGGGCGGGTGGACGTGTACCGATCCAAGGCCGACGGCTCGCGAATCCACGTGCAGGGCAAGGAATTCGCAGTCGCGACCGGCGCCGACTCGGTGGTCGTCGAATTCGAGACCGACCTCGGCCCGTTCGAGGACGGCGGCTGGATCTGGTTCGACATCACCACCGACACGGCGGTCACGCTGCTGTCGGGCGGCTGGTACGCGCCGATCGATGCGCCCGGCGAGGGCAGCATCGCGGTCGGCATGCCCACCTTCAACCGGCCCACCGACGCGGTGAAGACGCTCGCCGCACTCGGCTCCGACCCGCTGGTGCTGGAGAAGGTCGCGGCCGTCATCATCCCGGACCAGGGCACGAAGAAGGTCGTCGACGAGCCCGGCTTCGCGGAATCGGCGGCTGCGCTCGGGGATCGCCTGTCCATCCACGACCAGCCCAATCTCGGCGGGTCCGGCGGCTACAGCCGGGTCATGTACGAGGCGCTGAAGACCACCGACGCCGAGTACATCGTCTACATGGACGACGACATCGAGATCGAGCCGGACTCCATCCTGCGCGCGCTGGCCTTCGCCCGCTTCGCGAAGTCGCCGGTGCTGGTCGGCGGTCAGATGCTCAACCTGCAGGAGCGCTCGCACCTGCACGTCATGGGCGAAGTGGTCGATCGCGGCATCTTCATGTGGACCGCGGCGCCGAACGTCGAGTACGACCACGACTTCTCGAAGTATCCGCTCAAGGACCGGGACAACTCGAAGCTGTTGCACCGGCGCATCGACGTCGACTTCAACGGTTGGTGGACCTGTGTCATCCCGCGGCGCGTCGCCGAGGAGCTCGGCCAGCCGCTTCCGCTGTTCCTGAAGTGGGACGACGCGGAGTACGGCTTGCGCGCTCGCGCGGCCGGGTACCCGACCGTCACGCTGCCCGGCGCGGCGGTGTGGCACATGGCGTGGAGCGACAAGGACGACGCCATCGACTGGCAGGCGTACTTCCACTTGCGCAATCGCCTGGTCGTCGCCTCGCTGCACCTGCCGGGCAACGGGCGCGGCATGGTCGTCAACACGATCAAGGCGACGCTGAAGCATTTGCTGTGCCTGGAGTACTCGACGGTCGCGATCCAGAACCTCGCCATCCGCGACTTCCTCGCAGGCCCGGAACGGTTGTTCCAGCTACTGCCCAGCGCTCTGGGGGCGGTGCACGAGCTGCGCAAGCAGTACCCGGACGCGGTGATCCTGCCTTCGTCCACCGAACTGCCGCTGGCCAGCCACATCGGCGTGGGGGCGGTCGGTGAGCCGGCCAATCCGATCGCCAAGGTGGCGCGGCTGACCAAGGGCGTGGTGCACAACTTCCGCTCCGCGCGCACCGAACACCACGAGACCCCGCAGCTGAACGTGCCGACGCTGGACGCGCGCTGGTTCCTGCTCTCGCAGGTCGACGGCGTCACCGTCACCACGGCCGACGGCCGCGGCGTCGTATACCGCAAGCGCGACCCCCGCCAGGCACTCGGCCTGTTCAAGGAGGCCATGCGCCTGCGCAAGGAGCTGGCCGCCCGTTTCCCGGAGATGCAGCAGCGCTACCGCGCCGCTCACCCGCAGCTGACCAGCACCGCGGCGTGGGAGAAGGTCTTCGGCATCGACACGGAGGATGAGCAGCAGTGAGTCTCGGAGCGAGCGCCGCCGACGACGCGGCGGTGCAGTCGCCGCTGCACAGCGCCAACGGTCACGGCGGCCCGGTGTCCGCGCAGGCCGGGCAGGCGCCGCCGGAGGTCGCGATCATCAACGCGGTGCAAGCCACCCTCGGCAGCAAGCCCGCCGTGGTGTCCGCCGCGCGTGGCCTGTCGCACTTCGGCGAGCACGCGCTCGGCTGGGTCGGCATCGCCGCCGCGGGCTGGCTGGTGGACAAGCCGCGGCGCAGACAGTGGGCCGGGGTCGCGGTCGGCGCGGTCGGCGCGCACGCGGCCTCGATCGTCATCAAGCGCGTCGTTCGCCGTCCGCGCCCCAACGATCCGTCGGTGCAGGTCAACGTGGGGACGCCGAGCAAACTCAGTTTCCCGTCCTCGCACGCGACCTCGACGACGGCAGCGGCCGTGTTGCTCGGCAGATTGACCGGGCTACCCTTGCCTGCGGTGCTCGTCCCCCCGATGCTGCTTTCGCGGGTGGTCCTCGGGGTGCACTACCCCACCGACGTGCTCGCCGGTTCCGCGCTCGGCGCCGCGTCCGCCGCCGCCCTGATCGCCGCCGAAAAGAGACTCGACAGTGACCGCACAAGAAAGAGCCTTCGTTGACATGAGTGAAGAGCCGACCGGCGCCGACCTGGCCGAGGCGGTAGTCAAGGGCCCGCCCAAGACGCTGGCCGGCGGTCTGTTCAAGGCAGTCCGTCCGCGGCAGTGGGTCAAGAACGTATTGGTGCTCGCCGCGCCGCTGGCCGCGGGCACGGCGACCAACGTGGACGTGCTCGCGCACGTCGGCATCGCCTTCGTGGTGTTCTGCATGGCGGCATCGGGCATCTACCTGGTGAACGACGCGCTCGACGTGGAGGCCGACCGGGCGCATCCGACCAAGCGGTTCCGGCCGATCGCCGCGGGCGTCGTCCCGGTGAACCTGGCCTACCTGCTGTCGGCATTGCTGCTGGCCGGGTCGATCGCGGGCTCGTTCCTCGCCTCGTGGCATCTCGCCGTGGTGATGGCGGTCTACATCGGCATCCAGCTGGCCTACTGCTTCGGGCTCAAGCATCAAGCCGTGCTGGACATCTGCATCGTGTCCTCCGGCTTCCTGCTGCGCGCGGTCGCCGGTGGCGCGGCGGCCGACATCGAGCTGTCGCAGTGGTTCCTGTTGATCATGGCCTTCGGCTCGCTGTTCATGGCGGCGGGCAAGCGCTACGCGGAGCTGCAGATCGCGCTGGGCACCGGCGCCAAGATCCGCAAGTCGCTGGAGTACTACACGCCCACCTACCTGCGCTTCATCTGGACGCTGGCCGCGACGGCGGTGGTGGTGTTCTACGGGCTGTGGGCATTCCAGCAGGACGGCATCAAGGACACCAACTGGTTCGCGATCTCGATGGTCCCGTTTACCATCGCAATCCTGCGTTACGCGGTCGACGTCGATGGGGGCGAGGCCGGGGAGCCGGAAGAGATCGCGCTGGGGGACCGCGTCCTGCAGTTCCTCGCAATCGCCTGGATCGGAGCGGTAGGTGTCGCTGTCTATCTCACCTGACGAGATGCTGGTGGCGGAGCGAACGGAATACGCGGCGGAGCGGTCGGCCGATGAGTCGTCCGGCTCCGCGTCGCGGTTCGCGCGTCTGTCCAAAGCCACGTTCGTCGGTGGGATCACGCTCACCGTTGTTCTTTTCGCGGTCGGGGGCTGGCAGCGGCGGTGGATCGCCGACGACGGTCTCATCGTGTTGCGCACGGTGCGCAACCTGCTGGCGGGCAACGGCCCCGTCTTCAACGAGGGCGAGCGCGTCGAAACCAACACCAGCACCGCGTGGACCTACCTGGTCTGGTTCTTCAGCTGGCTGACCCAGGCACGGCTCGAGTACGTGGTGCTCGGCGTCGCGCTCACCGTCTCGCTGGCCGCGGTCGTGTTCGCCATGCTCGGTTCGGCGCGCCTGTGGGGCGGGACCCGCACCGGGCTGTTGCTGCCCGCGGGCGTGCTGGTCTACATCGCACTGCCCCCGGCCCGCGACTACGCCACCTCGGGTCTGGAAAGCGGCTTGGTGATCTGCTGGATCGGCCTGCTGTGGTGGCAGCTGCTGCGCTGGAGCCAGGCCAAGTCGGTGCGCCTGCCGGCCCTGCTCGGACTGGTCTTCCTCGCGGGGCTGGCCCCGCTGATCCGTCCCGAGATGACCTTGGTCGGCGCGCTCGCGCTGCTGATGATCTTCTGCGCGCCCATGCCCGAGAGCAGGCTGCGGCCGATCGTGCTGCGCGCGGTGATCGTCGCGGTGGCCGGACTGGTGCCGCTGGGCTACCAGATCTGGCGGATGGGCTACTACGGCCTGCCCTACCCGAACACCGCCGTCGCGAAGGACGCGGGCGGCGCCAAGTGGGGGCAGGGCTTCACCTACCTCTGGGACCTCGTCGGTCCGTACTTCCTGTGGGCGCCGCTGCTGGTATTGCTGATCGCCGGTGTGCTCGCCGCTCGCACGGGTGCGACTCGGAACTCGCGTGCCGGAAACGAAGACGCGCGTGGCTGGTCGATCGGCCGCATCCGGGAGTGGTTGCGCTCGCCGGGCGCGGTGGTCGCTTCGGTTCTGGCCAGCGGGTTCCTCCTGACCATTTACGCGCTTCGGGTCGGTGGCGACTTCATGCACGGCCGAATGCTGTTGCCCCAGCTGTTCCTGTTCCTGCTCCCGGTCGCGGTCATTCCGATCCGGGCGCCGCAGGGCGGTGTGCGCGCGGCCACCGCCGCCGACTGGTCCTACGCGGCGCTGGCCGTGGCATTCGTCGGCGTCGCGGGGTGGGCGCTGTTCGCGGCCGACACCACCGCGATCAAGACCGGCACCAAGATCACTTCGACCGGCATCGTCGACGAGCGCGTCTACTACGTGCTCAACACCGGGCACGACCACCCGATCCTGGCCGAGGATTACTTGGACTACCCGCGCATCCGCGCGATGGTCGACGACATCACCGCCACTCCGAACGGCGGTCTGCTGCTCAATTCGCCGTCGTTCATGTTCTGGTACATCGCTCCGCCGCCCCAGCCGATTCCGGAGGGTGGCGCCGGGCACACGGTCTACTTCCTGAATCTCGGCATGACCAGCATGAACGTTCCGCTGGACGTGTCCGTGATCGATCCGATGGGCCTGGCCTACCCGCTGGCCGCGCACACCGACCGGCTCACCGACGGCCGGATCGGCCACGACAAGAGCCTGTACCCGGACTGGGTCGTCGTCGATACCGGCATGGTGGACAAGAAACCGTGGATGCCCTGGTACCTGGACGAGAAGTGGGTCGCCCAGGCGCGCACCGCGATGTCCTGCCCGGACACCCAGGCGCTGTTGATCTCCTACCGCGATCCGCTCACCTTCGAGCGTTTCCGGCACAACCTGCGCAACGCGTTGCGGTTCGCGAAGTACCGCATCGATCGCGTCCCGAAGTACGAGATCCAGCGGTGCGGACTGGTCGATCCCTTCCCGCAACCGGCCGCGCAGCGCTGATCCCGTGAATCACATTGGGCCCACTGGGCACGGTGGGCCCAATGGTCCCATTTTGCGAGGTAGATAAAGTGGCGTACGCCGCTTTATCTCTTTTTGGTAACGCCACCGTGTCGATACCGATATACGCTACGACCGTATGCCCGGCCTGGCGTCCACCGGTCGTGGGCATCGACGGGTTACCGTGTGGACGGCTTGCCGCTGTCGCTGTGCAAACGAAAGGTTGAAACTGATGCGAGGCGTGATCGGGCGTCGTCTGAATTCTCGAAGAGCGGGTTCCTGGCTCAAGCGGTCCATGCTGGTTTCGCTGGCTGTTCTGCTACCGCTCGGGGTGTCGGTGGCAGGCCCTGCCGCCCCGGCGTCCGCCGCGTTCAATCCGGATGGCATGGATTTCTGGGTCGACTCCGAAATGGGGCCGATCAAGTCGCGCATCTTCCGCGCCGCCGATGGCAACACCGGCCGCGTGGTGTACGCGCTGGACGGCATGCGGGCGCGTACCGACCTGAGCGGCTGGGAGATCGATACCGAGGTCGCACGCGAGCTGACCAAGTGGAACATCAACGTGGTCATGCCGGTCGGCGGCCAGTCCAGCTTCTACGCCGACTGGAACGGCCCGAGCGATTTCTTCGGCCTCGGCAGCGCGGGCTCGTCCTCCACCGGCTCGGCGAACTCCGGTTCCGGCCTGCTGACGGGTTCCGCGGGCGGACCGGGCAAGACCAGCACTTACAAGTGGGAAACCTTCCTCACCAACAACCTTCGCTGGGCGCTGCGCGACCGCCTCGGGTTCAACCCGAACGGCAACGGCATCTTCGGTCTTTCCATGGGCGGCAGCGCCGCGCTCACTCTCGCGGCCTACCACCCCGACCAGTTCCGTTACGCCGGTTCGTACTCCGGGTACCTGAACATCTCCGCGCCGGGTATGCGTGAGGCGCTGCGCGTGGCGATGCTGGACGCGGGCGGCTACAACATCGACGCGATGGCGCCGCCGTGGGGTCCGCAGTGGCTGCGGATGGACCCGTTCGTGTTCGCGCCGCGGCTGAAGGCGAACAACACTCGCTTGTGGGTCTCCGCCGGTAGCGGTCTGCCCAGCGGGGCGGACGGCATCAGCTTCAACACGCTCAACGCGATGGGTCTGGAAACGCTGGCCCTGGCCAACACCCGCGCGTTCCAGGTCCGGATGCTCACCCTGGGCGCGAACAATGTCACCTACGACTTCCCGGCCGTGGGTGTGCACAACTGGAACTACTGGGCCGATGAGGTCTACCGGATGATCCCGGATCTGTCCGCGAACATCGGGTAGTAGCCCGGCCATAGCGAGGAAAGGCCGTTTCGCGCCATCGGCGCGGAGCGGCCTTTCGGCGTTTACCCGGTCGTCCGCGGGTACTTCGGCAACGAATATGAAGAGAAAACGGCTTCGGTAGTTGTGGTCTGGATCACTATCCAGCAACATGAAGGCATTCGTTTCCAATTGATACCCGAACAGCATGCATCAAGGTCGATTCGTCCGGTTTCTTGGTGGGCGTCGCGTCTTGGTGTCCGATGAGGGACCGGTTGAGATTGCCAATAGTTTGCCTAGCCGGGCCGCCCGAAGGAAAGGTCGATGTGATGCGTAGTGCGCGCGGGAAGCGCTGGCCCCAGAGGTCCCGAGTAGCCGGTTCATGGTTGCGACGGTCCGCCCTCGGCATCGCCGCGGCGATGCTGCTGCCGCTCGGGGCGACCATCGCGGGTCCGGGCGCCACGGCCTCGGCGGCGTTCGACCCCGCGGCCTTCGATTTCTGGGTCGATTCCGGCATGGGTCCGATCAAGACCCGGATCCTGCGTGCCGCCGACGGCAACACCAATCGCGTCGCCTACGTGCTGGACGGCATGCGGGCGCCGGAGACGCTGAACGGCTGGGAGATCGAGACCAACATCCCGCAAGTCCTGGCGAGCCAGAACATCAACGTGGTCATGCCGGTCGGTGGCATGTCGAGCTTCTACGCCGACTGGATCGCGCCCAGCGAGTTCTTCGGCATCCCGGCAGGCGCGGGCTCCAGCACCGGTTCCGGCGGGCTGGACGGGTTCGCGGGCGGGCCCGGCAAGAGCTACCGGTATCAGTGGGAGACCTTCCTGACCAACAACCTGCGCTGGGCGCTGCGCGATCGCCTGGGATTCAACCCCAACCGCAACGGCGCCTTCGGCTTGTCGATGGGCGGTAGCGCGGCGCTCACCCTGGCGGCCTACCACCCGGACCAGTTCAGCTTCGCGGGCTCGTTCTCCGGCTATTTGAACAACTCGGCGCCGGGTATGCGGGAGGCGATCCGCGCCGCCATGCTGGACGCGGGCGGCTACAACGTCGACGCGATGGCGCCGCCGTGGAGCCCGCAGTGGCTGCGGATGGACCCCTTCGTGTTCGCGCCCAACCTGATCCGCAACGGCACCCGCCTCTGGATCGCCGCGGCCAGCGGACTGCCCTCGGCCGGCGACCCGCCGAGCTTCGGCACCCTCAACGGCATGGGGCTGGAGAGCCTGGCGCTGGCTAACACTCGCGCGTTCCAGGTCCGGATGGCGACCTTGGGTGGCGGCAACGCCGTCTACTCCTTCCCGCCGTACGGTATTCACGCCTGGAACAACTGGGCTGACGAGGCCATGCGAATGATCCCGGATATGTCGGCGAACATCGGCTGAGTTGGATTTCCAGCGCCTGCGGCGCTGGGTGTTCGCGGCCCTCTCTGGCTCGCGTCAGAGCGGACGAGACTCGCGCCTGCGGCGCATGCGCTTCGTCCACTCTGACGCGAGCCGCGCCGCGAACGGCGCTCGTAAGACTCGCACCCGAGTGGGTTCAGTGTGTGGGGAACTTGCGCTTTCTGGTGTGCGGCGGGATTGGCGGGGGGCATTTGTTTGCGGTTTGTGCAGTTGTCTTCCTGGCCGTAGGGGGCTGCGCGTTCTCGGGGGCGCCGGCTTGGGGGAGTGGGGGTAGGTAGTAGGGGGTACGTGGGTGCGATGCGGGGAAGTCCGGGGGCATCCCACTCAATGTTTGCTGTGTGATCGCTGTGGAGTGGTTATCACTGCTTGGGACTGTTTGCCCGAAGTCGCCTCTGTGGCTATCACGGCAGATCACGGTTCCGATCACGGTTCGGTCACTGGTCCGGGTGGACTTTGCCCCGTCGCTCGGAGGCGCCGAGGGCCTGTGGCGAGGGCGCTGGAGGTGTCGGGATTGCGAAGATCTCGGGTCGGTGACAGTTCCCGCCAGGAGCGCGAATATCTTGCGTTCCAACACGACATCACCGCGAGAACGCGATAAGGTCACCGCATCATTACCTTGCGTGAACGGATGGATTTCGGCCAGTGGAAAGACCCGGATCTTGCTAAAGCGAGGGGCGTCGAATATCGTCCAGCGAGCGCAAGTGTGACCAGATCGTTGTAGCGCCGTCATGGGGATCGGATTGTCGGGACCATGTCCGTGACGCGCGTCTCGTTGGCAACACGGGTGCCGCTTCGCCCCTCGGGCGGCGAGCGGCACCACAACAGCAGAAAGAGAGCAGGATTCATGCGTTTCGGCAGGGCGGCCGCGCCGAAGAGAACACAGTCGGGACGGCGAGGCGCGGCTCGCGGTTGGCGTAATCGAATTCTGGCTGTCGGTGCCGCCGCGCTGGCGCTACCGATCGCCGCAGGCCTGGCAACCCCGACTTTCGCCGCAGCGGCGCCGTCGGTGCACACGCCGGTGTTGCGGGCGCCCGCGGGCGGCTTCGAGGACCTGATGGTCCCGTCCAGCATGGGCCCGATCAAGGTGCAGGTGCAGTGGGCCGCACGCGGCGGCAACGCGGCGCTGTACCTGCTCGACGGTCTGCGCGCCCGCGACGACCGCAACGCCTGGACGTTCGAGACCAACGCGCTGCAGCAGTTCGGCAACGACAACATCACCCTGGTGATGCCGGTCGGCGGCCAGTCCAGCTTCTACACCGACTGGTACGCGCCGTCGAACACCAACGGCCAGAAGACCACCTACAAGTGGGAGACCTTCCTCACCAAGGAACTGCCCGCCTTCCTGGAGGGCTACGGCGTCTCGCGCACCAACAACGCGGTCGTCGGCCTGTCCATGGGCGGTAGCGCGGCGCTGGCTCTCGCGGCCTACCACCGCGACCAGTTCAAGTTCGCCGCCTCCTACTCGGGCTACCTGAACATCTCCGCGCCGGGTATGCGTGAGGCGATCCGCATCGCGATGTTGGACGCGGGCCGCTACAACGTCGACGCGATGGCCGCGCCGTGGAGCTCGCAGTGGCTGCGGATGGACCCGTTCGTCTTCGCGCCGCAGCTGCGCGGCCTGCCGATGTACATCTCGGCCGCCAGCGGCCTGCCGGGTCAGTACGACCAGCCGAACTCGGCGGTCGGCGTGTTCAACACCGGCAACGGGATGGCGCTGGAGGCCCTGTCGCTGGTGAACACCCGCGCGTTCCAGGCCCGCCTGAACTCGCTGGGTATCCCGGCCCGGTTCGACTTCCCGGCCGCGGGCACCCACTCCTGGAAGTACTGGGAGGGCGAGCTGTTCGCCTCGCGCAACATGATCCTGGACGCCACCGGCGCCTGGTGATCTGATCCACCTCGTCGCATTCAGGCCGCACCGATTCGGTGCGGCCTGAATTGCGTTCGGGGGCAGCCATGATCGCGCGACAGCGAACATTGTTTGCTGTGCAGCGCGTGTCTCCCGTAAACGTCGCTATAACGGGAGTACAAAGCTTTTGTGGCAGGGATTACGCGCGGTAGCTGTGGCATACGCGGGCGTCTCGTCGCGCGTTCGGCACGCGAGCGGCTCATGCTGCTCGCCGCCACGATGGTGATCCCGCTAGCCGCGAGCGTGTCCGTCGAGGCTCCCGCCGTCGCGGAGCCCACGGCGGCCGTGGCCGCGCCCGCGCTGGAGAAGGTCCAGTGGCTCAGCGACCGTCGCGTCGCGCTGTGGGTGACCTCGCCGTCCATGGGGGTGCCGATCCAGGTCCAGCTGCTGCTGGCCAGAGACTGGAACGCCCACCCGGAGGCCAGATTCCCCGTCCTGTTCCTGCTCGACGGTCTGCGCGCGACCGACGACGAGAGCGGCTGGACGAAGGAGGCGGGGGCGGTCGATTTCTTCGCCGACAAGAACGTCACCGTGGTGCTGCCGGTGGGTGGGCAGGCCAGCTTCTACGCCGACTGGCTCCAGCCGGACAACGGCCGTACCTACAAGTGGGAGACTTTTCTCACCAAGGAGCTTCCGCCGCTGCTGGAGAGTCATTGGCGTGCGACACCCGTGCGGGGCGTGGAAGGCCTCTCGATGGGCGGCACGGCCGCGATGTTCCTCGCCGCCCGCAATCCGGGCTTCGTGCGGCACGCCGCGTCGTATTCGGGGTTCCTGACCACGACGACGCTGGGCATGCCGCAGGCCATCGAGTTCGCCATGCGGGATGCGGGCGGCTTCGACTCCGCCGCCATGTGGGGCAGGCAGACGGACCCGGAGTGGGAGGCGCACGACCCGTACGTGCTGGCCGACAAGCTGCGAGGAGTCAGTCTCTACGTCTCCAGCGGCAGCGGCGCGATCGGTCCCTACGACCACGCCCTCGGCATTCCCGGGGTGAGCACCAACATCGCGGGCATGGGATTGGAGATCCTCTCCCGGCTCACGTCGCAGAACTTCGTGACCAAGCTGTCCAAGCTGGCGATACCCGCGCAGGTGAACTATCGCCCGTCCGGCACCCATTCCTGGCCGTACTGGGACTTCGAGATGCGTCAGTCCTGGACCCAGGCCGCGTCCGCGCTCGGCGTCGATCAGGGCAAGCCCGCCTGTCAGCCGGGCGGCGCGATCGGCCCGGTAGCAGCCGCGGCGGGCTGGCTCGGTGATTGCCTCACCGGAGAGTACGCCGTGGCAGGAGGCACCGCGCAGGACTTCAAGGGCGGCCGGGTGTTCTTCACGCCGGACAGTGGCGCTTACCCGGTCGGCGGCGTATTCGGGCCCGGTTACCAGGCGGCGGGAGGACCTACCGGACCGCTCGGGCTGCCGACGGGCGAGGAACGCGCACTGGAAGACGGCCGCGGCCGGTTCCAGGCATTCCAGCACGGCGCGCTCTACTGGACGCCGCAGATCGGCGCTCAAATGGTGCGTGGCGCGATCTTCGACGAGTGGGGCAAGCAGGGGTTCGAACGTGGTCCCGCCGGTTACCCGACAGCGCCGGAGGCCAAGACACCGAGTCGCGACGGCGCCGTGCAAGCCTTCGAGAACGGTCCGTTCTACTACAGCCAGGCCACCGGCGTGCACCGCGTCCAAGGCCTGATCCTCGGCAAGTACGCCCAGCTGGGCTTCGAGAACAGTCCGCTCGGCTTCCCGGTCGCCGAAGAGCAGACGGTGAAGGACGCGGGCCGCTTCAGCCGATTCGAAGGCGGGGCCATCTACTGGAGCCCGGTGTCCGGCGCTTGGGCGGTCCGCAACGGCCCGATACTGGATGCTTGGCGCGACGCCGGCTACGAGAACGGCAAACTCGGCTTCCCCACCGGCGACGAGTTCCCCATCTCGGACGGCGTGCAGCAGAACTTCCAGGGAGGTTTCATCACGCTGCGCGACGGCAAACCGGAACTGCACGCTCTTTGAGTGCGACCGGTGCACGGCAGCCCGCGCGCTCCCACCCGACCTGCCCGACCCGCGCCACGTGTTAGCGGATGCGCCTGGGTGAGGTCGTGCGCGGCTTCCGGATCGACCGCACGAATGGGTCGCGGACGCGAGCCACAAGGGGGCCGCGAACACGCCGCGCGAAGGCGCGGCAAATTCGACACCGCTAGCCTGGTGGGCGACCCGACCCCGCTCAGTGACAGATCGAGGACAAGAATTCATGCATCGGACCCGTGGAAAGGTATTCGGCGTGGTTGTGGCGATTGCCGCAACCGGCCTGCTCGCCGCGTGCGGCGACAATGATTCGACCGCGACGAGCACGCCATCGCCTACCCGCACCACGACGGCAGCGGCGGCGACCACGTCGCCGATCGCTTCGACTCCCGCCGAAACCGGCCAGCCCGCTCCCGCGCCGGAGCAGCCCACCACGACGGTGGCGCCCGAGCGTCCGCAGCCGGTGCCGACCGGAGCCGTCCCGCCCGCGGACACCTCGAAGCTCAGCGACAAGGACAAGAAGTTCCTGGACGAGCTGGCCAAGCAGGGTGTCACCCCGTCAAGCCCGGACATCGCGCTGAGCATCGGCGCGTACGTCTGCCAGGGCACCGCCGCGGGCGCGTCCGATCAGGATCTGATGACCTTCGTCAACGCCATGGCAGGTTCGGATCCGTCCTTCGACCCGGCGAAGATGCCGGTGGAGAAGGCCGGGCAGATCTACATCTCCACCGCTCGCGCCACGTACTGCCAGTGAGTTCGCGCGTCCGTTCGACCTCCCGCCGGTCCAAGCCGGCGGGATGTCTGCTCGTGATCGGCGGCATCCTGCTGATCGTCCTGGTGGTCCTGCTGCTGTGGTACCTGCTCGCAGGGCGTTTGCGCCCGCCCGGCCCCGGGCCGAAACCGCCGGAACGCCCGACCTCGCAGCCCGCGAGCTGTCCGGATGTGCAGATGATCTCGGTGCCCGGCACGTGGGAGTCGAACAGCGCCGACGATCCGCACAATCCGACCGCCAACCCGGTGTCGCTGATGCTCAACGTCTCCGGCCCGATCACCCAGCGGTTCCCGAGCGAGCGGGTGGACGTGTACACCGTTCCGTACGTCGCGCAGTTCTCCAATCCGATCGCGATCCCGCCGGACGGCCAGCAGTCGTACAACAACAGCCGATCCGAGGGCACCCAGCGGATGGTCGACGCCATGGTCGCGCGGCACCAGGAGTGCCCGCTGACCACCTACGTGCTCGCGGGGTTCTCCCAGGGCGCGGTGATCGCGGGTGACGTCGCCGCGCAGATCGGTGCGGGCGCGGGTCCGGTGCCCGCCGATCTGGTGCTGGGCGTGACGTTGATCGCCGACGGACGCCGTACCGGCGACAACGGCCCGGGCCAGGCGATCCAGATCGGCACCCCGCCGCCGGGTGTGGGTGCCGAAGTCGCGCTGAAGGGGTTGAACGTGCCCGGCATCACGATGACCGGTCCGCGTCAAGGGGGCTTCGGCACGCTGGCCGATCGCACCTACACCATGTGCGCGCCCGGCGATCTGATCTGCGACGCACCCCGGGAGGCGCTGAGTCCGTGGAACATCCTGGGCAGCGTGAACACGCTGGTCCGGGCCGCGGGAAACCCGGTGCACACCCTCTACAACAGTTTCGTCGTGGACGGCGACGGCAACACCGCGACGCAGTGGACGGCGAACTGGGCGGCCGGACTCATCGAGACAGCGCCGCATCCGGCTCATTCGTGAAAATTCACAGCCCGTGAGATACCCCGCACCGGATTGGCGTGACAAGCGCAACTCGAGTTGGGTAGCACGCTGTAAAGTGCGCTGGTGATCGCGACGCCGGGCACCACCCCAGCGCGGACCCGAAGCGGGCGTCGCGCCCGTATTTTCCTTACAGCCAGGAGCATGAGTTCATGACAGAAGCCGCCGCACCGGCCACCACGGCGAGCCGTGACGCGGATGCTGCGTTGTCCGCGCTGGGCACTCCGTTGCGCCCGTTCCGCTTCGCGGCGGCCGGGGAAGGAAACAAGCAGGAGGGCGGCGCGCGGAAGTTCGTGCAGACCGCTCAGCAGGCCGAGGAGTACGGCTTCGACACCTTCGTGGTGCCCGACCACCTCGGTGAGCAGATCGGGCCGATCGCCGCGCTCGGCGCGCTGACCCAGGCCACCGAGAAGATCCGGCTCGGCACGTCGGTGCTGGCGAACGGTTTCCGCCACCCCGTCGTGCTGGCCAAGGATCTGGCGACCATCGACGTGCTGTCCAAGGGCAGGCTCGAGGTCGGCGTCGGCGCGGGCTGGATCAAGGAGGAGTTCGAGAACGCGGGCATCCCGTACGAGTCGCCCGGTGTCCGGCTGGAGAAGCTGGACGAGTCGTTGACCATTCTCGACGTGCTGCTGCGCGGCCAGGAGTGCACCTTCGAGGGCAAGCATTACCAGGTCCGCGGTGTCAAGGGGACCCCACGGCCGCGGCAGGGCCCACGCCCCCCGATCTGCACCGGCGGCGGCGGTCCGAAGATGCTGCGGCTGGCCGCCAAGCACGCCGACATCGTCTCTGTCGTTCCCGTGACCACCAAGAACGGCAAGGGCCTGCTCTCCGGCATCACCATCGAGAAGGCCGTGGAAAAGGTGAATCTGATCAAGGAGGCCGCCGGTGACCGGTTCGCCGACATCGAGCTGAACTGGGCCATCACCGCCATCGTGATCACCGACGATCGCGAGAAGACCGCGGAGATGGCGCTGTCGGCGTTGGACCGGGGACTGCACCCGAACCTGGAGGTCGATGTTCAGCTGTCCGTCGAGGACATCCTGAACTCGCCCTACGTGGCGATCGGAACATTCGAGGAGATCGCCGAGCAGATCCGCCGTGTGCGGCAGCTCACCTCGATGTCCTATGTCGGTGTATTCCCCACCCAGATGGACGCGTTCGCCCCCGTTATTCCCCTGCTGCGGGACGAGTGAGCCGGTCTTCTCTGTAACATGACTCTGGTTTGAGTACATCTAGCCGATAGCGGTCACCGCGCAGACCGCACAAAATCTGCAGGCTGGCTCTGCACTTGGAGCACCCGCGGGCGAAAGCGAGTCGGGGCCTCACAGGTAAAAGCGGCGATCTCGCCGTCTTGCTGCGTGTGCCTCGGAGGAGAAGAAGGAATGGAAGAGACTTTCGACGACTACCTGGACGAAACCGGGAACATCCGCATTCCCGAGGATCACACCCTGGTTGATCACGTCGAGAAGCACACCCGGAACGACGCGAACACCCTGGCGTATCGCTACATCGACTACTCGCGCGAGCGCGACGGTGAGGCGCAGGAGTTGACGTGGCGTGAGTTCGGTATTCGGCTGCGCGCGGTGGCCGCTCGACTGCAGCAGGTGACCAACCCGGGCGACCGGGTCGCGATCCTCGCGCCGCAGGGCTTGGATTACGTGATCTCCTTCTTCGCCGCGATCTACGCGGGCACCATCTCGGTCCCGCTGTTCGACCCGGACGAGCCGGGCCACACCGATCGCCTGCACGCGGTGCTCGGCGACTGTGAGCCCTCGGCCATCCTGACCGCGAGCTCCTCCGCGGCCGGGGTGCGGCAGTTCTTCCGCTCGCTGCCCGCCGCCCAGCGTCCGCGCATCATCGCGGTGGACGCGATTCCCGACAGCGTCGGCGAGAGCTGGGTGCGCCCGGACATCGCGATCGATGACATCGCCTACCTGCAGTACACCTCGGGGTCCACCCGGGTGCCCGCGGGTGTGGAGATCACGCACCGCGCGGTGGGCACCAACGTGCTGCAGATGGTCGACGCGATCAACCTGGACTGGAACTCACGCGGCGTCACCTGGCTGCCGCTGTTCCACGACATGGGCCTGCTGACGGTGATCCTGCCCGCGGTGGGCGGCAAGTACATCACCATCATGTCGCCGAGCGCGTTCGTGCGCCGTCCCTACCGGTGGATCAAGGAGCTGGCCGCGGTTTCCGACGGCGCCGGAACCTTCGCCGCCGCACCGAACTTCGCGTTCGAGCACGCCGCGGCGCGCGGTCTGCCGAAGAACGGCGAGTCGCTGGATCTGTCGAACGTCATCGGCCTGATCAACGGCAGCGAGCCGGTGACCACCTCCTCGATGAAGAAGTTCAACGAGGCGTTCGCCCCCTACGGGCTGCCCAAGACCGCCATCAAGCCCTGCTACGGCATGGCCGAGGCCACGCTGTTCGTCTCCGCCACCAAGGCCGAGGACGAGGCCAAGGTCACCTACGTCGACCGCAAGGAACTCAACGCGGGCCGCATGGTGAAGGTCGACCCCGGCCACGAGGACGCGATCGCGCAGGTGTCCTGCGGCTATATCGCGCTCTCGCAGTGGGCGACGATCATAGATCCGGAGTCCGTGGAGTCGGGCGGCGGTCGCGAGGTGCCCGACGGGCACGTGGGCGAGATCTGGCTGCACGGCAACAACATGGGCATCGGCTACTGGGGGCGTCCCGACGAGACGGCGGCGACGTTCCAGAACAAGGTCACCGAGCGCCTGTCCGAGGGCAGCCACGCCGAGGGCACCGAGCCGGACGCGAACTGGATGCGCACCGGCGACTACGGCGTGTACTTCGAGGGCGAGCTCTACATCACCGGCCGGGTCAAGGACCTGGTGATCGTGGACGGTCGCAACCACTACCCGCAGGACCTCGAGTTCTCCGCGCAGGAGGCCAGCACCGCGCTGCGTCCCGGCTTCGTCGCGGCGTTCTCGGTGCCCGCCAACCAGCTCCCTGCCGAGGTGTTCGAGCAGGGCAGCCACTCCGGCCTGCAGTTCGACGCCGACGACGCGTCCGAGCAGCTGGTCATCGTGGGTGAGCGCGGTCCTGGTGCGGGCAAGGCCGATCCGCTGCCGATCGCCGACGCGGTGCGCGCGGCGATCTCCCAGCGGCACGGCGTGACCGTTCGAGACGTGCTGCTGGTGCCCGCGGGATCGATCCCGCGCACCTCCAGTGGCAAGATCGCCCGCCGCGCCTGCCGGGCGGCCTATCTGGAGGGAACGCTGCGGGGTGGTTACACCCAGCAGGCTTTCCCCGATGCACCGGAAGAGTAATTGCCAGGGGCGGCCTCGGACCGACCATCGACGCTCGGCGCCGAGCTTCTCGAGCGCCGAGCCGTCAAACACGGTACGCCCGGTACGCAGACAGGTAGCTTGAGGAATTGATGGCTGACAACGAGGGCACGCCCACGACCGATACCCCACCCGTGGAGACCGTCGCCGACGCGGCGGCCCCGGCCGAGTCCGCGAAGGACGGCGCGCAGACCGACATGTCGGTGGCGGAGCTGCGTGAGTGGCTGCGGCGCTGGGTCTCCGAGGCGACCGGGCAACCGATCGAGCAGATCACCGTGGACCGGCCGATGGAGGAGTTCGGGCTCGCCTCGCGGGACGCCATCGCCCTCGGCGGGGACATCGAGGAACTGACCGGCGTGATGCTGAACGCGACGATCGTGTACCAGCATCCGACCATCGCCTCGCTGGCCGAGCGGATCATCAACGGTGAGCCGGACCTGCCCGCGGAGTCGTCCGACGACGCCTACTACACCGCGGGCTACGCGCCGGGTGAGGCGCACGACATCGCGATCGTGGGTCTGTCGACGCGGCTGCCCGGCGCGGGCGACACTCCGGAGTCGACCTGGGAATTCCTCATCGGACGCGGTGACGGCATCCGGGAGCGGCCCGAAGGGCGCTGGTCGGAGTTCCTGGCCGAGCCGCGGTTGGCGGAAGCGGTCGATAACGCCAACACCAGGGGCGGCTATCTCGATCAGGACGTCGTCAAGGGTTTCGACGCCGAGTTCTTCGCCATGTCGCCGGTCGAGGTCGAGCGGGTCGATCCGCAGCAGCGCCTGATGATGGAGCTGACCTGGGAGGCGTTGGAGCACGCCAGGATTCCGGCCAGCGAACTCAAGGGCGAGCCGGTCGGCGTGTTCATCGGCTCGTCGGGCAACGACTTCATGCTGCTCGCGGCGCTCGGCCTTGGCAGCGAGCGCGATCCGAACGTGCCGGTATCGGCCGAGGCCTACGCGATCATGGGCAGCGTCACGTCCATCATCCCCAACCGGGTTTCCTACTTCTTCGACTTCCGCGGTCCGTCGGTGGCTGTCGACACCGCCTGCTCCTCGACGCTGGTCGCGGTGCACGAGGCGGTGCAGGCGCTGCGCAGCGGTGACGCCGACCTGGCGCTCGCCGGTGGCGTGAACATGTTGCTCGCGCCGATGGCCACGCTCGGTTTCGACGCCAATGGCGGCGTCGCCAAGGACGGGCACATCAAGGCGTTCTCCAGCGACGCCGACGGCATGGTCCGTTCCGAGGGCGGCGGTCTGGTGGTGCTGAAGCGGCTCGCCGACGCGGAACGCGACGGCGACACGATCTACGCCGTGATCAAGGGCTCCGCGGTGAACAACGACGGGCGGTCCAACGGTCTGCTCGCCCCGAATCCCGACGCGCAGGCCGAAGTGCTGCGTCGCGCCTACCGGGACGCGGGCATCGCGCCGTCGGCGGTGGATTACATCGAGGCGCACGGAACCGGCACCCTGATCGGCGACCCGATCGAGGCCGACGCGCTCGGCCGGGTGGTCGGCCGGGGACGCGCAGCCGACGAGCCCGTGTTGCTCGGTTCGGCCAAGACCAACTTCGGTCACCTGGAGTCGGGCGCCGGTGCGGCGAGTCTGGCGAAGGTGATCATGTCGTTGCAGCACAACGTCATTCCGCCGAACATCAACTACGCCGGACCGAACCCGTACATACCGTGGGATCAGGCGCACCTGAAGATCGTCGACGAGCCCACCGAGTTCCCCCGCTACAGCGGCAAGGCCACCATCGGCATCTCCGGTTTCGGCTTCGGCGGCACCAACGCGCACGTCGTCGTCCAGGAATACGTGCCGACCGACACCCAGGCTCCTTTCTCCGAGCTGGAGGCTCGGCTGGACGAGGACGCGGTGGAGGAGACCACCGACGCGGCGACGGAATCCGAGGCCCGCGACGCCGTGGCCGAGGTGGCGGCCGAAGCCGACGCGGAGTGGACCGCCGAGCGCACCGAGCCGCTGCCGCAGATCCTGCCCGTGTCGGGTTATCTGCCTTCGCGGCGCCGTCGTGCCGCCGCCGAGCTCGCCGACTGGCTCGAATCCGAGGCGGGCGCACAGACTCCGCTCGCCGATGTGGCGCGGTCGCTGGCCAAGCGCAGCCACTGGCGTTCGCGCGGCGTGGTGCTGGCCAAGACGCACGAAGAGGCGATCGCCGGACTGCGCGCCATCGCGGCGGGCAAGCCGGGCACCGGCGTCTTCACCGCGGACGCGCCCGCGGCCATGGGCCCGATGTGGGTGCTGGCCGGTTTCGGCGCGCAGCACCGCAAGATGGGCAAGCAGCTCTACCTGGAGAACTCGATCTTCGCGAAGGCCGTCGACGAGGTCGATGAGCTGGTGCAGGACGAGGCCGGATACTCGGTGCGCGAACTGTTCCTCGACGACAGCCAGGACTACAACGTCGGCACCTCGCAGGTCGGCATCTTCACCATCCAGGTCGGCCTGGCGGCGCTGCTGCGCGCGCACGGCGCGGAACCCGAAGCGGTGGTGGGTCATTCCATGGGCGAGGTCGCGGGCGCGTACATCGCCGGTGGTCTCTCGCTCGAGGACGCGGTGCGCGTGATCTGCGCCCGTTCCCGCCTCATGGGCGAGGGCGAGCAGATGATCAGCGACGACGACGTGCGCAACATGGCGCTCATCGAGTACAGCGCCGAGGACGTCGCGAAGCTGCTGCCGGAATACCCGGACGTCGAGGTCGCGGTGTACGCCGCGCCGACGAACACGGTGATCGGCGGTCCGCAGGACCAGGTCGCGGCGATCGTCGCCCGGGTGGAGGCGGCGGGCAAGTTCGCCCGGGTGCTGCAGACCCGCGGTGCGGGCCACACCTCGCAGATGGATCCGCTGCTCGGCGAGCTGGCCGCGGAGCTGGCCGGTATCGAGCCGACCAAGCTGAAGACCGGCCTGTACTCGACGGTGCACAAGGAAGAGTTCTTCCGCTCCGGTCACGACCCGATCCACGACGAGGACTACTGGGTCAAGAACATGCGCCACAGCGTGTACTTCACGAACGCGGTGAAGCTCGCCGTGGACGCGGGCCACACCACGTTCCTGGAGCTGGCGCCGAATTCCGTCGCGCTGATGCAGGTGCTGGGCACCACCTTCGCCGCGGGCGTGCACGACGCGCAGCTCATCCCCACGCTCAAGCGCAAAGAAGACGAGTCCGCCGGTGTGATCGCCGCGCTCGCCCAGCTCTACGTGCACGGGCACAAGGTGGATCTGTTCTCGCTGCTCGGCGCAGGCGAGTACGCCGACGTTCCGCGCACCACGTTCGTGCGCAAGGAGTACTGGCCGAAGGTCCAGCTGTCCTCGGGCGGCAACGGCCGGGTTCCCGGTGCGCACGTGGCGCTGCCGGACGGCAGGCACGTCTGGGAGGTCCAGGCCTCCTCGGTGACCGATCTCGCTGGACTCGTGCGCGCCGCGGCGGCGCAGGTGCTCAGCGAGGTGTCGCTGGGCGCGTCCATCCCGCACGCGCCGATCCCGGCCGCGGGCACGCTCACCACCACGCTCACCCCGCATCCCGGCGGCGCATCGGTGCAGGTGCATGCCAAGGAGGGCAGCGCCTTCCGCCTGGTGTTCGACGCCGTGGTCACCTCCGGCGCTCCGCTGCCGGAACCTGTTGCGACCGAACCGGTTCCGGTGCCCGCCGCGCAGCCCCAGGGCGACGCCGACATCGAGGTCGTGGAAACCTTCGGCGACCGGTGGGATCCGAACGGCACGCAGACCGTCGAGGAGCGGCTCGCGCTGATCGTCGCGGAGTCCATGGGTTACGCGGTCGAGGATCTTCCGATGGAGATCCCGCTGATGGAACTCGGTCTGGACTCGCTGATGGCGATGCGCATCAAGAACCGGGTGGAGTACGAGTTCGACATCCCGCAGCTGCAGGTACAGGCCGTGCGGGACGCGAGCCTGCACGAGGTCGGCAAGGTGCTGCGCTACGCGATCGAGCACCGCGACGAGGTGCAGGCGATGGCGGATCAGCAGGCCGCCGACAAGGCCGCGGGCGGTACCGGCGAGCTGGCCGTCGACTCCGATTTCATCGCCACGGCCCGCGCGGCGCTGGCCACCGGGGCCGACCCGGTCGCGGCGGTCACCGGCAAGACGACCGACGCGCCCGAGGCCGCACCGGCTGACGCGCCGAAGGATTCCGTGACGCCGGAAAGCGCTGTGCCCGAAGCCGTGGCGCCCGCACCCCAGCCTGCTGCCGCGCCCGCGGCCGTGTTCGGCGGCGCTGCCAAGCAGCCCGCCGACGAGGACGACGTCCCGCCGCGCGACGCCGCCGAGCGCCTGACCTTCGCCACCTGGGCCGTGGTCACCGGTAAGTCGGCCGGAGGCATCTTCAACACGCTGCCGATCCTCGACGAGGACACCGCGGAGAAGCTGGCCGCGCGCCTGACCGAGCGGGTCAAGGCCGAGGTCACCGTGGACGACGTGCTCGATTGCGAGACCATCGAGCAGCTCTCCGACATCGTTCGCAACCTGCAGGACAGCGGCGCGGATGTGGACGGGTGCGTGCGTCCGCTGCGGGCTCGCGCGGAGGGCTCGAACGCGGTTCCGGTGTTCGTGTTCCATCCGTCCGGTGGAAACACGCTGGTGTACGAACCTCTGCTGAAGCGGCTGCCCGCCGACACGCCGATGTACGGCTTGGAACGGGTCGACGGTTCCATCGAGGAACGAGCCCGCCAGTACCTGCCCGAGCTGCGCAAGCTCCAGGGTGATGGGCCGTTCGTGCTGTACGGCTGGTCGCTGGGCGCGGTGCTGGCCATGCAGACCGCGCAACTGCTGCGGGCCGAGGGCGCGGACGTGCGCGTGGTCGGCCTGATCGACCTGGCCATTCCGACGCAGGGCGAGGACAACAGTCCCGAGGAGCGGGTGCGGCGGATCGAGCGCTACCAAACCTTCGCCAAGAAGACCTATGGCGTCGACGGCGAACTGGACCGCGAACAGCTGGAGACACTGGCCGCGGCATCCGACGAAGAGCAGTTCAAGATGATCAGCGACCTGATCAAGATCAGTGGCGCGAAGATTCCCGGTGGCGTGCTCGAGCATCAGCGCACCTCGTGGATCGATAGTCGCCACCTCGCCCGTACCCAACCGTCCCACTACGACGGCAACGTCGTGCTCTACCTCGCCGATCGCTACCACGACGGGATGATCGAGCTCGAGCCACGCTTCGCCGACCGGGTGCCGAACGGCGGCTGGGACGAGTACATCCCGAATTTGGAGGTCGTCCACATCGCCGGCGACCACCTGCAGATCATCGACGAACCGCGGATCGGCAAGATCGGAGCCGACCTGACCGCGAAGCTCGCCGCGATCGAGGCGAAAGGGGCCAAGTGAGCACTACTGCCGAGAAACTCGCCGACCTGCGCAAGCGTCTGGAATTAGCGCAGGAGCCGGCGGGTGAAGCGGGCGTGGCCAAGCGGGCGAAGAAAGGCATCCCCAGCGCCCGCGACCGGATCAACATGCTGCTCGATCCGGGAACCTTCGTGGAAATCGGCGCACTGGTCCGCAAACCGGGCGACTCCGCCGCGCTCTACGGCGACGGCGTCGTCACCGGGCACGGTTTGGTCGAAGGCAGGCCCGTGGCGGTGTTCTCGCACGACCAGACCGTTTACGGCGGTTCGGTCGGCGAGATGTTCGGCCGCAAGGTGGCCGGGATCCTGGAGTACGCCGCCAAGGTGGGGTGCCCGGTGGTCGGCATCAACGACTCCGGCGGCGCGCGCGTGCAGGAGGCGGTGACCTCACTGGCCTGGTACGCCGAGCTGGGGCGGCGGCAGGAGCCGCTGTCCGGGCTGGTCCCGCAGATCTCGATGATCCTCGGCAAATGCGCCGGTGGCGCCGTCTACGCCCCGATCAACACCGACGTGGTGGTGGCGACCGAAGAGGCGTACATGTTCGTCACCGGGCCGAAGGTGATCCGTGAGGTCACCGGCGAGGACGTGAGTCTCGAGGAACTCGGCGGCGCGCGCAGCCAGGCGGAGTACGGCAACATCCACCACGTGGCCAAGGACGAATCGGCCGCGTTCGAGTGGGTGCGCGATTACCTGAGCTACCTGCCGACCAGCTGCCAGGAGCTGGCGCCGATCGTGAATCCCGGCTTGGAGCCGGAGATCACCGACACCGACCTGGAGCTGAACTCGATCGTCCCGGACTCCGACAACTCCGGGTACGACATGCACGAGATCCTGCTGCGCATCTTCGACGACGGCGCCTTCCACGAATTCGGCGCTTCGGCGGGGCGCAACGTCATCACCGGTTTCGCCCGCGTGGACGGCCGCAGCGTCGGCGTGGTGGCCAACCAGCCGATGGTGTACGCGGGCGCGCTGGACGCCCGCGCCTCGGACAAGGCGGCGCATTTCGTGCGTCTGTGCGACGCGTTCGAGATCCCGCTGGTGTTCGTCGTGGACACGCCCGGGTTCCTGCCCGGTGTGGAACAGGAGAAGATCGGCGTCATCAAGCGCGGTGGACGGTTCCTGTTCTCTTACGTGGAGGCGTCGGTGCCGAAGGTCACCGTGGTGATCCGCAAGTCCTACGGCGGCGGTTACGCCGTGATGGGCTCCAAACAGCTGGGCGCCGACGTGAACCTGGCCTGGCCGACGGCGCGGATCGCGGTCATGGGCGCCGAGAGCGCGGTCAGTTTGATCGGAGCCAAGCAGATCGACGCCGCGCCCGAGGACCAGCGGGCGGCGATTCGCCAGCAGATGATCGATTTCTACAACGCCACCGTGGCGACGCCGTGGGTGGCCGCCGAACGCGGATACGTCGACGCGGTCATCGAGCCGTCGGCGACCCGGCTGGAAATCCGTCGTGCGCTACAACTGTTGCGGGACAAGTCCGTTGCTCGCAATCCGCGCAAGCATCACCTGCTGCCGCTGTAGCGACCGGTACACGATCGGGCCGCACCCCTTGGGGCGCGGCCCGATTCGCGTCTGGCGTCTCGAATGATCAGCTGACGGTGACGGATTCGATGACGACGTCGTCGACCGGCACGTCCTGATGCATGCCCGCCGAGGAGGTGCGGACGCCCGCGATCTTGTCGACCACGTCGGCGCCCTCGGTCACCGCGCCGAAGACGGCGTAGCCCCAACCCGCCGCGGTGGGAGCGGAGTGGTTGAGGAAGTCGTTGTCGGAGACATTGATGAAGAACTGCGCGGTGGCCGAGTGCGGGTCGTTGGTGCGCGCCATCGCGACGGTGTACTTGTTGTTCTTCAGGCCGTTGTTCGCTTCGTTCTGGATCGGAGCCTTGGTGCCCTTCTGACGCAACCCGGGCTCGAACCCGCCGCCCTGGATCATGAAGCCGGGGATGACGCGGTGGAAGATGGTGCCGTTGTAGTGGCCGGCGTTCACGTAGTCCACGAAATTGCGCACCGTGTCGGGCGCTTTCTGATCGTCCAGCTCGAGCACGATCGATCCGTAGTTCGTCGAGATATTCACCTTGGTCATACACCCACCTTTCCATCCCTTTGCGGCCCGGTGCGTCATACGGGTACTTTTCTGGCGAGCGGGGTCGGATATGGAGAGCTGGTTTCGTATGCACATGGATAACTCGCCGGGAACGCTCGGAATGTGAGCGGCACCCGACGCAGGACCTGAACGCGAAGCTCGCAACACCCGGCTAGCACGGCCTAAAGACCCGGAGAGGCGGGGGAGCCAGCTAGCATTGCCAACCGTGCCCGACGCCGCAACCGCTGTTCTCACGAAACCTCCCGCCGCCCCGGTGGTGACCCCGAACGATTTCCGGACCGCCCGGCTCATCGCGCTGGTGGCCGGAGTGCTCGGCGCGTTGTTCGCGCTGGCGACGCCGTTCCTGCCGGTCACCCAGACGACCGCGGTGCTGAACTGGCCGCAGGGCGGGACGCTCGGCAATGTGCAGGCGCCGCTGATGTCGCAGGTCCCGATCGATCTGAAGGCGACGATCCCGTGCGAGACGATCGCCCAGCTACCCGAGCGAGGTGGCATGCTGCTGGCCACCGCGCCGCCGCAGGGCGACCGGGCCGCGCTGGAGGCGCTGTTCGTGCGGGTGTCGGAGACCTCGGTGGACGTGATCGACCGCAACGCGGTGGTGGTGTCGGCCGACCGCAACCGCATGGGCGAGTGCACGTCGCTGAGCATCGCCTCGGACAGCGACAGCACCTACGGCGTGTTCAACGGGCTCACCAGACAGGTGGAGCGGCCGATCGAGGGCGGGGCGCCCGGGGCGAACGAGTCGGTCACCGTGCCGGCGGAGGGGCAGCTCGGCGGCGATCTGCGGCCCCAGGTGGTCGGGGTGTTCTCCGATCTGAAGGGCGCGGCGCCGACCGGTTTGTCGTTCACCATGACGGTGGACACCCGCTTCTCCTCCAGCCCGACCGCGATCAAGCTGGTCGCGATGATCGCGGCGGTGCTGTGCACGCTGATCGCCTTGGCGGCGCTGGCCCGGCTCGACAGCAGTGACGGGCGTGGGCACCGCCGGTTCCTGCCCGCGAACTGGCTGAAGCCGACCTGGGCGGACGGCGCGGTGGTCGGCACGCTGCTGCTGTGGCATTTCGCGGGCGCGAACACCTCCGACGACGGCTACATCCTCAGCATGGTGCGGGTGGCCCCGCACGCGGGCTACATGGCCAACTACTTCCGCTGGTACGGCGTGCCGGAGGCGCCGTTCGGCTGGTACTACTACGTGATCCAGGTCTTCTCCGAGATCTCCACCGCCAGTGCTTGGGTGCGGTTGCCGGCGCTGGCCTGCGCGATCCTGTGCTGGCTGGTGATCAGCCGCGAGGTGGTGCCCCGGCTGGGTCGCGGGGTGCGCACCAGCAAGGTTGCGCTGTGGACCGGCGGGCTGGTGTTCCTGGCGTTCTGGCTGCCGTTCGACAACGGCCTGCGCTCCGAGCCGATCGTCGCGCTCGGTGCCCTGCTGACCTGGGTGTCGATCGAGCGGGCCATCGCGACCGGACGGCTGCTGCCCGCCGCGGTGGCCGTCCTGGTGGCGGCGTTCACTCTCGCCGCCGCGCCGACGGGCCTGATGTGCGTCGCCGCGCTGCTGGCCGGTATCCGTCCGATGCTGCGCATCGTGGTACGCAAGCACCGGCAGTTCGCCGCGCTCGGCGCCGGTCGGTGGGGCTCGACGCTGCCGCTGCTCGCACCGATCGCCGCGGCGGGCGTGCTCGTGCTCACGGCCGTCTACACCGACCAGACCTTCGCGGGCATCCAGGAGGCCAACCGGGTTCGCCAGGTGACCGGGCCGAACCTGGCCTGGTACGAGGACTACCTGCGCTACTACTACCTGTTCGTGGAGACCGTCGACGGCTCGCTGTCGCGGCGCTTCGCCTTCTTGGTGATGCTGCTGTGCCTGTTCACCACCATGCTGGTGCTGCTGCGGCGCAGGCGGGTACCTGGCATTTCCAGCGGTCCGACCTGGCGGTTGATGGGCGTGGTCTTCGGGACGATCTTCTTCATGATGTTCAACCCGACCAAGTGGACCCACCACTTCGGCGCGTACGCGGGCATCGCGGGTTCGCTGGCGGCGGTCACCGCGGTCGCGGTCTCGGCGAGTGCCCTGCGGGCCCGCAAGAACCGGGCCATCTTCCTGGCCGGGTTGCTGTTCGTGCTCGCGATCGCGTTCTCCGGCATCAACGGCTACTGGTACGTGTCCAGCTTCGGTGTGCCGTGGTTCGACAAGCGCGTCTCGCTGCACGGCTACCAGTCGAACACCCTCATGCTCGTGCTGTTCGGCGTGGCGCTGGCGCTGGTCGGTTGGTACGCGCTGCGGGAGGACTACACCGCGCCGCAGCCGTCGGCCAAGACGGCGCGCGGCAGGCGGATCCGCCGGTTCGCGGCGATCCCGCTGACCGTGGTCGCCGCGCTGATGGTCGCGCTCGAGGTGCTCTCGCTGGTGAAGGGCGCGGTTTCGCAGTATCCGGCGTACTCGCTGGCCCGGTCGAATATCGACGCGCTCAGCGGCAGCACCTGCGGCCTGGCCAACGACGTGCTGGTCGAGCCGGACCCGAACGCGGGCAAGTTGGAGCCGATCATCGATCCGGTGCACCCGCCGACGAATCCGTCCGATCCGCTGGCCGGTGTCGATCCGGTCGGTTTCGACCCCAACGGCGTGCCCAATGATCTGTCCGCCGACAGCGTCGAGGTGAAGCCGGGCACCGGGAACACTTCCACGCAGTCGGTCGGCGCGGCGTTCGCGGAGGGGCAGAGCGCGGGCACCGGCGGCGGCCAGGGCGCACGCGGCGTCAACGGCTCCACCGTCGCCCTCCCGTTCGGCCTGGATCCGGCGACCACGCCGATCCTCGGCAGCTACCAGAACGGCGTGCAGCAGCCCGCGAACGTCACCTCGAGCTGGTACCAGTTGCCCGCGCGTTCGGCGGACAAGCCGCTGGTGGTGATCTCGGCCGCCGGTCGCATCCTCTCCTTCGACGACACCGGCGCGATGAAGTACGGCCAGTCGCTGACCGTCGACTACGGCAAGCGGCAGCCCGACGGCAGCGTGCAGAAGCTCGGCACCTACCTGCCACGTGACATCGGCCCGTTCCCGTCCTGGCGCAACCTGCGGGTGCCGCTGGACGAGATCGCGCCCGACGCCGACGCGGTGCGCATCGTCGCCAACGACCCGATCCTGATCGGGGACCAGTGGCTGGCGTTCACGCCGCCGCGGATGCCGAAGTTGCAGACGCTCAACAGCCTGCTGGGTTCCCAGCAGCCGATCCTGCTCGACTGGGCGGTGGGCTTGCAGTTCCCGTGCCAGCGTCCGTTCGATCACCGCAACGGCGTCGCCGAGGCGCCCGGCTACCGCATCCTGCCGGACCGCCCGCTGGCCATCAGCTCGACGAATACCTGGCAGGCCGAGGAGTTCGGCGGCGTGCTCGGCTTCACGCAGATGCTGGCCAGGTCCATCTCCGTGCCCACATACCTGAAGGACGACTGGGCGCGTGACTGGGGCTCCCTGGAGCGCTACGAACAGTACGACCGCAGCGCCGTCCCGGCGAAGCTGGACACCGGCACCGCGACGCGCTCGGGCCTCTGGTCGCCGGGCAGTATGCGCGTGTTCTGATCCGTTTCGGGCAAACACCAGGCCGTCGCATCGGTACAGGGACCGATGCGACGGCCTTTGCCTTATCCAGGACATCGTCGCAAGGGCCGAGCAGTGCGAATCCGTACCGTGAAATGCGCGAGCCGGCCGGTAGTCTCAGGGCATGACGAGCCGCGCACCCAGCGACTGGTACCGCTGGATCCCGGACCAGATCACGGCGCGGGACTACGAACAGCTGCCCCCTGATTTCTGCCGGACCATCGAGGTCATCGACGGCCATATCGTCAAGTGCGAAAGCCCCTCACGGCTGCATAATCGGGTGGCGCGGCGCATGGCCGCGCATATGGAAGCAGCGCGCAAGCCGGAACCGTGCTTGATGGTCGAGACCGACGTGGACGTCCGGCTCAGCGACGTTCCGCTCAGCCTCCGCCGACCGGACGTCGTCGTGTATCGCTGTCTGGACGACGATGCGCGGCTGTATGCCGATGACACCGTGCTCGTGGTCGAGATCGTCTCCCCCGACAGTTCACACCACACCGATACGGTGGAGAAAAAGGCCGCATACGCGGCGGTCGGTATCCCGGTCTACCTCATCGTCTTCCTCACCGAGCCCGGCGATGGAATCGAGCAGATCGAGGAGTACCGGCTCTCCGAAGGTCGCTACCACCTGGTCTGCCTGCATACTCGCCGTCTGGCTGTGGACGTGCCGATACCCATCGACGTCGCGTTCAGCGAGCTGACCACGGGCTAGGTGCCCAGAACACAGGGCCGCCGCGCAGGCGAATCCTGCGGGGGGGGCCCCCCGGGGGTTGGCGGGGGGGTGTCCGGGGGGCCCACCCAAATACCCCAGCGCGCCGCCCCCCCGGCGGCCC
>NZ_JBSGCA010000058.1:0-37514 GCF_053601535.1 Nocardia sp. NPDC004718
CCTGGCACAGGTAGCTCGAGTAGGAACCGCCTTCATAGGTGATCTGGGGGTCGCCGGTTGCGCGGCGCACGGCGGCGCGTTGCTCGGGCACCTGACCACCGTCGACGCGGCGCGCGACCTGGACCTGCTGCGCCGGGCCGTCGGCGACCCCCAGCTGACCTATGAAGGCGGTTCCTACGCGAGCTACCTGGGCCAGGTGTACGGCGCGCTGTTCGGCGATCGGGTGCGCGCCCTGCACCTGGCGTCGATGATCGACCCGGACGCCTACACCAACGACACGCGCATCTCCATCGAGACCACCGCGGCCGGGACCGAGGAAGTGCTCGATGAATTCCTGCGGTTGTGCGCGGACGCGGGCCGGGAGCGCTGTGCCTTCGCGGCGCAGGACGGCGACGCGGTCGATCCCGGCCGCACCACTGACCTTCGCGCTCGCAATGACGCTGTGCTGCAACGTCTTCGCGACGCGCCGCTGGTGGTGGGGACCGGGGAGCGAGCGCGCACGGTCACCTACGCCGAGGCGCTGTCGTCGCATGCGCTGTTGCTGTACGACCCGGACGAGGGCTGGCCCGCCCTGGCCCAACTGCTCGCCGAACTGGAGCGCGGCCCTTCGGGCGATCCCGACACGGTCGGCCGGATCCTCTCGGCCGCAACGCAACCGTATGACTTCCTCGACTCGTTCACGGCGATTTCCTGTGCGGACAACAACTTTCCGCGCGACCCCGCCCAATGGCCTTCGCTCGCACAGGATCTGGCGCGTGTCAGCTCCACTCACGGCCCGCTCTGGCTGTGGCTGCACCAGGCTTGCGCCTCTTGGCCGTCGCCGCCCGAGGGGTATGCCCAGCGATACACCGGTCCATGGATCCTGCGATCGGACACCCCAGCCGTGCTGGTGAACAACCGATTCGACCCGGTCACCCCACTCAGCGCCGCGCGGCGCGCGCAGCGGGAACTGGTGAACGCCCGGTTGGTCGTCGTCGAAGGCGGCTACGGGCACGCTGTGCTCGGCGAATGCGCACGCAAACTGCGCGAGCGCTATCTCGTCGACTTGCAGCTGCCCGCCCCGGGAGCGACCTGCCGCGCGGACGAGCTGCCGTTCGAGCGATAGCGAAAACGGATATCTGTTCACAAATCGGGAATACCGGTAATCTGCGCACGCTAAGCCTGATGATGGAAGGTGACCGGTGCGTAGACGTGCCTTGTTCAAGGCGGCTGGCACGGCCGCCCTGCTCGGTGCTGTGGGAACGATGACGAGGACGGGCGCGGCGTCCGCGGATCCGATGTGGGAGGCCCTGTTCCACGCCTGGGTGCCGGAGATCTTCGCCCCGATTCCCGACCCGCCGGAGCACTCGCCCGCGATCGTCGTCGGCTCGGGCTTCGGCGCCGCGGTCTCCGCGTTGCGCCTGGCCGAGGCCGGGGTGGCCACCACCGTGCTGGAGCGCGGTTCGCGCTGGCCGAACGACCCGTGGCGGGAGATCTTCACCGGCGACGACCTCCCGGACGGTCGCGGCTTCTGGCACCGCACCAACTTCACCGGCGTCACCAAGGTGCCGATGCATTTCGCCAGTTTCGGCGGCGTGCTGGACTGCACCGAGTATCCGGGCATCGACGTCTGGCGCGCGGCGGCCGTCGGCGGCGGCTCGGTGATCTTCAGCGGCGCCATGATCGCCCCGGAGCGCCGCTTCTTCGACCACGTCTTCGGTGGCGGCGTCGACTACGGCGAGATGGAGCGCGTCTACTACCCCCGCGTCCGCCAGATGTTGCGGCTGAGCCCGATGCCCGCGGACATCTACAACTCCTCGCCGTTCGCGCACTCCCGCGCCTGGGACGACCAGGTGCGCAAGGCAGGCTATCAGCCCCAGGCCAACGACTCGATTTTCAACTGGGACATCCTGCGCGCCGAATTGGCCGGAGCCTCGAGGGCTTCCGCGACGGCGGCCAGGAGCAATCTGGGCAACTCCAACGGCGCCAAGTTCGACCTGAATCAGAACTACCTGGCATACGCACAGGGCACCGGCCGGTGCGGAGTCTTCCCCGGCCACCGAGTCGACGCCATCGCGCAGGAATCCGGCGGCCGCTTCGCGGTCACCGTGGCGAAGCTGTCGCCGACCGGTGACGTGTTGTCCACCCGCACCCTCACCTGTGATCGGCTCTTCCTCGGCGCCGGGTCGATCGGTACCTCTGAACTACTGGTCCGTGCGCAGGCCACCGGCGCGCTACCGAACCTGAACGAACACGTCGGCGACGGCTGGGGCACCAACGGTGACGTGGTCCTGGCCCGCGGGGCCAGCGCGCTGGCCGGTCAGGGCCAAGGCGTGCCGAGCGCGAGCCGGATCTTCGACGAGTCCGCCGTGCCGCTGACCCTGGAGAGCTGGTACATCCCCGGCATCCCGTTCGAGACCGGGGCGCTCGCCTCGCTCGGCATGGTGCTCGACTCGACCCGCACCCGGTTCGGCTACGACCGCGCCACGAACCGAGTCGGGCTGAGCTGGTCGGTCAAGAACCGGGACGAGACGGTCGCGCTGGCCCGCGCGGTCGACCACCGGATCGCCGAACGCGCGGACGCCCTCGTCGAGTACAGCGCCCTCGGCTACGACGCGAACGCGCTGTTCACCGCGCATCCACTCGGTGGGGCGGTGCTGGGGCGCGCCACCGACGGCTACGGCCGGGTGCACGGTCACCCCGGCCTCTACGTGATGGACGGCGCCGCGATACCCGGCAGCACCGGAACGGTCAACCCGTCGCTGACCATCGCCGCGCTGGCCGAACGCAATATCGAGGCGATCGTTCGCGCCGGTCGCTGAGATTCGCCTGCGCCGGGCGAAGCGTTCGCCCAGCGCCTTTTCCGGGGGTATCGCCAACCGTGCCGAGCGTGCTTTCCGCGTACTAATGTCGGCGGCACCGTTCGGCGTCGAAGGGAACCGCAGTGTCCGCTCCCAGTTCGGGTATCGAGAACTCCTCCGTCGAGCGATACGGTCTGCGGGACGCACCGGAGCCGCAGGACTATCCGCGCAAGCCGCCCATGCTCTGGACCGATTTCCTGATGCTGGCGCTGGCCATAGTGTCCGTGGCGCTGGTCGCCTGGATCACCTTCTTCCCGGTCTCCGGGCACACCTACCACGTGGTCGTGGTCGTCGACTGGACGTTGTGCGGGGTGTTCGCGATCGAGTTCCTGTGGCGCTGGCGCCGCGCGGGCTGGCCGTGGACCTTCCCGTTCATCTATTGGTACGAGGTCGTCGGCATGATTCCGGTGACCAGCCCGTTCTTCCGCGGCTTCCGATTGTTGCGAGTCCTGGTGATCGGCGTGCGGCTGGCCCGGGTGGCCGACCGGGTGTTCGGCGACCGGGTGACCGCCGCGGTGGTGAACCGGTTCGTGGCGACCATCGTCGACACCATCCGCCGTCCGATGACGATCGCGGTGATGGACGAGGTGGCCGAGGTGCTGCGCACCGGCCACTACACCCGCAACATCGCGGCCGCCCTGGAGGAGAACCGCGCCGAGCTGGACGAGATGATCGTGGAGTTGATCAAGAAGGACCCGCAGGCGGGACGGGTCCGCTACATCCCGTTCCACGACGAGATCATCCGGCTGATCGCCGACACCACGTTCCGCATCGTGTTCCAGGTGCTGGAGGATCCGCGCACCGACGAACTCGTCGCGGACGTACTGCGGGAGAACATCGATCAGATCCGCGACGCGGTTCGCGACGGTGTGCGGGTGCCGCCGTCCGCGTACGGGCCCACGCCCGACGAGGACTGCGTGCGGCATCGGCTCAATCAGGTACCGCGTGCCTGATCGCGTCCCGCGGCTGTGCCAAACGCACGGTCTCCCAAGCGATCAGCGCGACCAAGACGCCGCACAGCAGGGCCAGCGAAGCCAGCGCGGGCAAGGCGCAGGCCAACGGGATGAGCGCCAGCAGCACCACGATGGCGACCACCCGCGGCGCCGTGACGGTGCGCGTGGCGTAGTGCTTGAAACCCACCAGCGCGATCAGATACAGCACGACGCCGCCGTAGAGGGCGTAGAGCGGAATTCCGTACAGCGCGTCCTTCAACGTGTGGTGTGCGGAATCCCCGACGTAGTACAGGACTTTCTTCAGCCCCAGCGACAGCGCGATGATCCCGACGATCATCGGGAAATGCCAGAAGGTGTAGGACGCCTGCGCGATCTTGATCTGCCGTTTGCCCTCGGCATGGACCAGTTCGTGCTCCACCGCCAGGGCCGCGACGTCGAAATACGCCCACCACAGCAGGCCGGAAATGGCGAGGCCGAGCAGCGAGCCGAGCGCGATCGGCCAGGAGATCGGCAGGCCGGCCACCCCGATACCGATCGAGACGATCGATTCACCGAGCGCGACGATGATGATCAGCCCGTATCGCTCGACGAAATGGGTGGCCGAATTCAACCGCCAATCGGTGCCCGCGAACAGTGTCCAGAGGTAGTCGCCCGCGATCGCGGCGATCCACAGCGCGATCTGCACGCGACCGGTGGTCATGGCGGCGACGACGAGCAATGTGGTGCCGAGGGTGATCGACCCGAGCGCCCAGCGCAGCAGCTGGCCCCGCAATTGCGCATCCTCGGAACTGGCCAGCCAGAACATCCCGAGATGCACCAACCGCACGATCAGGTACGCGACGGCGAAGACCAGCGGGCCGAACCATCCTCCGGCCAGATCTCGGAACGCCTCCGGGATGGTGAGCGCGGCGAGGAAGGCGCCGCCCATCGCGGCGAACATCGCGACCCGCGCGATGCCCTCGTCGGCGCGGACCACGTTGCCGAGCCAGGAATAGGCGATCCACAGCCACCACATCACCGCGAGCACCAGCAGCCCGCGCAGCATGTTCTTCGCGCTGGTCTCCTCCGCGACCAAGCCGGTGACCATGGTGAACGCGAAGACGAGCACCAGGTCGAAGAACAACTCGAGCTGGGTCACCGACGCGCCTTCGGCCATCGGCTGGAACCGCACCCGTTTGGAACCGATCATGCGCTCATCGTCGCACCCCCACCGATTCCGCGCCGGTCCGCTGCTTCGCCCGGCGGCCGATTTCGCGCAGAGCGCAGCCGTCCGCGCTATACGGGTTGATAGGTCTCCGTTTCGGGGAACCGCTCGGCGAAATCTATGAAGCACTCCACGACCACCTCGTTGGCCTTACGGAAAGTGCGTTTGAGCAGAAATCCGGGAACCGGCAGGGGCAGATAGAGCTCGACGTGGTACCAGACGTGCGTGCCGTCGACGCTGTCGGTCACCTCGAAAAAACCGCCGCCCCGCACGCCCCTGGTGCTGTCGGCGACGATCCAGGAGGACCGGTCGTCGGTCCAATCATATTCCAGCACTTGCAAATCCGCGCTGCCGAGCAGCTCCGCCTTGAGGAAGACCCGCCGGGGTCTGCGTCGTGCGTCGCGGGTCGCGACCCGGACGTCGCTGTAGGAGGTCGACCATTCCGGAAGCGCTTCGACGTCGGTCAAGGCGTCCATGACCTGTCCGGGATCGGTGTCGACGAAGAATCGGATATCCGTTTTGGTGCGCATGGCATACCTCCGACACCCGGATGGACAAGTCCGGCCGATTGTCTCCGTGATTTGTCCGGTTCGTCAACCTGACTGTGCCAGACCACATCTCGGTTACCTGGATAACGTGCCGTTATCTGCTCGAGATCGGCGATCGGGCAACCGCCGGAACAACTTCCGTCCGGAAGGACGGGCTCGGCCGAGGTTCGCGCGCCTACGATCGGATCCGAATGGGCGCCGGTATCCGGCGCCGTCGGTACGGGCGGGAGGATGTCATGAAATACGCCGATCTGCTGGCGCAGGCGCGCGACGCGATCACGGTGCGCCGGGTTTACGGCGACCCCTACGAATCCGGCGGCGCGATAGTCATTCCCGCCGCCTCGGTCGGGGGTGGCGGTGGCGGTGGCGGCGGTACCGGGAACAGCGCCGACGGGGATGGCTCCGGTGAAGGCGTGGCGTTCGGTGTGGGCGCCAAGCCGGTCGGCGCTTACGTGCTTCGCGACGGTCGGCTGACCTGGCATCCGGCCGTGGACGTCAACGCGATCATCGAGACGGCGGGCAAGGTGCTGATCGCGGCCATCCTGGCTTTCGCGCTGGCCCGGCGCGCCAAGCGAAGCGCCTGAGCGAGGCGGGCGGAGTTCCCCGTCGGTGAGCGCCGGGCCGGGCGCGGGCGAGGCCGCCCAGCGCTCGGCCCGGCGCGGCGGTCATTCCGACGGGGCGGGCTCGACGATCGCGTCGGGCCCTGGATACACCAGTGACTCGTGACCGTCGGAGAAGCGCACCACGTAGGGCGGCGTCCCGTCCGGCCCGCGGACCTCGATGATCTCGGCCAGGTGATCCACTTCTCCCACCACGTGTCCGTGCACGCAGAGTCGATCTCCTACATGTGCCATCATCGCCCCATTATCGAACGGAGTGCTGCGCGTCACAACCGTTCGGAAGGCGCGCGAGATCGGCTGCCGCTGTCCTCGCCGCTCACGGGCTCGATCCAGGCGTCGACGGGTGCCACTACAAATGGAGTACGGTCGAATCGGTGGAGCGCGAGCCGGTGGAACTCATCCGGGAGCTGTAGCGGCGGGACGGCTTGGACGGTTCACCCGGGCCTGATGGCCGGGTCTTCGGGGCGAATTCCCGCCGCGGTCCGGCTCAGCTCGCGTCTGTGAGGAACGACAGCCGCACCTGCCGGTCCGGGTTGTCGACATTGAGATCGACCAGCGCGATCGACTGCCAAGTACCGAGGGCGAGCTTTCCGCCGAGTACCGGAACGCTCGCGTACGGAGGGATGAGGGCGGGCATCACGTGCGAGCGCCCGTGTCCGCGCGAGCCGTGCGCGTGCCGCCACCGGTCGTCGGCGGGCAGGAGATCACGCAGCGCGGCGAGCAGATCGTCGTCGCTGCGCGCGCCGAGTTCCATGATCGCGATTCCGGCCGTGGCATGCGGCACGAAGACGTGCAGCAGCCCGTCACCGCCCGCTTCTCGCGCGAATGTCGCGCACTGCGGCGTGATGTCCTGTACCACTTCACTGTGGCCCGTTCTCACCTCGAGCAGCGTGCTCTTCATGCGTCCATCGTCCCCCATCCGCGGCGGCTCGCGCGGCGCGATCGGGATCGGATGCGGCTGTGTGCTTTTCCACAAGCCGGGTAGGTAGCGGCAAAACCGCTGGCCCCGGCCGGTACCCTGGATGACTGTTACCAGCTTGTTGTCGATCTTGGAGGACCCTGTCGTGGCTCTCGTGGTTCAGAAGTACGGAGGATCCTCGGTAGCGACCGCCGAGCGGATCCGGCGCGTCGCTGAACGGATCGTGGAGACCAAGAAGCAAGGCCACGACGTGGTGGTCGTCTGCTCCGCCATGGGTGACACCACCGACGAGCTGCTCGATCTCGCTCAGCAGGTGGCGCCGTCGCCGCCGGCCCGCGAGATGGACATGCTGCTCACCTCGGGTGAGCGCATCTCCAACGCGCTGGTCGCCATGGCCATCCACTCCCTCGGCGCGGAGGCCCGCTCGTTCACCGGCTCGCAGGCGGGCGTGATCACCACGGGCGCGCACGGCAACGCGAAGATCATCGACGTGACCCCCGGCCGCGTCCGCGACGCACTGGACGAGGGCCTCGTGGTGCTGGTAGCCGGCTTCCAGGGCGTGAGCCAGGACAGCAGGGACGTCACCACGCTGGGCCGCGGTGGCTCCGACACCACGGCGGTCGCGCTGGCCGCCGCGCTGGCCGCGGACGTCTGCGAGATCTACACCGACGTGGACGGCGTCTTCACCGCCGACCCGCGGATCGTGCCCGACGCGCAGCGGCTCGAGCAGGTCTCCTACGAGGAGATGCTGGAACTGGCGGCCTGCGGTGCCAAGGTGCTGATGCTGCGCTGCGTCGAATACGCCCGCCGCTACAACGTGCCCGTGCATGTGCGCTCGTCCTACACCGACAAGCAGGGCACCTACGTTTACGGATGGATGGAGGACATCCCCTTGGAGCAAGCAATCCTCACCGGCGTCGCGCACGACCGCAGCGAGGCCAAGGTGACCGTGGTCGGCCTGCCCGACGAACCGGGCTACGCCGCCAAGGTGTTCCGCGCCGTGGCCGACGCGGAGATCAACATCGACATGGTCTTGCAGAACATCTCGAAGGTCGAGACGGGCAAGACCGACATCACTTTCACGCTGCCGAAGACCGAGGGCGCCCGCGCGGTCGAGATGCTGACCAAGCGCCAGTCCGAGATCGGTTTCTCCCAGGTGCTCTACGACGACCACATCGGCAAGGTGTCGCTGGTCGGCGCGGGCATGAAGAGCCACCCCGGCGTCACCGCCAAGTTCTGTGAGGCGCTGGCCGAGGCGGGCGTCAACATCGATCTCATCTCCACCTCCGAGATCCGGATCTCGGTGCTGGTCAAGGACACCGAGCTGGACGAGGCGGTCAAGGTTCTGCACAGGGCGTTCGACCTGGGTGGCGACGAGGTCGCGGTGGTCCACGCGGGAACGGGGCGATAGGTCATGGGTGTTCGCGTAGGAGTCGTCGGCGCGACCGGGCAGGTCGGCGCCGTGATGCGGAAACTGCTGGAGGAGCGCAACTTCCCGGCCGACGAGGTGCGGTTCTTCGCCTCGGCTCGTTCGGCGGGCAAGACGCTGCCGTGGCGCGGCCGCGAGATCGTCGTCGAGGACACCGAGACCGCCGATCCGTCCGGCTTGGACATCGCCTTGTTCTCCGCGGGCGCCACCATGTCCCGCGTGCAGGCGCCGCGCTTCGCCGCCGCGGGCGTCACGGTGATCGACAACTCCTCGGCGTGGCGCAAGGATCCCGAGGTCCCGCTGGTGGTCAGCGAGGTCAACCCGGAGCAGGCGCGCAACCTGGTCAAGGGCATCATCGCCAACCCGAACTGCACCACGATGGCCGCCATGCCGGTGCTCAAGCCGCTGCACGACATCGCAGGTCTGCGCCGCTTGATCGTCTCCAGCTACCAGGCGGTCTCCGGCAGCGGACTGGCCGGTGTCGAAGAGCTGGCGAGCCAGGCCCGCGCGGTGATCGCTGACGCCGAGAAGCTGACCCACGACGGCCGCGCCGTCGACTTTCCCGCGCCGAACAAGTACGTCGCGCCGATCGCGTTCAACGTGCTTCCGCTGGCCGGCTCGCTGGTCGACGACGGCTCTGGCGAGACCGACGAGGACCAGAAGCTGCGCAACGAGAGCCGCAAGATCCTCGGCATCCCGGATCTCGCGGTGAGCGGCACCTGCGTGCGCGTGCCGGTCTTCACCGGCCACTCGCTCTCGGTGAACGCCGAATTCGCCGAGCCGCTCGCGGTCGAGCACGCCAAGGAGATCCTGGCCAAGGCTCCCGGCGTGAAGCTGGTCGACGTGCCTACCCCGCTCGCGGCGGCGGGCGTCGACGATTCGCTCGTCGGCCGCATCCGCCAGGACCCTGGCGTGCCGGACGGTCGCGGGCTCGCGCTGTTCATCTCCGGCGACAATCTGCGAAAGGGCGCCGCGCTCAACACCATTCAGATTGCCGAGGTACTGGTCAGCGACCGCTGAGACGTTTCTCGATCGAACGGGCCGTGGACTTTCCGCGGCCCGTTCGTCGTTTCCCGCATTCGCGCGACCGCGCCCAGCGTGGATGAGGCTGCCGGTGCGGTGGGCGGCTTCATGTCGCTGGTATCCGCGCTGTCCTGGTCGCCGATCGAGCGGCCTGCCGGAGGCGCTTCGGCGACGGATCAGCGGGGCCGCAGTCCGTCGAAGACGACGGCGAAGGTGCGTTCGCGCTGCGTGGGGGTAGCGGCGGTGCCGTGGGTGGCGAGGAAGGCGCAAGGCCTCGCCCGGCGCGAGGCGGGGCTGTTAGCCTGCGCCGATGGCGAATCCTCATCCTCACGTGTATCTCGGCGACCGGATCGTCGCGGCCGAAGCGGCCACGGTGGGCGTCGCATCCTCGGCGGTGTTGTACGGGCTCAGTGTCTACACCGTGTTCCCGGTGCATGTGGATGGGGCAGCGCGTACGGCATTCCGTTTGGACGACCATTTCCGCCGGCTCGAGGAGTCCTGCAAGATCATCGGTATCGATCGATTCGCGCAGGAGTGGGATTACGCGCGTTTCCGCGCGGCCATCGTGGAGCTGATCGCCGCGAACGCTCCGCGTGAGGACGTTTTCGTGCGTGCGACGGTGCACGTGGTCGAGTCCATTCCGGGGACGCGGGTGCGGGGCTGCGCCATTCGGGTCAGCATCTTCGTCTACGACGCGGTGCCCATCGTGCCGCAGGACGGCATGCGCCTGAAATCCAGTCCATGGCGGCGCATTCCGGACAACGCGATCCCCTCCCGCGCGAAAGTCAACGGCGCGTACGTGAACTCGGTGCTGGCCAAGCAGGACGCGATCGACAGCGGCTACGACGACTGCGTCTTCCTCGACGGCAACGGGCACGTCTGCGAACTCAGCGCGGCGAACATCTTCCTGGTCCGCAACGGCACGTTGATCACGCCGGACGTTTCCTGCGACATCCTCGACGGCATCAACCGCAGGACCGTTCTCACCTTGGCGGCGGAGGACGGCATCCCGGTGGTGGAACGCACCGTGGATCTCACCGAGTTGTACATCGCCGACGAAGTGTTCGTCACCGGCACATCATCCGGTGCCGCGCCGGTCGTCGAGGTGGACGGCCGCCTGGTCGCCGACGGCGTTCCCGGCCCGATCTCCCAGGCGCTGCGCAAACGCCACCATGCGGCGTTGCGCACCGACGACGGGCACGGCTGGGTCACGGATCTGTCCGCGACCAGGTAGCGGCTCGTTCAGCGGATGGCCGGGGTGCGCGGGTCGGGTCCCAGGCAGACCAAGATGGCGCAACCCGGCGGGGTGTCCGCGAACGGCGGATCCAGCGGGTGGCTCAGGCAAGCGAAGACGTTGCAGCCCGGATAGGCGGCGGGACCGAGGCCGAATACCGCGATCAGGATGTCCGTGTCGACGAAACGGCGTGGGTCCAGCCGCAGCGGCGGCTCGACGTACGGTCCCGGGTCGGGTACCGGCCGGTCGTAGAACGCGTCGAACACTTTGCGGAAGAACTCGTAGGGCAATTCCTGGGTGTTCTGCACGACTCCGGATACGCCCTGGCTGCTGACGTTTCCGAAGACGCCGGTCCACACCACGGTGAGGTCGAGGCTGGGTATGACGAAGACGTTCTGCATGCCGAGGCCGGCCATCGCGTACACGTCGGCGGGCAGGAAGTCGGCGATTTCGGCGCAACCGCCACCGAGCCAGAACAGGTAGCCGTAGCACGCATTCGTGGGTGAGGGCGTGCGCGCCTTGCGCAGGTAGTCGCGGGAGACGATCTGCTGCGCTCCCCAGCGCCCGTCGTTGCTCACCAGGAGTCCGAGCTTCGCGAAATCGTTCGGCGGGATCATCAAGTGCGCGTAACCGTAAGTGTGCCCGGATCGGTCCTGAGCCCAGTAATAGTCCCCGCGAGGAATTCCGAGCGGATCGAACAGTTCGCGCTGCGCGAAATCCTGCAGAGGTTCGCCGACGGCCAGCTCCAGCACGTAGGCCAGGAGATCGACGTTGCGCTGGCTGTAGGTGAAGACGGTGCCCGGCGGGTTGTCCAGCGGCACGCCCAGCGCCTGCACCGCGCTGTCCGGGTCGACCGGGATCACGCCGGTGACGCCCTCGGTCAGCACGCCGACCCGCATGCCCGAGGTCTCGGTGAGCAGATTCTCGACGGTGATCGACCGGTGCTCCGCATCACCGAGCCCGGCGGGCAGATAACGGTCGATGGGCGCGTGGAGATCGAGTTTTCCTCGGTCCCAACCGATTCCGGCGAGCAGCGAGACGACGCTCTTGGTCGCACTCCAGATATTCCACGCCACGTTGCCGGTCTGGTCGTTCGTCGGTCCCTCGCCGATGAGGCAGTTGTGCCGGAACATCTGCACATTGAAGCGGTTTCGGCCGTTCGCGAAGATCAGCGCATCCCGCAGTTTCGCGGAATCCAGACCGACTTGTTCCGGTGCCGCCCGCTCCAGGTCGCGCCCCGAGGTGACCGCGCACCGCACCTCGTCGCCGGTCGCGGCGGTCGCGCCTCCGGCGAAGACGTTGCCCGCCACCAGCGAAACCGCCGCGATTCCCGCCAGGAATCCACCGAAACGCCCCATGTGCAAAAGGCTAGCGCCCTTTGGCCTGTTCACGCGGTAAACAGGCGGGAAACTGGACGGCTGATATTCGTATCGAGGCGTGGACCGGACACGTGCGCGCGCCGGGTCGGTGGACAAGCCCCGGCTCCTAGCGGTAGCGCTCACCCAGCGCATACAGCGCCGCGCCGAGGACAAGCGCGCCGAGCCCGGTGAGAACGGAACCGAGGGGCAGTGCGAATCCGACGACGACGCACCCCACCGCGCCGACCACGGGAATCCATCGGGGCGGCCGATTCTCCTCGACGGTCAGTGTGGCGGCGGAGAGGTTGGCGATCAAGTAGTAGAAGAGCACCGTGAACGAGGAGAACCCGATCGCCGCGCGTACATCGAAGAGCGCGGCGACCACGGCGACGATCGCGCCGACCACCAGTTCGGCGCGGTGCGGCACCGCGAACCGCGGATGCACGGCGGCGAGCGCGCCCGGCAGATAGCGGTCCCGCGCCATGGCCAGCATCGTGCGGGATACGCCGAGGATCAGGGCGAGCAGCGATCCGGCCGCCGCGAGCACCGCGCCGATCCGCACCACCGGCGCGGCAGCGGGGACGCCCGCCGCGCTGACCATTCGCGCCAGCGGGTCGGCCGCATCGGCCAGTCCGGCGGAGCCGAGCACGCTCAGCGTCGCGACCGCGACCAGCGTGTAGACCGCGAGCGCGAGTGCGAGTGCGATCATGATGGCGCGGGGGATGGTGCGTTGCGGTTCGCGCACCTCCTCACCGAGCGTGGCGATGCGCGCGTACCCCGCGAACGCGAAGAACAGCAGTCCCGCCGCCGTGAGCACGTCGTGCGGACCGACCCGGCCGGGCAAGGCGTTTGCCGCCGAATGCGTTCCGAACAGCCCGATCACGATCACCACGGCGAGCACCGCGAGCACTACCGCGACGAGCACCCGAGTCGCGAACGCCGACTTCTGCACGCCCGTGTAATTGATCGCGGTGATCGCCACCACCGCGCCCACCGCCACGGCGTGCGCCTGCCCGGGCCAGGCGTAGCTACCGACCGTCAGCGCCATAGCCGCACAAGAGGCCGTCTTCCCCACGACGAATCCCCACCCCGCGAGATATCCCCAGAAAGGTCCGAGCCGCTCCCGCCCATACACATACGTGCCGCCGGAAACCGGATATCGCGCCGCCAGCCGCGCCGACGACGTCGCATTGCAATACGCCAGCACCGCCGCCACCGCGAGCGCCACCAGCAACCAACTCCCAGCCGACGCGGCCGCAGGCGCGAGCGCCGCGAATATCCCCGCACCCACCATCGCCCCCAACCCGATGACCACCGAATCGGCAAGCCCGAGCCGTCGACGCAAAACCCCATCTCGCGACGCCATTACCGCATCCTCCCCCACCACCCCCGCCCTCGCAGCGCGACTCCGCGAGTGGCACATGGCTGCGGGAGAACGTGAGAAGCCCGCACAACCATGTCCCCCTCGTGGAGTGGGCCCCTGGAAGCGACAGCGCCGCCAGGTCGGAATGACCTGGCGGCGCTGTGGGCTGGGACACCGTGCTGGTGTCTGTAACCGTCGACGCCCCACAAGCGCCTCTCGGCGGGTGGTCGCTCGTAGCGACAAAGGGTGCGGCCCGGGGCTGTCCGGACGCCGACGGTGGGGTGTCGACGTCCCACAAGCGCCTCTCGGCGGGTGGTCGCTCGTAGCGACAAAGGGTGCGGCCCGGGGCTGTCCGGACGCCGACAGGGGGTTCAACCACGCACTTGCGGAAGCTATTCCGGGAAGAATTTGTGACGCTCGCCACTCAGCGCGTCGATGTGGTGTGCCGCGCGGCGCGACCCGTTGTGGAGGTATTTTCTGGAGTGATTCCAATCTCTTTTCTTGACTGATTCCAGAAGACAGCCAGAATCGAATTATGCACACCAACGGCACTGCTCCCCGTGAGTGGCTGCGAGCAGCGGGTTTGCGGGTCACCGCCCCGCGGCTCGCGGTACTGGACGCGGTCACGGCACGGCCGCATTCGGATGCCGACGCGGTGGCCGCCACCGTTCGGCAAACGCTGGGCTCGGTATCCACGCAGGCTGTCTACGACGTATTGCACGCTTGCGTGCGCGCCGGAATCCTGCGGCGGATCGAGCCCGCGGGTTCGTCCGCGCTGTACGAGACCCGGATCGGCGACAACCACCACCATCTGGTGTGCCGCAGCTGCGGTGCGGTCGTGGATGTCGACTGCGCCGTGGGCCGAGCCCCATGCCTGGACCCTTCGGACGCGCACGGATTCGTGATCGACGAAGCCGAGGTCGTCTTCTGGGGACTGTGCCCGTCCTGCCATTCCGAGTAGCGGTCCATACACCCGGGTCGGTCCCATCCCGGGAAACGATGATCAGCGCCGCGGGCGAGCGTTTCTGGGTCGAATACCACTTCAAGGCGGACCAAGGCATCGAGTTCCTGACCCAGTCCGACGCCGACCGGATCGCGGGCGAGGACGCCGATTACCACCGCAAGGACCTATGGGAGGCGATCGAGCGCGGCGACTTCCTCAGCTGGACGGTCTATGTGCAGGTCATGCCGGTCGCGGAGGTCGAGGGCCACCGGTTCAACCCGTTCGACCTGACCAAGGTGTGGTCGCACAAGGACTACCCCCTGATCGAGGTCGGCAAGTGGACGCTGAACCGCAACCCGCGCAACTACTCCGTCGACATCGAGCAGGCCGCGTTCGAGCCCTCGAATGTCGTTCCCGGCATCGGCTTCTCGCCGGACAAGATGCTGCTCGGCCGCGTCTTCGCCTACGCGGACGCGCACCGCTACCGCATCGGCACGAACTACGCGCAGCTGCCGCCGAACCAGGCAAGGGCGGCGGAGGTGAACTCCTATTCCAAGGAGGGCGCCATGCGGTACTACTACAACGAGCCGAATGTGCCGGTGTACGCGCCGAATTCGTTCGGTGGGCCGCACGCCGACCCGGAAAAGTCTCAGGACGACGGCATCTGGGTCTTCGATCCGGCCATCGTGCGAGCCGGTTGCATCCAGCATGCCGAGGACGGCCACTTCACCCAGGCGGGCACCCTCTTGCGCGAGGTGTTCGATGACGCGAAGCGGAAGCGGTTGGTGGACAACGTCGTCGGCCACGTACTCGACGGTGTCCGAGAGCCGGTGCCGAGCCGGGTCTTCCAGTACTGGAAGAACGTGGACGCCGATCTCGGCAAGCGTGTCGAAGACGGCGTGCGCGCGGGGCGCGACAGCTCGCAGGGCTGAGGAATCCGGATCGAAGGCAGGTGTGCTGCGCCGCGCACCTGCCTTCGGCGTGTCCGGCCGATCCTGTTTGCCCGGTAGGTGCTCGGATGTCAGAGTGAAGACATGTCTCGGCTGACACGCGACTACCGGGTGGCGCTGGCCGCCGCATTGGCGCTGCTGGCCGGTTGCGGTGCCGAAATCGATGCGACGCAGCCGATCACGACGAGCGTCGAGGCGGGTCCTGCCGCGAACGCGCGCGTGGCGGATCTGGAGGCTCGGTACGGGGCGCAGATCGGGCTGTTCGCGGTGGACACCGGCACCGGCAGGACGGTGACCCACCGCGCCGACGAGCGTTTCCCGTTCCTGTCCACCTTCAAGACGCTCGCGGCGGCCGCGGTGCTGCGTGCGCATCCGCTCGACACGGGATACTTCGATCAAGTGATCCGCTTCCACGAGGCGGATCTGGTCGACAACTCGCCGGTGACCAGCGCCGAACTGGCCGACGGGATGACGCTGGCGCGCGTGGCCGAGGCCGCGATCACCCGCAGCGACAACACCGCGGGGAACCTGTTGCTGCGTGAGATCGGCGGCCCGGCGGGGCTCACGGCGTTTCTCCGCGCGCTCGGTGATCCGACGAGCAGGCTCGACCGCTGGGAGACCGAACTCAACACCGCGATCCCCGGCGACGAGCGCGACACCACCACTCCGGCCGCACTGGCCGCGGACTACCGCGTCTTGGCGTTGGGCGACGCGCTCGGCGCCCGGGAACGTGACCAGTTGGCCGCCTGGCTGAAGGCGAACACGACCGGTGGCAAGCGCATCCGCGCGGGGTTGCCCGCCGAGTGGGTCACCGGCGACAAGACGGGCACCGGCTCCTACGGCTCCGCCAACGACGTCGCGATCGTCTGGCCCGGAGGCGGCCGGGCGCCGATCGTGATCGCGATCATGAGCCGCAAACCGGCCGAGGACGCCGAGGTGAACAACGACCTGCTGGCGGAAGTGACGAAGGTGGCCGTAGACCGGCTCCGGTGACACTCGCCGGGTGAGTCGGCCGGAGCGGACTCCGAAGGTTACGACGACTTGTAGTAGACCTGGCCGGATCAGGCGGCCAGGCTCGGTCACCTACAGCAGGCCCCACCAGTAGAGCAGGGTCGCCAGAATCCAGACCACCACGGTTTCCATCGTCGCTCCCAATCTTCTTGGCGCACTTGTGACCATCATCCCGTGATCCGGGGCCGGGCGGTAGGCGCTTGCGGGGTCACCGCTCGGTCAACCCGCTCATCTGCGATTTCGATCTTGCAAGGTGTTCTTAAGTGCGCGCCAAGCCCGCCCCTGCATTCTTTGTCTCGCGGGAGGGACATACCCAGCACCGCGGGTGCGAACCGAGGAACGGCCTGTCTCGAGGGGTGACAGGCCGGAACTCGGGGGCGGTGTCCGCCGGGCCGGTCTACGAGGGGTGGCCGGCCCGGCGGACGCGGGACGCGGAGCGGTCGCTCGCGCTGGCTCTTCCTGGAGCTGACCGGCAACGAGACGGTGTTGCCGCTGCCGAAGGTAACCCACGAGCGTGCGGCGCCGGGCCCGACGCGAGGCAGGCGCGGCCGGGCTGGTCGTGAATGGTGACCGGCCGGCCGACCTGAAACAGGTTCTAGACAGTATTCTTGATTTGTCTTACGGTCGATACATGGTGGATGTTGCGTATCGGACGGCTCCGGTTTTCGAACTTCGTTCCGGTCCTACTTGGGCCTCGCCGTGGGAGATGTACGCGGCACTGCGTGAGCACGATCCGGTGCAGCACGTCGTACCGGCCGCGCGACCGGAGAACGACTACTGGGTGCTCACCCGGCACGAGCACGTGTACGCGGCGGCGCGCGACAGCGACACGTTCTCCTCCCGCGACGGGCTGACGGTGGAATACGGCGAGCTCGACGAACTCGGCCTGACCGACAACCCTCCGCTGGTGATGCAGGACCCGCCGCAGCACACCGACTTCCGCAAGCTGGTCGCTCGCGGATTCACCCCACGCCAGGTCGAGGAGGTGGAACCGGTGGTCCGCCGCTTCGTGCGCGACCGGCTCGACGCCATCGCGGCCCAAGGCGGCGGAGACATCGTCAAGCAATTGTTCAAGCCGCTGCCGAGCATGGTGGTGGCGTATTACCTCGGGGTGCCGGAACAGGACCGGGCGAGGTTCGACGGCTGGACCGATGCCGTCGTCGCGGGCAGCATCGACCGGACGAACACCAAGGCGCAGGCGGCGTCGGCGGAGATGATGGGCTACTTCGCCGAGCTGATCAAACGCAGGCGCACCGACCCCGGCGGCGACACCGTGTCCCTGCTGGTCCAGGCGGGAATGGCGGCCGACGACACGGACGTGCGCGGGTTGATCCAGATCCTCGCCTACACCTGGACCATGGTCGCGGGCGGCAACGACACCACCACGGGCCTGCTCGGCGGCGCCGTGCAACTGCTGCAACAGCGCCCGGACCAGCGCGCGGCGCTCGCCGCGGAACCCGACCGCATTCGCGTCGCGGTGGAGGAGTTCGCCCGGCTCACCGCACCGGTGCAAGGGTTGGCGCGGACCGTGACGCGCGATGTGGAACTGGCCGGGAAGACGGTGCCCGCGGGGCGGAAGGTGTTACTGGTGTTCGGGTCGGCCAACCGGGACGAGCGGGCGTTCGGCGCCGACGCCGACGAGCTGGATATCGACCGGAATCCGCAGCGCATCCTCACCTTCGGGCACGGGCCGCATCACTGTCTCGGCGCGGCGGCCGCGCGGATGCAAGCCCGTGTGGCGCTCGAAGAGTTGCTCGATCGCTTCCCGGAGTACGTCGTCGACATCGACGCGGTCGAGTATGCGAGCGGTCCGTACGTCCGCAGGCCGACTACTGTGCCGTTCCAGTGCGGGGCGTGACCACGGAAGACCTCGTTCGCGCCGGAAGGGACACGGCATGAGTGGCGATTGGCTGGCCGACGGTCGCGCCGAATTGGCCGGTGAGCGCATTCTCGACGCGGTGCGCGCGCTGTTCATCGACAAGGGCGTCAGCGGGGTCGGCATGGCCGAAGTCGCCGACGCCGCGGGCTGTTCCAGGGCGACGCTGTATCGCTATTTCGAGAATCGGCAGGCGCTCTACGTGGCGTTCGCGGGCCGGGAGGCGCGGCAGCTGGTCGAGCGGGTCTGGCGGGACCGGGCGGAGCCCGCGAGCCCGGAGCCCGGGGCGCAACTGCTCGACACGTTGACCGCACTGTTGGCCGAGGTGCGCAAGACGCCGCATCTGGCGGTCTGGTTCGAACCGTCCAACGCGGGAATCGTGGCCCAGCTGGCCAATTCGCCGGGTGTGGTCGACGCGCTCGCCACGGATTTCGTCGCCGGATTCCGTCCTGGGTTGCCCCCGCTCGCGGCCGAGCGCGTCGGCCGGTGGGTGGTGCGCGCGATGGTGTCGTTGCTGACGCTGCCCGGCGCGGGAGAAGACGAGGAACGAGCGATGTTGCGCACCTTCGTGCTGCCGTTCCTGCTCGACGACCGGACCGTGATCGACTGACGCCGGTCGTCGACCGGAGCCCCACGGGACTCCGGTCGAAGCGCGGGCCACGGGTTCAGACGGTCGCTGCCGAGTAGTCGGGCAGGTCGTAGGTCTCGGTCTTGCTCAGCATCCGCATCATGACCGGTCGCATCGCCTTCGACATCATCATTTTGCTGAGGGTGTGGCCCGCGCGGATGCCGAAGCGCGACTTGGGCGTCATCGCGTTCAAGCCGCCCGGCTGCAACTGCTGGGCCGTCTTCACGAAGGGGCGCAAGACCTCTTCGTAGCGGGCCAGGCCCTGTTCGGGGTTGTCGGCGTGCGCGGTGAGCTCACCGGCGAGCACGTACGCGCCCACCAGTGCCATCGCGGTGCCCTGCCCGGTGAGCGGGGAACCGCAGTACCCGGCGTCGCCGAGCAGGACCACCCGGCCCTGGACCCAGCTCGGCATGTCGATGCGGGCCAGCTCGTCGAAGTAGAAGTCCGGCGCATCGGTCATCGCCGCCGCGATGCGAGCGGACTCCCAGCCGCCGCCGGCCAGGCGCTCGCGGATGAACTGCTGCTGTGCCGTGACGTCCCGCCGCAGCGCGGGATCCGCCGCGGCGCGGATCACGACGAGCGCTTTGCAGGTGGCCGGGTCGGCGTCGGAGCGCATGCCCAAGCCGGTGGCTCCGACCAGCGAATGCATCGTGAACCAGTGCGGTTCCAGGTCTTCCGGTCGCGGCAGCGTGAAGAACGACATGTATCCGCCCAGGTACGTCGCGAACTGCTCCTCCGGGCCGAACACCATCCCGCGGGTAGCGGAGTGCAGCCCATCCGCGCCGATCACGATGTCGAATCGCTCGGCCGCGCCGGAAGCGAAGGTCACGTCGACGCCCGCGTCGTCCTGCCGGATGTCGGTGATCCACTCGCCGTAGCGGTAGTCGACGCCGCCTTCGGCGGCGAGCAGGTCGAGCAGCACCTGGTTGAGGTCCCCGCGGGTGATCTCGATTTCGGCGACGGCGCCCTTGCCGTCGAAGAGTTCGGCGGGCATGCGGAGGATTTCGCGGCCCGCGTCGTCGACGTACTTCATGCCGCGCTCATCGAGCTGATAATCGCGGATGCCGGGCATCATGCCCATCCGCTCGGCCACCTCGCGGCTGGGTCCGCGCAGGTCGACGGCCTGCCCGCCCGGTCGCGGCGCCGCGGCGCGCTCCACCACGGTGGCCCGGATGCCGGACCGGAGCAGTTGCAGCGCGACGGCATTGCCGCCGATGCCGCCGCCGGCGACGAGCACGCGGAGCTGGCTGCTTACGGACTTGGCGCTCATGACTTTTCCTCGACTCCCAGGTGTTTGTCCAAATGTCTTAGACATATGTCTAACACGACTCTTACACGAATGTCTAGTACAAATGTCTAAACGACCCCGAACGAGAAAGGCCCATGGCGGCGAAGAGTTCTCGCGGCCATGGGCCTTCGGTGGATCGCAGGAGCTAGGCGCGGTCTCGGAGGTATCCGCGCCAGCTCGCGTGGTGGGTGATGTCGGTTGCGGCGCTCGCGGCGTCGTAGGTACAGGCGAACCCTACGACGTCGCGGCCATCGGCGAGTTCGACGCTGGTCAGCGCCATGGGAGCCGGCAAATCGGCGAGGAAGCCACCCAGCCCCGCAGGGGAGACGCGGAACAGTTCCCCTTCGATCGGAGCGCCGCGGCCCGGTCCGTGTCGCACCAGCCCCGGCTTGGGCGGCGTGGTGTCCAGTGCGGTCAGGCGGTAGGCGTCGGTGGTCCGGATGTCGCCGAGGAAGCGGGCGCCCAGTTGCTCGAGCTGCCAGTGCAGCGGCTGCCCGCGCAGGTGCGCGCCGAAGACGGCCAGGTCGACACCGCGATCGACGAACAGCGGAGCACTGTCGAGACCGACCAGACGGGCGGCGAGATCGACGGCCACCTGATCGGCGAAGGCGGGAGTGACCAGCATGACGCCGAACGGCGCGCCCTCGGTGGTAGGGGCGCCGGGGACGGCGACGGCGGCCATGTCCAGCAGGTTGCAGAAGTTGGTGTACGTGCCCATTCGCCGGTTGATGCCGACCGGATCGGCCCGCACCGCGGCGATGCTCGGGTGCTCGGTGGTCGTCGGCAACAGCAGTGCGTCGAAGCCGTGCAGGAGTTCGGCGGCCGCCGCCTTGGCGCGGGCGAGTGTGTCGAGGTCGGCGGCGAACGCGGGACCGGTCTTCTGCCGCGCCGCGCCGATGATGGCGGCGACCGTGGGATCGGCGCCCGCGGGGGCGGTGTCCAGGAACGCGCCCACCGCGGCATAGCGTTCGGCGACGAGCGCGCCGTCGTAGAGCAACAGCGCGGCGTCGAGCAGGGCGGAGATGTCGATCTCCTCGGTCTTCGCGCCGGTTTCGCCGACCGCGGCGACAGTGCGCGCGAACGCTTCTCGATATGGCTCGCTGAGCGCGGCCAGATCCTCGGGACGCGGCACGGCGATGCGCGGCGCGAGCGGGGCGGCCAACCGGACGTCGGCGGGCCAGCTTCGGCTGCGCGGGTCACGCGGCTCCGGGCCCGCCATCATCGCCGCCGCGGCTACCGCCGAGGCGAGGTCGGCGGCGAAGACCGTCACGGCGTCGTAGTCCGCGCAGGCCGGCACGGTCCCGTGCGCCGGGATCACGCCCAGCGTGGCTTTGATGCCGACGATCCCGTGCAGCGCGGCGGGCACGCGGCCGGATCCGGCGGTGTCGGTGCCGATTCCGATATCCGCGATGCCGAGCGCGACCGCCACCGCGGAACCGGAACTCGACCCGCCCGACACCAACTCCGGGTCGAAAGCATTGCGCACCGCGCCGTACGGGCTGCGCGTCCCGACCAGCCCGGTGGCGAACTGGTCCAGATTCGTCTTGCCCAGCACCAGCGCTCCGGCCGCGAGCAACCGCTCGATCGCCGCCGCGGTCACCTCCGGCTGGTAGGCGAACTCGGGGCAGGCCGCGGTGGTCGGCAGCCCCGCCACATCGATGTTGTCCTTCACCGCCACCAGGACTCCGGCCAGCGGCAAGGTCTCTCCGGCGGCGAGCCGTCGCGCGAGGGCGGCCGCTTCGGCGGCGACCTCGGGCTCCGGTCGCAGGGTGATCCACACCTCCGGCCGATCGACCTCGACAATCCGCCGATAGGCGGCCGCGACGCGTTCGACGGGGTCGGCTGCCGTGTTGCCTGGAACGGGCATTCAGTCGACTCCGATCACTACTAGGGGAGTGCCCGGCTCCACCTTGGCGCCGGGCGCGGTCAATACCTTCAGCACGGTGCCCCCGCTCGGGCTGTGCACAGGTAGTTCGAGCTTCATCGCCTCCAGGACGGCCACCGGCGCATCGGCCGTGACGCGCTGCCCCGGCTGGACTTCCACGCGCCACACATTGCCGATCATCGGCGCGGACACCACCGTCGCGTCGGCGGGCAGCCCGGCCAACGGGTCTTCGATCGGTGCGGCGACGGGCGCGACGGTGCCGCGTTCGAACTCGCCCGCCGCCCGCCAGGCTTCCTTCTCCGCCTCGAACGCGGCGGCCTGCTCGGTCTCGAACTCAGCGATCGAATCGGCCTCCGTGCGCAGCAGCCGCAGATGGTCGGCGAGCGCGAAACTGCCCTCGCTCACCTCGGCGTCGAATCTGCCCGCCTCGGCCGCGGCACGGTGTTCGAGCAACTGCTCCGCGCCGACGGGTTCCCAGACGATGCGATCGAAGAACCGGAACAGCCAGGGCGTGCCCGCTTCGAACGGCGCGGACTGCCGGTAGCTGGACCAGATCGGCACGGTGCGGCCGATCAGCTGGTAACCGCCCGGTGAGGCCATACCGTAGACGCACAGGTACTTGCCGCCGATGCCGACCGCGTCGGAGGGAGTCCAGGTGCGCGCCGGGTTGTACTTGGTGGTGACCAGGCGGTGCCGCGGATCGAGCGGAACCGCCAGCGGCGCACCGAGGTACACGTCTCCGAGACCGAGGACCAGATACTCGGCGTCGAAAACGGTGGTGCGCACATCGTCCACGCTGCCGAGCCCGTTGATGCGGCGGATGAACTCGATGTTCGACGGCAGCCAGGGCGCGGCGTCGCGCACGCCGCTGCGGTAGCGATCGATAGCCTCGGCGATGGAGGGGTCGTCGAACGACAGCGGCAGCCGGATGGTGCGGCTCGGCACCACCAGGTCGGTCGTGGCGGGCAGGTCGAGTTCGAGTTCGGCCAACGTGCCGAGCAACCGATGCTGCGGCAGCACCTCGGGGTCGAAGTGGACGTGCAGCGACCGGACGCCCGGAGTCACGTCGAGAATGCCGGGCAGCCGCACGGCCGCGAGAGCTTCGGCCAGTGCGTGCACCCGCATGCGCAGCCCCAGATCGAGGACCATCTCCCCGTATTCGACCAACACGTTGTCGTCCCCGCCGCGCAGATACCGCACGCGCGGGCGGTCCTGCGACGCCTCGACACTGCCGAGTACGCCGCGATCACGCAGGGCGGCGCGGGTATCGGTGACCAGATCCGGCACCCGGCTGCCGTTGGACGCGCGCAGCGCGGCCGCCTTGTCGTCGTCGACCGGCACGAACCGCACCGAGTCGCCGGGACGCAACTGGCCCATCCGCCAGCGATGCGCGGACACCACGGTGAGCGGACAGGCGAAGCCGCCGAGGCTCGGACCGTCGGGACCGAGCAGGATGGGCGTGTCGCCGGAGACGTTCAACGCGCCAACGCTGTACGGGTTGTCGTGCAGATTGGACGGGTGCAGCCCGGCCTCACCACCGTCGGTGCGCGACCAGGCCGGTTTCGGGCCCTCCAGCCGGATGCCGGTGCGGTTGGCGTGGCTGCCGACTCGCCATGGGTACGTGCAGAACCGGGTCATGTCGGCGTCGGTGAAGTACGCGGGCGAGGTCTGCGGGCCGACACCGACCGCGAGCTGCCACTCGTGGGTGAACTCCGGCCGGTCACCCGGCGGTACCGCGGCCGGCGCGCCGAGCGTGTCGGCGGGCGCCGGGGCGATTCCGAGCACGTCGCCGGTGGCCACCGCCTTACCGGTCACACCTCCGAATCCGCCGAGGGTGAAGGTGGACGCGCTGCCGTGATAGAGCGGCGCGTCGATGCCGCCGCGCACCGCCAAATAGGTGCGCAGGCCGGTGTCGGTCGGTGCGCCGATGTCCAGTACCGCGCCCGCGGCCACGGTGACGGGCTCCCACATGGCCACCGGGCGGCCGTCCACCGTCACCGGAGCCGGCGCACCGGTGACGCACACGACCGTGGTGTCGGAGAAGCGCAATTGCGGGCCCTGCAAGGTGCATTCGAGCGCCGGGACGCCGACCGGGTTGCCGACCGCTGTGTTGGCGAGGGTGAAGGAGAGGTCGTCCATCGGACCGGACGGCGGAATGCCGACCTCCCACAAGCCGATCCGGCCCGGATGGTCCTGCACCGTGGTCATGGTTCCGCCGCGCAGCACGTCGATGCGGCGGCCGACCGGGCGGATCTCGGCCAGCGTGGTCGTGGTGTGCGCGGTGCGCAGGACCCGGCCGTCGGCCGCGGCCTGGCGCAGTTGCGGCAGATTCGTCTGCACACCGTAGACGCGGGTCGCGCCGAGCGCGGTGCGCAGCGCGGCGAAGGCGTCGGCTCGGCTCTCGCCCGCGCTGATCACCTTGGCCAGCAGCGGGTCGTAATACGAACTGACCTCCGAACCGGTGCCGACCCAGGTGTCGACCCGGACGTCGTCCGGGAAGTGCGCGGCTGTGACCAGGCCCGCGCTCGGACGGTAATCGTGGCCGGGATCTTCCGCGTAGACCCGCGCCTCCACCGCATGGCCGGTGATCGCCGGTCCGCTCTCGGGCTGCTCGTCCACCATCGCGGTGTCGCCGCCGGCCAGGCGCAGCATCCACTCGACCAAGTCGACGCCGGTGACCGCCTCGGTGACCGGGTGTTCGACCTGGAGGCGAGTGTTCATCTCCAGGAACGACGCGGCGCCGCTGTCGGTGTCGTAGACGAACTCCACCGTCCCGGCCGAGCGGTACCCGACCGAGCGGGCCAGTTCCCGCGACGCGGCGAGCAGGTGCTCGGACAACTCCGCGGTGAGTCCCGGCGCGGGCGCCTCCTCGATCACCTTCTGGTTGCGACGTTGTAGCGAGCAGTCCCTGGTGCCGAGGCTGACGACGCGGCCGTTGCCGTCACCGAACAGCTGCACCTCGACGTGCCTGGCGCGCGCGACGAAACGCTCCAGGAAGACGCCCGCCGAACCGAAGTTCGCCGCGGCGATGCGTTGCACCCGCTCGTAGGCTGCGCGCACCTTGTCCGGGCCGAAGCAGGCCTGCATGCCGATGCCGCCACCGCCGCCGACCGCCTTCAGCATCACGGGGAAACCGATCCGCTCCGCTTCCGCCACCGCGTGTTCGGCCGATTCGAGCAGGTCGCTGCCCGGGATGAGCGGCACCCCCACCGCGCGTGCGGCGGTGCGTGCGGTGTGCTTGTCACCGAAGACGCGCAGTTGCTGTGGGGTCGGTCCGACGAACGCGATGCCCGCTTTCTCGACCTCGGCGGCGAAATCGGCATTTTCGGAGAGAAACCCGTAGCCGGGATGAATGGCCCCCGCTCCGGTCGTCAGCGCCGCCTCGACCACCGAATCGGCACGCAGGTAGGACTGCGCGGCCGGTCCCGGACCCAGGTGCACGGCGACATCGGCCATTTCGACGTGCGCGGCGCCGATATCGGCATCGGAGTAAACGGCCACCGTCTTCAGCCCGAGTTCCCGGGCCGTGCGCATGATGCGGCAAGCGATCTCGCCGCGATTGGCGACGAGTACCGTATCGAATTCCAGACTCATTACCGCTCCCTGCTATTCCGTAGCCAGCGACATCGCCGCGATCGCGCGGGTGACCCGCTCGAGCACCACGTCCAGCGATTCACCGATGTGCGCGTGCAGCAGCCGATACGCGAGCGGAAGGTCCTCCGCCAGCACGGCGTCCAAGATTCCGAGGTGCTCGGCGATGGTGGTCTCGATCCGGTTGTTGACCATGAAGTCGTACATGCGTACGTGCCGGATGCGGGAATTCACCGCTCTGAGCGCGCGAACCATCTCGGTGTTGCCCGCCGCGGTCAGCAGCGTGACGTGGAATTCCTCGTCGCGCACCACGAAGCCGGGCTCCTGGGCCGGAGGGTCGGCGCGCAGTTCCAGCCAGGCGGCGCGCTCGGTTTCCAGCAGCGCCCGATCGTGCGTGACCGCGGGATTGGTCATCGCGCGCTGGAGACCGCCCAGCTCCAGCGTGATTCGCAGCTCGTACAAGTCGCGGATCAGCGGGATGCTCGGCCGGACCGGACTGAACCCGTATTCTTCGCGTTGGAGTAGTCCGTCCGAGCACAGGACGGTCAGCGCTTCGCGAATCGGCGTGCGCGAGATGCCGAAGCGGGTGGAGAGTTTCGGCTCGGTAAGACGTTCGCCGAACTTGATGTCCCCGTTCATGAGTTCGCTGCGTAGCTTCTCGTACACCACGTCGCGCAGGGGTTTGCCCGCCGCGTCGGCCAGTGTCGCTATCCGTGTCGACATGGCTGTATACGCTATTGACCTCGCATTTCGATGGAGTGACCGTAAGTTATCGCCGCGTTAGCGTCTGCTCACCGCGCCGGTCGGAGCAATGTTCGGCGGCCGTGCGGGGTACTCGGAGCGAAACGAAATCCCGCGCGGCCCCGACAGTGTCATCGAGTCGGTTGTCCATCAGCGAAGCATCAAGGAGACGGTATGAAGCGCAGCACGAAGATCGCCGGAGCACTCGCCGCCGCGGCGATGGCGACCCTTGTGGCGGCCGGCAACGCCCAATCCGACCCGGGCACGGTCTACTTCTCGGCGGGCAGCACGAACTGCGCGATCTTCGCGGACGGCTCCGTCGGATGCGATTTCGGCTACCCCCAGCACATGAGCTACTACGTCGGCGGCACCTACATCCCGGTGCCGGTGACGGTGAACGAGATCGTGATCGACCAGGCCTGGCTGCCCGCGCATCCCACCTTCGACCCGGCCACGCCGTACACGCTGCCGGGTGGCAACCCCAGCATCAACGACGTGAAAACCGGTTCGGGCCAGTGGGGTCCGATCATCGAGCACGCCGGAGCGTCGTGCCAGGTCGGCTTCCACGGCAGCTTCACCTGCCAGGCACTGGGCCGGGGATTCAGTTCCTACGGCGGTACGGTCACCGCCTGAGCGTCCGGCCGGCGCGCTCGCTGACCGCAGGCGCGTCGGCCGCAGCCGCGCCTGCTACCGGCCGCCCGTCCCGTCGAGCCGGATGACCTGTGCGTTCACCGTGCTCGCCGCGTTACCGGCCAGATAGGCGACCACCGCGCCCGGCTCGGTCGGCCGCATCGCGGCGAGGGCGGCCTCGAGTTCCGCGTTGTCGGTCGTCCCGACGCCGTAGCTGACCGTATTGACGGTGATCCGCCGGGACGCGAAGTCCGGGGCCACCGCCCGGCCGAGCTGCTCGACCGCGCCGCGCGCCGCTTCGTGCATCGCGCCGCCCGGGTCGGCGGGATCGCAGACGGTGATGACCCGGCCTTCGTCGGCCAAGTGCTGCAACGCCAGTTGCAGGCCGTGGAAGACGCCCTTCACCGTGGCCGCGAAATTGCTGTCGAACGCCTCCGAGCTGAGCTTCGGGAACGGCTCGGACTCCGGCACCGCCGCGGTGTTGACCAGCACGTGCCACCCGCCGCAATCCTCGAGCAGCGCCTGCACCAGCTCCTCGTATTCGTCGCGATCGGCGATGTCCGCCGCGAGTGCCAGCGCCGCGCCGCCCGCCTCGGTGATCTCCTTGACGACGTCCGCGGCGGGCTCGGGGAAGTGCGGATGCTGCACCACGACCTGAGCGCCTTGCGCGGCAAGAGTTTTCGCGATCGACCTGCCGATTCCGGTGTAGGCCGCCGTGACCAGGGCGGTCTTCCCGGACAGCGGTCTGTCCGCGGGCACGCTGTCGACGGGCTTGCTCATCTGCCGACCTTTCGTCGATTGCGGGAATTCGGTTTCAGCGATGATATTCCCGCATGCGAGCGGACCAACCTACGAAGGGCCGCCGACCACCATAGTGTCGGGTTCCCGGCAACGGTGAGCATCCGCACCGGCCGACCTGAGCGGGTTCCGCACCGCCGCAGCGGCTCGGACGCACCGAGACCATCTGTCGGAAGAAAACCGAGCGGAGTGCGCTGTCCGCGGACGTCTGGATCAACGGAGAAGGCCCCCGACCGTGCACCGGTCAGGGGCCTTTCCGTCGTCTCAACCACGAGTCGGGGTGACAGGATTTGAACCTGCGACCTCTTCGTCCCGAACGAAGCGCGCTACCAAGCTGCGCCACACCCCGTGAAGCGAACCTGGAGTAGCTTACAACAGGGGTGCCCGAGACGTTAAACCGGCAGGTCAGTCACCCTGCGAGGGGGCGGATGCTGGTGAAGATCTTCTTGGCGGTCTCGGCGTCGAGCGCGTGCGGGACGCCCGTGTCGGCGGCGATCACCATGACGAAGTTGCCCTGGTCGTTGGGGAACGCGGCGGTGTAGACGGAGTACGCCTTCGCGCAGCCGGGCTTGGCGTCGGAGACGGTGCCCTTGGTCTCCACGAACATGCCGTGCTGCGATCCGTCCAGCGACGCCAGTGGCATGGGTAGGCCGGGTGTGCCGCCTTGGGTCGCGGTGTAGGCGAGCGTGGCGGTCCTCGTACCGAGTTCGGTGGCCGCCTTCCCCGGGTCGGAGGTGTTCGAGCCGGTGAGGAAAGCTACGGTCCGGGTCGAGCCAGGGCAGTAGCCCTTGCCCTCGCTGGCCAAGCCCTTCCCCGCGACGGCATTCGGTGGCTCGCCGAAGCCGCCGATGGTGCCCTGCGGCGCCACCGTCCAGTCGGCGGGTACGTCGTAGGCGGCGCCGCTGTCGGGTGCTCGGACGACCTGATAGCCGGGGACGACCGGAGTCTTGTCGCCGGAACCTCGCGCGGTCGTCGTCGGGGCCGATCTGGTTGTGGTCCGGGCGGGCGCGCTCGCTGTGGTGGTGTTGAGCGCGTTCACCATCGATGGCGCGGTGCCCTGGCCGGGATCGTTCGTCTTCATCCGGGTGAGGACCACTGCCCCGGCAACGAGACCGGCTACCAGCAGCACCGCCAGTCCGGCCGACAGAAGGACCTTCCCTCGGCCGCTCCCGCTCGGACGGTTCGGTGGCGGCCCTCCGGCCTGTGGACCATAGCCCGGGTGATATCGGCCATCCGGCGCCGTGCCGTATTGCCCGGGTCCGCCGCCCGGTTGCCACTGTGCGGCCTGTGCCGGTGGGCCGAATCGATCCGCGCTCGGATAGCCGAGCAAGGTCGGTGCCGAATCGCCGGGGCCCGGCACGGGACCCGGCCCCCCGCGGCCGAAGGGGTCGAGCGCGCCGAGCGGTTGGCCGAGCATGGTCGGATCGTTGCGCCCGGCTGTACCCGGGCCGGAACCGCCCTGCGGTGGCCACTGCCCGGAGGGCGTATGCCCGAGGGACGGGGCCTGCATGGTGGGATCGTTGTGGCCCGACGGTCCGGGTTGCGCGGGACCACCCGACGACGGAGCGAGCAAGGTCGGGTCGTCCTGCGTGCCCTGCGGCCGAGCCGGTGCGGGATCGCTCTGCCCGCCCGGCTGCCACTGGAGTGTGGGTGCGGGCTCTTGGTACGGCTGCCACTGCGTGGCCGGGTCGGACTGCCACCACTGAGGCGTCGCGCCGTGCTCGGCTGGGCCCGAACGCGGCTGGCCCGGGATCAGGCCGGAAGACCGGCCCTGAGCGCCCCGCTGCCAAGGCGTGCCGGCGGGGCGTCCCGAGTCGTCGGTTCCGCCCGGATGCGCTCCGCTGTGCGGTGGTCGAGCGTCGTTACCGTCGTCCGCTGAAGCAGGAACGGAACGCAATGGGGGGTAGGGCGGTTGCCGAGGGGTCGGCGGCCCGGCGGGCCGCCCCGGAGTCGTCGGGTCGCGCCGGTCGTCGAATCCACTCACAGTTGTCCCCTACCTGCCACACGTCTCGGCAGGGGACATTAGCGGGCGACGGCCTCCGATGCCGACACTCCATGGCCCGTGTCGGCGCCCGGCCGCTTCGGCGGCGCGGCCACCAGCGTCAACAGGGTCGCCTCCGGACGGCAGCAGAACCGGTACGGCGCCCACGGCGAGGTGCCGACACCCGCGGAGACGTGCAACCGGGTGTGCTCCCCCCACTTCGACGGCCCCTTCACCCGGGACCGGTCGATCCCGCAGTTGGTGACCAGAGCGCCGTAGCCGGGCAGGCACAACTGGCCGCCATGGGTGTGCCCGGCGAGCACCAGGTCGTACCCGTCCTCGGCGAAACGGTCCAGCACTCGGGGCTCAGGGGAGTGGGTGAGGCCGAGCCGCAGGTCGGCCAAGGGATTCGGGGCCCCCGCGACAGTGTCGTACCGGTCGCGCTGCAAGTGCGGATCGTCCACACCGGCGGTGGCGATGCGGATGCCTGCCACTTCGAGATCGCGGCGCACGTGCGTCAGATCGAGCCAACCGCGCTCGGTGAAAGCCGCACGCAGGTCTTTCCACGGCAGCGGAGCGCCGTAGGTGCGGCGGTGGTCCTTCTTGAAGTACTTCAGCGGGTTCTTCGCCACCGGAGCGAAGTAGTCGTTGCTGCCGAAAACGAAAAGGCCCGGGCGGGAGAGCAATCCGCCGAGGGCCTGAACTACCGCGGGCACCGACTTCTGATGCGAGAGGTTGTCGCCGGTGTTGACCACCAGGTCGGGCTCCAGCCGATCCAGCTCCCGTAGCCACTGCTGCTTGAGCTTCTGTCCCGGCATCATGTGCAGGTCACTGAGGTGGAGCACCCGCAGCGACGACGACCCCGGCGCCAGCACGGGCATGGTCGCCTCCCGTAGGACGAAGGCGTTGCGTTCGACCAGCGAGGCGTAGCCGATTCCGGCCACCGCGGCCCCGGCGGCTCCCAGCGCGGTCGTGCGTACAGCAGAGGTCGAGATCACGGGCATTTGCCCAGCATAGGTGACCTCGCTCAGGAGCGCCGAGTGTGTTTCCGCACAGGCGCCCGTTTTTCCGGCGGGAAATCGGGCCGCGCGGCAAATGTAGTGGGACCGCCGCGTTCCAGCGGCTACCGTGAGCGGCATGTCGGAACTCAAATCGCAGCTGCGGACGGATCTCACCGCCGCGATGAAAGCCAAGGACACGCTGCGCCTTTCCACGTTGCGGATGCTGCTGTCGGCGATTCAGAACGCCGAGGTCGCCGGCTCGGCGGCCCGTGAACTCACCGACGCCGAGGTCGTCTCCGTGCTGCAGAAGGAGTCGAAGAAGCGCAACGAATCCGCCGAGGTCTACACGCAGGCCGGGCGCGGCGAACTGGCGGCGAACGAGCGCGCCGAGGCACAGATCATCGACGAGTACCTGCCGACTCAGTTGACCGAGGCCGAGGTCGCCGATCTCGCCGACACCGCCATCGCGCAGGTCGCCGAGGAGATCGGGGAGCGTCCCGGCATGCGGCAGATGGGACAGGTCATGAAGATCGCCACCGGGCTCGCCGCGGGCAAGGCCGACGGCTCGCGCATCTCGGCCGCGGTGAAAGCGCGGCTGTAGGACGGCGATGCGAAAGGGGCCGCGAACCGTGTGGTTCGCGGCCCCTTTCGCGTGCTCAGCGCGGGATCGGGATCGGGATGGGGATCGGTGGCAGCCGCGGCACGGGCAGCCCCGGGATTCCCGGCGGCGGTGCGGGCGGCCCCGGCGGCGGCGCGGCCCGGACGGTGCCGTCGCTGATGTACAGCGTGATCACCGAGCCGGGGATCGCCGACCCGTTGGGCGCGGTGCCCATGACGGTGCCCTTGGGCCGATCGCCGGCCCCGGTCACGGGCGACACCTGGAAGCCCGCGGCGACCAGCGCCGAGGTGGCCTCGCCCTGGGTCATGCCGACGACATCGGGTACCTGCGCGTTGTTCGCGCCACGCACGTACTTGTTGTCCAACGGGGGCAACACGGGCGGCGGAAACAGCGGTATCACCGGTTTGATGGCGTTGAACCAGGTGCGCGCGGGTTCGTTACCGCCGAACAGGTTGCCGTCGCCGCAGTTGCGCAGCGGGAACGAGCAGATCTCACCCGGGGTCGGGCTGTCACCGTAGGCGTAGACCGCGGCGGCCAGAGCGTTCGTGAAGCCGAGGAAGGCCGAGGACCGGTGGCTTTCAGTGGTACCGGTCTTGCCCGACATCGGGAAGTTCCAGCCCACCGACTGGGCCGCGCCCGCCGCCGTTCCGGAGATGTCGTCCTTGCTCATGGCGTTGGCCAGGGTGTTGGCCAGGCCGGGCTCGACGACCTGCTCACAGGCCTGCTGGGTCAGCGGTACCTGCTTGCCCTGACGGTCGACGACCTCCTTGATCGGGTTCGGCGGGCACCAGCGGCCGCCGGACCCCAGCGTCGCGGCGACGTTGGACAGCTCCAGCGGGTTGATCGCGACCGGTCCCAGGGTGAACGAGCCGAGGTTCTGTTCCTTGATCATGTCGGCCAGGCTCTGGTTGCCGTGGCCGGAGGTGCCCGCTTCGGTGAACGAGCGCATGCCGAGCCGGACCGCCATGTCGACGGTCGGGGTGACGCCCACGGCCTGGATCAGCTTGACGAACGCGGTGTTCGGCGACGTCGCCAGCGCTTCGGTCACCGACATGGGCGACTTGTACTTGCCCGCGTTCTCGACGCAGTACGTGGCGGCCGGGCACCCGCGTGCGCCGCCGTTACCCATGCCCTTGGCCTCGAACCGCCCCGGCACGTCGAGCTGGGCGTCGATGCCGAGCCCCTTCTCCATGGCCGCCGCGGTGGTGAAGATCTTGAAGATCGAGCCCGCGCCGTCGCCGACCATGGAGTACGGCTGCGGCTGCACGGTCTCGTTCGCGTCCCGGTTCAGGCCGTAGGTGCGGCTGCTGGCCATCGCGATCACCGGGTGCGTGTCGTGCCCTGGGCCGACCACCGACATGACTTCCGCGATGTTGTCCAGGTTCGGGTTCGCCGCGTCGGTCACCGATCGTTTCACCGAGTCCTGCACGGCCGGATCGAGGGTGGTCTTGATCAGGTAGCCGCCCTTCTCGATCTGTTCGCGGCTGATCCCGGCGTTGGCCAGGTACTCGAGCGCGTAGTCGCAGAAGAAGCCGCGGTCGTTGGCCGCGATGCAGCCGCGCGGCAGGCCCTTGGGTTCGGGCAGCACGCCCAGCGGCTTGGTCTTCGCCTCGCGGAACTCCTCGGCGCGGCTGGGAATGTTCTGGATCATGGTGTCCAGCACCGTGTTGCGCCTGGCCAGCACGCCGTCCGGGTTGGTGTAGGGGTTCAGTTTGGACGAACTCTGCACCATGCCTGCGAGCATCGCGGCCTGGGAGACGTTCAGTTCGGCCGCGTCCACGCCGAAGTAGGTCTTCGCGGCATCCTGGATGCCGTAGGACGAGTTGCCGAACGGGACGAGGTTCAGGTACCTGGTGAGGATCTCGTCCTTGGTCAGCTGACGGTCCAGCGTCAGCGCCATCCGGATCTCCCGGATCTTGCGGGCCGGAGTGGTCTCGATGGCGGCGCGGCGCTCGGCGTCGGTCTTGGCGACCACCAGCAGCTGGAAGTTCTTCACGTACTGCTGGTCCAGCGTCGAGGCGCCCTGCTGGACCTCACCGCTGGCGGAGTTGGTGAGGAACGCGCGTAGCGTGCCCTGCCAGTCGACGCCCTCGTGCTCGGCGAAGCGGCGGTCCTCGATGGACACGATCGCCAGTTTCATGTCGTTGGAGATCCGGTCGCTGGGCACCTCGAAGCGGCGTTGCTCATACAGCCAGGCGATCGGATTGCCCGCCGCGTCGACCATGGTCGAGACCGCGGGCACCGTTCCCTCGACCAGCTCCGAGGAGACGTTGTCGACAGCGTCGGCGGCACGGTTGGAGACGAACCCGAAGCCGCCGGCGAGCGGGAACAACAACCCGGCGACGAGCACGGAGGCCAGCACGCAGCTACCGGCCAGCCGCGCGAGCGTATGTGTGATCGGCACGAATCAAGACTACGGGTTGCCATTCCGGCGTTCTTGGCGGCATTTGTCCGGAGCGCGGAACTGGTTGTTCACGAACCGGAATGGGCGTGTCGCGTGATCGTGTGCGGCGTGTCGCGGGAGGGCGCGCACGCAATCTGCCTGCCCGTCCAGTGCGCGCCCGGCTTTGCAGGGACGGACGTACCAAAAAATCTCGAGGTGGTCTTGCGCAAGCGCCATACCTTTACCTAGATTGAGAACCCAGTGTGATAGAGCTAACACTCAAAGTGGAATGTGGTGCACTTCGCAGCGGGGTTTGGGTGCTGCGCGGTGACAACGCGATTCTGGAGCGCCGTTGACCCGGTGTTCGGACTGCAAAGGGGCACACCAAATGCACATGACAACCCCCATCGCTCGATTGGACGTGGAGCAGGCCGAAGCAAGGATCGCCTGGGTAGCCCAGGCCCGATGCAAGGAAGTGGACCCCGATCAGTTGTTCGTCCGCGGCGCGGCGCAGCGCAAAGCGGCGACGATCTGCAGGCACTGTCCAGTGCTCATGCAGTGTGGTGCCGACGCGCTGGACAATCGCGTCGAGTTCGGTGTGTGGGGTGGCATGACGGAACGGCAGCGTCGCGCCCTGTTGAAGCAGCATCCGGAAGTGACCTCGTGGGCCGATTTCTTCCAGGCCCAGCGCCAGCATCAAGTGGCGATGTAGCCCCGGCGAAATCGAAACAGAGCCCGCGGAAGCGGGCTCAGTTTCGTTTCAGGACTGTTATTTCCGTTCGGAGCAATAGCGGATACGCCTAAGTATCAGGCGGTCGCGCGGGCCGTGCCGGTGAGCTGATCGCCGACGACGCGCAGCGCGTCGAGATCGGACACCTCGAACGGAAGCGCGGTCACCGACACGATCGGCACCCGCGGATGCGCGCCGGTGAAGCGGTGCAGCAAATGCTGTTCCCGTTTGTCGGTGGCGACCCGGCGGGCGTGCACCCGCAACACCGCCGCGGTGAGCGGATCGGAGTCCGCCACCTGGTCGGCGGCGGTGAGCGCGTGATCGGCCGGTAGCGAGCTCAGCACGGGATGGGTGCGGTTGAGCACCAGGCCCGCCAGCGGCATGCGCTCGGTGGAGAGGCGGTCGACGAAGAACGAGGCCTCCCGCAGCGCGTCCGGTTCCGGCGCCGCCACCACGATGAAATGCGTACCCGGCTTCGACAGCATCGCGAAGGTGCGCTCGGCCCGCTCCTGGAAGCCGCCGAACAACGACTCCAAGGATTGCAGGAAGTTCGACGCGTCCTTGAGCATCTGTCCTCCGACGACGGTCGACACGCCGCGCACCGCCAGGCTCATCGCGCCGGTCACGAGCCGGGTCACGCCACGGCCCGGAGCCATGATCACCCGGATCATCCGGCCGTTGAGGAAGTTGCCCAGTCGCTTGGGGGCGTCCAGGAAGTCGAGGGCGTTGCGCGACGGCGGGGTGTCGACCACGATCAGGTCCCACTCGCCGCGATGGGCCAGTTGACCCAGCTTCTCCATCGCCATGTATTCCTGTGTGCCGCCGAAGGAGGAGGCGACCGTCTGATAGAAGGGGTTGGCGAAGATCTGCTCCGCTTTCTCTCCGCTGGTGTGCTCGAGCACCATGTCGTCGAACGTGCGACGCATGTTGAGCATCATCGCGTGCAGCTCGCCCTTGGCCTCCGGCCCCAGGGCCACCCGCTGCGGGTTGTTGCCGAGGTCGGCGACGCCCAGTGACTGCGCCAGTCTGCGCGCGGGGTCGATGGTGAGCACCACGACCTTGCGCCCCTCTTCGGCGGCGCGCAGCGCGATGGCTGCGGCGGTGGTCGTCTTGCCGACCCCGCCGGAGCCGCAGCAGACCACCACGCGCGCGGACGGGTCGGCGATGATCCGCGAAATATCGAGCGGGGCAGCCGGGGGATGGGTCGGCATGCTCATCGGACTCCCTGTGCGGTGAGGTGTTCGGCTAGTTCGTACAGGCCGCCCAGGTCCATTCCGTCGGGCAGGGCGGGCAGGTAGAGCCGGGAGATGTCGACCTTCGCCAGTTCTTCGGCGCTGTCGTCCTGTGCTTGCAGAGTCGCGGAGTGCTCGATCGTTTCGGTGAGCAGCCCCTGGAAGTCGCTGTCGGGGAGGCTGATCCCCGCGGAGGCCAGGCCCGCCCGGACGGCGTCGGCGTCCAGGTCGCCCTGAGCGGCGCGGGCGCGCAGCTCGGGCGGGAGCTGGCCCTCGGTCGCCCGGTTCACGATGACGGTGCCGATGCGCAGGTCCGCGGCGGTGAGCTCGGCGACGGCGTCGGCGGTTTCCTGCACCGGCAGCGCCTCCAGCAGCGTGACCAGATGGATCATGGTCTGGTCGGAATGCAGCAACTGCGAGACGCCCTCGGCCTGCGAGGCGATCGGCCCGCCCTTGGCCACCTCGGCCATCGCCTTGGTGACGTCGAGGAAGCCGGCGATCCGGCCGGTGGGCGGTGCGTCGACCACGATCTCGTCGTAGACCCGCTTGCCGGACTTGTCCACGCGAACCGCGCACTCCTTGATCTTGCCGGTCAGGATGACGTCGCGCAGACCGGGCGCGATCGTGGTGACGAACTCGATGGCGCCCATCCTGCGCATCGCGCGGCCCGCGAAGCCGAGGTTGTAGAACATGTCCAGGTATTCGAGGAAGGCGTGCTCGATGTCCAGCGCCAGCGCGACCACCTCGCCGCCGCCGTCCGCGGTGGCGATGCGTGTCTCGGTCGGGGGCAGCGGCGGCAGATCGAACAGCTGCGCGATCGATTGTCTGCTCTCCACCTCCACCAACAGCACCCGGCGCCCGCCCGCGGCGAGCGCCAAGGCCAGCGCCCCGGCAACCGTCGACTTGCCCGTGCCTCCCTTACCGGAGACGAAGTGCAAGCGGGCCTGTTCAGCGCGCTTCGGCCACCGTGCGCCCACTTCCGGCTCCTCCGAAAGCGGCACTGCTGTTGGTACTCCCACGATCGCGAGCCTATAACTGGTTCGCCGCCGCGGGGCACGGGCCGTACCAGACGGGCTGATCCAATAGCGGTTCCCAGCCCTGCCCCCGCCACCGCGACAGGTTGCGGGCACACTCCGCGAGCCGCCGATAACCACACGAAATCAGTCGCCGAACCAGCGGATCCACCGTGACGACACAGGCGCCGGTTGCGGACGATCGTGCCGACCCACCGAGCCGGGTGAGACAGGCCACTCATTCCCGGTACGCATCGGACCGCCCGGCCGCAGTGCCCGTGGCGAGGTCGAAAATCGCTCCAGCCAAGCAATAGAACCACCGCGAATCCGTGTAGTGCGACTCCGCTCCCCATGCGCCGAGCGCACCGCAACCACAGGTTTCGAGAAAGGGAGACCGAACCTGTCCCGTAGTCGGCATACGTTCCGATTGCGCCGCGCCGGGTGAGACAGATCGCTCCTTCGCGGTGCGCCTCGGACCCACGCGGCCGCCGCGCCCGTGGCGAGGTCGAGTAGTGCCCCCCCAACCGTAAAACCACTGCGAAACCACGGGGATCGCAACCTCGAATCCGGGTTGATTGCCACCGCCAACCGGTGTAGCGCTCCACGCACCCAGCACACCGCAACCACGTCTTTCGAGCGAAGCGAGACCGAGCCTGTTCCGTTCGCGGCCCGGCTCGCGTTTGCGCGGCCGCCGCGTCCGCGACGAAGTCGCCAGCGGCGGTC